>JBDHWD010000008.1:0-54213 GCA_039810005.1 Thermomicrobiales bacterium | reverse complement strand
TCGCGCCACTCGCGAAGTCCAGAATCAGATGCGTTGATTTGTGCGGGAGCTCAGCGCCATAGGCCGGCACCGGGTGGCCCGCGTTGAAGCCTGGAATCGACGGTCCGCGCGCGACAATCTGGCCGCTGAGCTTCAGATGCACGACGATCGCGATGTCACCGATGACAATCGGCAGGTACTTCCCGTGGCGGTCAACCCGTTCGAACGACCGCCCAACGATCTGATCGAGTCCAAGACCATCGGCAGCAATGATCAGCTTCGGCAGGCGTAGATCGATGCCGACGATCGGATCGTGCAAAAGCTGCTCGGCGATTCCGCGCCGAGCGACATCGACTTCGGGAAGCTCGGGCACGTCATTCTCCAGGCGGTTGGTACGAATCGATGCGGTCGTCCCGCGGTTCCGTCGATTGGGGAGGCTCAGACGGGTCGGCGGGTACGCGTGGATGCCTTTGTTCGGCATCTCCCAGGAATTGCGTCAGCACTCCGCGCCAGTTTGAGCTGTGCTGCGGCGCGGTTTCCGGCGCTGCCGAAGCGAAGACTGTTCGCGCACGGCGAACACGCAATGCGTCCTCGATGATGACCTGAATTGCAGCAGCAAACGGGATCGCCAGCAACGCGCCGAGCGGCCCCATGAATTGCCCACCGGCAAGTACCGCAAGAAAGACCGTTAAAGGTGATAACCCGATGGCACCGCGCATGATGCGCGGCACGAGGATGCTGTTCTCGGTGAACTGCAGCAACACGATGAAGATCGCGACGATGATTGCCTTCTGCCACGAGTCGAGCATCGCGATGGCGAAGGCGGGAATACCACCAATCCACGGACCGATGACCGGCACCATCTCGGTGATCCCGGCGAACAAGGCCAACAGCAGCCAGAACCTGAGCCCCAGCAAACCGTATCCGATACCAGATGCCACGCCGATGATGACGCAGAGCGTGAGCTGTCCACGCAGCCAGTCGCCCACCTTCGCCTCGACGTCATACCAAACGGTGTTGACCCGGTCGCGTGTCTCCTCCCGCATGTTCTGGAGGAGAAGTCGTTTGACGAGGTGCTTCTCCATTAAGTAGTAGAAGCCAATGACGAACGTCGCAACCAGTCCGAATATCACCGCGCCGATGCCAGTAATCAGCCCAATCGCCGTCCCGCCAGTCGGCGGTGGCGGATTGTCGAGCCGGAACTTCAGCTGGGTCAGAAACCGGTAGCCGGTGCGCGCCAGAAATCGATTGTCGCTGGTGCGCCACTCGTCCGCCAGATTCTGGATCAGATTCGGCGCTTCCTGCGAGAACGACCGGGCCTCGGCAGTAATGAGCGGCACGAAGATGAAACCCAGGAGAACCAACGCAAGGAGGATCACGACGTAGACAGTGAGGATGCCGGCAGCTCGCGGCATACCGCGGGACTCCAGCTTCAGCACCGGACGCTCGATCACCGTCGCGAAGAGAACGGCGAAGAGCAACAGAAAGACAATTGTCTGGATCTGGACAACAAGATAAAAGATTAGCAGGACGATCAGAAGCGACGCCGGCGTCAACGACGGACGTGAGCCTGCATCGCCTTTCGGCCCGCGATCGGAGCCAGCACCGTTCACCAACGCTTCACCCTCGCCGGTCGGAATGATCGGGTCGAAGACGGGGATCCTGGACGGTTAGTCCCGGCCACCAGTCAGATGCTGACTGAGCCTTTCGGCAATCGCGACCAGTCGACCTCCCAGTATCGTTCGTCGTATGGATCGACTCGTGTCGGGGTTACCTGCGAATTCCAGACCGTTGGGAAGGCATAGGCAACAACACCGTCGATGGTGAACGAGCGCGCTGTACCTCCAGGACGAGTCACAGGGAAGATCTCGCGCGGCGGGCGTGAAATCACTTCACACTGGAACCAGCCATGCTCGGGGCATTGGCCCGCGTGAAGCTCCCACGGCAGGTCAGCAGTGACCGCGCCGAGCGGAATGATCTGGGTATTTGTCAGATCGCCCTGACAGATCGGGCAACGCAGCGGCGTTCGCCGTCTCGACGCCATGCTCGTCCAGCTCCTCACGGTGCTCTTGACTGATCGGACTGACGCCGAAAGTTGTCGTGTTCCGAACTTGGCGTCGCGTCCGTTATCGTACCATAGGCGTCTGCAGCGCCCGAGACTGTTGCTCAGATTTCTCCTCGCTCGTACAATCCTCCGGTGGGGGACTAAGGACCCGGGCTGTCGATCATGCCCGGAGACACCAGAACTGAGAGGGATGCAGTTGGCGAACTCCGATGTGATCGCGAGCCTCATCGATACGTACCGGAATCTCAATCTGAAGATTCGGCCGCTCGATTCAGCAACCGGCAACTCGGCGAGTGTGCTGGAAGCTATGGCGGCGTTGCGCGAGTCCGAGATCCGCTCGTCGCAGCTGATCAAGCTGATGTCGCTCGGAGATGGCTCCGGGGATGCGGCGATTCCTGAGCCGCCGCCGTCGGCGAATCCGAACAATGTCCGGGTTCTTCTCTCAGAGTTCGGAACTGCCCGCGAGGCTATTCTCGCAGCAGTTCGTGAAATGTCAGAAGAAGATATCAACGCTGCCCGACCGGGATTTTCCGCTGCCGGGTCGATTGGCGAAGTACTCAAGCAGATCGCCGAGCGAGATAAGAAGATTCTCGCCTCGGTCTAAGTAACCCGCGCTGTGCAGTTCCTCGTGCGGGCAGCAGTTCGCATTCGGATTAGCGGGTAATGCTGAGATTCACAGGTTGGTGGGGGATCCAGAGGTGACAGAGGCACAAGCACGCCTACAGCTTTCGCGGCTTGCGGCCGTGCTGGCGGTATTGGCACTCGTCCTGATCGTCGTGTCGGGTATCCACCGCACCAGCGTTGATGCAGTCTGCCTGGCCTGGGGTGATTGCTCCGGCTGGAGCTACCTGACCCGCTCAGCCGGGTCGGTTGGCGCGCTACACCTCGGTGTTTCAGCATTACTCGCGTTCATTACCATCGGCCTCGCGGCTGTCAGCCGGGCGCTACGAACCGATGGGCGGGCGCACGCAATCTCCACGGCTGCAATCATCCTGATTGGCGTGCAGATCGCGATGCTCTTCGTCCCGGCGAACGGCACTGCGGCGGTCTGGTCCGCCACCATCCATCTCGGCGCGACCGCGCTGCTCCTTGCTTGCGCGCTGGCGCTCGTCCAGCCACTCGTTCCATCTGCCGGGCTGACCCGCCTGCAGGCTGCGACGGCCGGCACATGGTTCCGGCCACTGCTGCTGGGCACGATCGGCGCTGTCTTTGCCGTACTCGTTTCTGGCGCGTATCTGGCTGCGACGACCGGCTCGTCCTCGTGCGAGGGCTGGCCCGTCTGCGGCATCTCCATGTCAGAACCGCTAACAGCCCAGATCTCCGGCCAAGTCGCGCACCAGGCTCTCGTCGGGAGCGCGATGGTACTGCTCGCGCTGATGCTCGTCGTCGGACTGCGTCATCGAATCGCAGCGCCACTGCTAACGGCTTTCGCTGCCGTGTTCGGTGCGGAGATCGCGATCGGCGCACTGAGCGCCTCCGGTGTGGCCGCGTCATCTGTCGAGACCCTGCACTTCGGGGTTGCCGGCATTTCCTGGGCGCTGCTCGTTCGCGTCGCGCTGCTTACGACGCCGGGCACGACGCACGCCGAAACAACCGACCACACGACGCGCGAGGTCCTGCGCGACTACTTCCGCGTGACGAAGCCAGGCATCATGCTGCTCCTGCTAATCACGACGCTCGGTGCGATGCTGGTCGCCGGCGCAGGCTGGCCATCGCCGTCGCTCATCCTGCTCACTTTGCTGGGTGGAGCGCTCGCATCAGGCGGCGCAAGCGCGCTGAACTGCTACATCGACCGCGACATTGACGTGATTATGTCGCGCACGCGCAAGCGTCCGATCCCGACCGGCCGTCTCACTGGCGATCAGGTGCGAAACTTCGGCCTGACATTGAGCGCTCTGTCAGTGATCGTGCTGGCCCTGTTCGTCAACCCGCTTGCAGCACTCCTGGCGCTGGCCGGCAACCTGTTCTACGTCATCATCTACACCCGCTGGCTGAAGCGTTCGACGCCGCAGAACATTGTCATTGGCGGTGCTGCCGGCGCATTCCCGCCGCTGGTCGGCTGGGCCGCTGTCACTGGCTCGCTGAACCTGACTGCGTTTTTGCTCTTCGCGTTGATCTACTACTGGACGCCGCCGCACTTCTGGAGTCTCGCACTCCTCAAGGCGCGCGACTACGGTCGGGCTGCGGTGCCGATGCTGCCGGTCACGCACGGCGACGACTACACGCGCCGCATGATCCTGCTCTACGCGATCCAGCTCGTCGCCATCACGCTGCTCCTCGTGCCGGCCGGCTATGTTGGCATGCTGTATTTAATCTCGGCTGTCGTTCTTGGTGGTGTTTTTGTCGGATTTGCGGCGCGTATGTACGTTGAAGGTACGTCGCGGCTTGCCTGGCGTCTGTTCAAGTATTCGAACTACTATCTGGCGCTGATCCTGCTGGCGATGGTTGTCGACCGCGCTATCACGCGGTAGAACCAAAGCGCCAGACCATCAATGGCACGACCATCTCAACCGGCGACAGCGACCCATGCGCACCCGACGCGAACGGCTTATCCTCACCGTTGGTGCTGCGATAGGGAAACGACGCGCCGTTCTTCGCCAGAAGAAGATACCGGCCCACTCGCTGGCTGAGCTCAGGATGATATGGCGGCGGTCCGAAGAGTCCATGCGCCACAGCCTCATCCATCGACACAATCGCTCCCTCGCCCTGCGTCGCGTCACGCAACGTCGACTCTCCGCTCGCTTGCGGTGTCAGGCCGACCGCCCGGCGCTCACCAGTCGCGGGCGACAACCAGCTACCGGCACGGCGACTCAGCTCTGACAACGGCAGCTGACGATCTGCGTCGATCGTCGCGTGCCCGTGATCGGCCGTCAGGATGACAACGACATCGCCACCCTCGTTGGCCAGCGGTCGAAGCAATCCCTCGATCAACGCTCGCTGAACAAGGTGAGCTTCGAGTCGCGCGGTGTCGCTAGTCGGCCCCCACGCATGCGATACGAGATCCACACCAGCCCAATAGCCAAAGACAAATCGCCGCCCAGGCTGGACCGTCGCGAAACGCAGGAGCGTCGCGAACTCGGCAGCAGTCCGGTGCCCGAGATAGCGCGTGTCGCCGGAGTGAATCGTGGTCAATGGGCTATCGGCGTACTCCTGATGCGAGACAACGACCGTGTCGATGCCTGCGGAACGCACCCGATCGTAGATCGAAGGCTGCGGCACCATGTTGCGCGCATTCAGGAATTTCGGATCGACGGAGCCGCCGTCAACCGACTTGAAGCGCACGAGGTTGACGAGTCGACCGGCGGTCGGCAGGAAGATTGTGTAGCCCGCCATCCCGTGCGCTCCGGGTGCCAGCCCGTACTGCAGCGACGTGAGCGCGGCGGCTGTCGTTGACGGAAATACCGAGGTCAGAGCGCCACTGAACGCGGGTGGGACTGTCGTGGACAATGCATCATCGCGACGCGCGGCTTCTGCGCTATACCCATCAATAACGATCAGGACGACAGCGCGCGCGCCCTCAAGCAGTGAGGCGGGCAGGTTGCGATCCGAGAGTGCTGGGAGCAGCTCATCGTGGTCGGCGTCGCCGGCGAACGCGCTCAGGATTGAAACTGGCAGATTGGCGACCGAGCCACCGTCGTAAGCGGGTAGTACGGCCGTAGACCAGGAGGTCTGTCGAATAAACCAGTCACGAAGATTGGCTGAGGCGGGCGGGATGTAGAGACTACCGATCAGACGCGAGTCCGGTCATTCTTCAACCAGGCTGGTCGCCTCGTCTGCTCGCCGCGCACAGGAATCTGATAGCGAACGCGTTCACGTTCGGCGATACGGTCGCAGCCGGGGACGGGGCAACGGTAAATCAGCGTGTACGTCTGCGTGGCCTGGCCGGAGAATCGAGCGGGCTTGCCGACATACTTGAAGAGATCCATCTCGACACCGTGATCCGGGCATTCCGGCACCGACTCGTCTTCGTCGTCGAGTGTCGACCCGCGAAGCCAGCGCAACAATTCCTTCATCCGGTCGCCGTCCTCCATCGCTTCGTGTGTGCCCCGTCAGCACTGCCTCGATTATCGACCATACCAGCCTCTTCGGGCAACAGCATCGCCAAGCTGCTTCCGCATCTCTACCGCAGCTCACCGGCCACTCATGGGCATGATTGCGTTCCTGACTGTCGTACAAGACAACACGAGTACTGCGCTGTGGTCGATCCGTGCTGCCTCCCCGGCCGTGACGGAGTCGTCTGCTGATGATCGACGCAGCGGCCCGGCGCTTCAAGCGCCTCGCCTGGGAAGCATCACGAGTACAATTGCGCCTGCAATCGCATGAACTGAAGAGGTAAAACACAAACACGTGAGCACTTCGACACTGCCCGTTGTGAAGCGGTTCTTCGGCTACTACCGTCCGCACCGCAAGCTCTTCATCGTGGACTTCACTTGCGCAGTCCTGTCCGGCATCCTGGAACTCGCCTTCCCGATGGCAGTCGGCACGTTTGTCGATCGCCTTCTGCCCGGCGAAGACTGGGGATTGATCGTCATCTTTGCGATCGGCCTGATGGCTATCTATCTTGTCAACGCGCTGCTCATGGTCGTTGTCGGATATTGGGGCCATATGCTGGGCATCAATATCGAGACCGAGATGCGGCGCAAGAGCTTCGATCATCTGCAGAAGCTCTCGTTCCGATTCTTCGATAATCAGAAGACTGGCCACCTGGTCGCCCGCATCACCAAGGACCTGGAAGAGATCGGCGAGGTCGCCCACCACGGCCCAGAAGACCTGTTTATCGCCGTGATGACGTTCGTCGGCGCGCTCGCGCTGATGCTCTACGTCAATCCGCCGCTGGCCCTTATCGCGGCCCTGATTGTCCCGATGACCGGCTGGATCACTGTGCGCTACGGCACGAAGATGACGTCCAACTGGAAGTCGCTGTTCGGGCGCGTCGGCGAATTTAACGCCCGCATTGAGGACAACGTCGGTGGTATCCGCGTCGTCCAGGCGTTTGCGAACGAGGATCACGAGCGTGAACTGTTCGCCAAAGCCAACCGCCGCTATCGTTCGACCAAGCTCGAGGCGTACCGGATCATGACCGCCAGCATGTCGCTCAGCTACGTATCGATGCGGCTGGCCCAGGTCGTCGTGATGGTTGCTGGTGCTTACTTCGTCCTGCACAACCGCTTGACTGAGGGGCAGTTCGTCAGCTTCCTGCTGCTGGTCGGCGTCTTCTTCCGCCCAATGGAGAAGATCAACACGGTGCTCGAGATCTACCCGAAGGGGCTGGCCGGGTTCCGTCGCTACACCGAGTTGATCGACACCGAACCTGACATCCAGGATGCGCCAGACGCGATCGCCGTCGATCGCCTGCGCGGCGACATCCGCTACGAGAACGTCACCTTCGGCTACGGGCCGGAGAAGAACGTTCTCAACAACATCAACCTGTCGATCCGCGCCGGTGAGACGATTGCGTTCGTGGGCCCGTCGGGTGCCGGCAAGACGACGATTGCGTCGCTGCTGCCGCGCTTCTATGAAGTCGACGAGGGCCGCGTCACGATCGACGGCTACGACATCCGGTCGCTGACGCTCGCATCCCTGCGGAAGCAGATTGGCGTCGTCCAGCAGGATGTCTTCCTGTTCACCGGCACCATTCGCGACAACATCATCTACGGACGCCTGGATGCGACTGAAGCCGAAGTCTGGGATGCGGTGCGTCGCGCCCGCATGGAGTCCGTCGTTGAGAGCATGCCGGAGGGCCTCGATACGGTCATCGGCGAGCGTGGCGTCAAGCTGTCTGGCGGACAGAAGCAACGCCTCGCCATCGCGCGCATGTTCGTCAAGAATCCGCCGATCCTGATCCTCGACGAGGCGACATCGGCTCTCGACTCCGAAACGGAGCGCGCGATTCAGGCCTCGCTCAGCGAGCTGGCCGCTGGTCGGACGACGCTCGTCATCGCGCACCGCCTTGCGACGATCCAGAACGCCGACCGCATCGTCGTCGTCGACGAATCGGGCATCGTCGAAGAGGGACATCATCAGGAGCTCGTCGCGGCGCGAGGTGTCTATCAGCGGCTGCATGCGGCCCAGTTCCCAACGCTCGTCGTCTCCTGACGGCCGCGACACGCCGGCGCTGCATGGCTGCTGTCGAGCGATGACGTCTCAAAAATCGTATTGGCTATACCCAACGGCAATTTACTCGTGTTACGCTCCATCTCGGCAACCGGCACGGGCCGGATGGGGGGTAGATGGCGACGACGGACGAAAACACCGCCAGCGCCACGCGAACAACTGAGCAGCCGACCGAGCAGCATGGGATGTTCCATTCGCTGTCGGCGTATCGCGGGTTCCGGCTGCTGTTCCTCGGCACAATGGCGACGAACTCTGCATTCTGGATGTATCAGATCGCAGTCGGCTGGCTTGCGCTCCAGGAGACCGACTCGCCGTTGTTCGTCGGGCTCACCGGCTTTGCCGGCGGTATCCCTCTACTGATCTTTGCCATACCCTCCGGCGTCGTGATTGACCGCGTCGATCGCAGAACTGTTCTGATGATTGCGCAAGCAAGCATTATGGTCGTAGCGTCCGCGTTCGCGATTATGATTGCTACCGATGCCATTCGTCCGTGGTCAATTCTTGCTCTGGCGTTCGTCTACGGAACAATCATGTCGTTCGTGTTCCCCACCCGCAATGCAATTGTCCCCAACCTCGTGGCGCGCGAAGACCTGGTGAACGCTGTGGCGCTCAACGCCGCCGGCCAGAACTCGACGCGCGTCGTCGGGCCGTCCCTCGCCGGCGTGCTGATCGCAATTGTCGGTGTGTCTGGCACGTTCGCGGTCGCGGCCGCCATGCAGATTCTCGCCCTGCTCTGGACCGCGCAGCTGCCAAAGATGGCCTCGGACATCGCCGTGCGCTCGTCGTCGCTCTGGCGGAACGTCACCGAGGGCATCGAGGCAGTCGCGCGGGACGAGTTCCTGAAGGGCATGATCCTGCTGGCCGGTCTGGTCACAATTCTCGTCATGCCCTACATCAACCTCATGCCGGTATTCGCCCGCGATGAGATGCACCTCGGCGCGACCGGGCTTGGTGCCCTGATGGCTTGCTCCGGCACGGGCAGTGTGCTTGGCGCGCTGGCGGTAGCGCGCTGGCGAGCCCTGGGATATGTCCGCGGCATCCAGGTCTGGAGTGCGATCGCCTTCGCTGCGTTTGTCATCGTCTTTGCCTTCACGTCGATCACTGTCGCCGCCGGGCTGCTGCTCTTCGTCGCCGGACTCGTGAGCGCTTCGTATCTCGCTATCAATCAGACTGTGCTGCAACTACGCATCGATGACGCCGTGCGCGGACGCGTGCTGTCGATCTATCTGCTGACCTGGGGGATGCTGCCATTGGGTCAGCTTCCGATCGGCGCTCTGGCGGACCGAATCGGCGCGCCAGCCGCGACGGCTGCCGCGTGCGCGTTGGCTATTCTCCTGTTCATCGGGATGGCGATTCGTTACCCATCGCTTCGAGACTGACCGGCTCAGCACATCCACTGGCGCATCTGCGTCGTACTGATGATTAGCAGCACGGATCGCGTCTATGCGTGACTCGCTGTCTCGGCGATTGCCCATTTGATATATTCATGCCGGATCCTGGCCAACTGAATTGTCCTGTAGACCGTAAGGCCGTTGGCGTTGTGCACGCCCCACCTTTGCTGCCGGGGGGACAGTCAAACCTCGGGGTTGCACATGACGAGAGCGCTCCTATCCTCTGCGCCCGTCGAGCGTCGCCATTTTCTGACCGGATGCGCCCGCATTCCGGATCGTTCGGCCGCAACGGGGAGTTACCTGTCACTGTGCGTGATAGTGCACTCACTCTTCCTGTGCCTGCGTACTCAATGGATGGCACGGCGTTCGCATCAAGATGAACGAGGGAGGACTCTCAAGGATGGACAACCGACTCGGGGACCTCGATGACTTTCGTAACGAACTCCTCCGCAATCGTCTCAACCGCCGCTCAGTACTGAAGCGAGGCATGGCCCTCGGTCTCAGCGCCCCTGTTATTGCTTCATTGCTGGCTGCCTGTGGTGGCGACGATGAAGAAGAGGCCACCAGCGCACCAGAAGCAACGAGCGACACTGGCGCAGGTGAAGCGACCAAGCCAGCGGAATCCAGCCCAACCGAGGCAGGTGCTGCTTCCAGCCCCACGGAATCGGGCAGCGAAGCGGCGAGCCCGACGTCCGGATCTGGCGGCTCAACCGGCTCAACCGGCGAGCCGGGTCACGGCCGCGGCCAAGCCGACCTTCTGCGCATCCTCTACTGGCAGGCGCCGACGATCCTCAACCCACACTTCTCACAAGGCACCAAGGACTCTGCGGCGGCATCGCTGATTCTTGAGCCACTGATCGACGTTGATATCGAAGGCAACCTCGTCCCAGTCTTGGCGGCTGAAGTGCCATCGCTTGATAACGGCGGCGTTTCTGCAGACGGACTCAGCGTCACCTACAAGCTGAAGGAAGGCGTCGTCTGGTCAGACGGTGAGCCGTTTACCGCCGAGGACGTCAAGTTCACCTGGGAGTTTGTCGTCGACGAAGCGGCTGCGACGACAACGATCGCGACCTACCTTCCGATCAAGGACGTCGAAGTGGTCGACGATCTGACCGTAACGCTGCACTTCAAGGACCCTGCTCCGGGCTGGTATTCGCCGTTCGCGACCGGGTTCGGTGGTCAGGTGCTGCCGAAGCACATCCTGCAGGACCAGATGGGCGAAGCCGCTCGCAACTCCGAGTTCAACCTCAACCCGATCGGCACCGGCCCGTACAAGATCGCGGAGTTCCGCTCCGGCGATGTTGGCATGTATGAGATTAACGAGAACTACCGGGAGGCCGACAAGCCGTACTTCTCCAAAGTCGAGCTCAAGGGCGGCGGCGATGCAACTGCCGCAGCTCGTGCAGCACTTCAGACAGGTGAGACGGACTGGGGCTGGAATCTTCAGGTTGAGAAATCCGTCCTTGAGCCGATGGCCGACGGCAGCGATTCCGGCGTCCTCGTGCTTACTCCCAGCCCGAACGTCGAGCGTCTGCTGTTCAACTTCGCCGATCCAAACACTGAGGTCGACGGGGCCAAGGCCGAGCCCGGCAGCCCGCATCCGTTCATGACCGACGACAAGGTCCGCGAGGCGCTGAAGCTGGCGTCGGACCGCGACTCCGTTGCTGAGGAACTGTACGGCCCGGCCGGCAAGGCGACGCCAAACATCCTCGTCGCGCCGGAGAAGTTCGCTTCCAAGGACACTTCGTACGAGTTCGATCTCGATAAGGCCGGATCGACCCTTGACGAGGCCGGCTGGACCGGCAGCCCGCGCGCCAAGGACGGCGTGGAGATCAAGATCCTCTACCAGACGACGATTAATCCGCTGCGCCAGAAGACACAGGAGATCATCAAGCAGGGCTGGGAAGCCATCGGCGTCCCGACCGAGCTGAAGTCGATCGACGCCGGTGTCTACTTCTCGTCAGACGCCGGAAACCCGGACACTGCGGCGCACTTCTACGCCGACGTCGAGATGTACACAAACGGCCCGTCAAGCCCGTATCCCATCGACTACATGTCCGGCTGGAAGTCAGTTGACCCGGATGTTGACCTCGCCCAGAAGTCGAACCAGTGGGCCGGCACAAACATCCATCGCTGGGTGAACGAGGACTACAACACTATGTACACCCAGGCGCTCACTGAGCTGGACGAAGCCAAGCAGGTCGAGCTCTTCACGGGCATGAACGACCTTGTAGTCAACCAGGTTGTCGTCGTTCCGCTCGTTCACCGTGCCGATGTCATTGCTGCCAACAAGAAGCTGAAGGGCTACAAGACATCGCCGTGGACTCCAGATGTGCGTGACATCGCTGACTGGTACTTCGAGGAGTAGCGGTCGCCGTCCTTTGGCCACGTGTCACAACGCCACCGGCCAGGGGAGCGTATCGGCCTGCACGACATCGACTCGGCGCTCTGGCAGACACACCAGAGCGCCACCTCCCTATGCCGAGGGTGGCGCAGCGTTCGCATTACGTTGTACGAGGGAGGCCTCTCACCATGGACAATCGACTTCAGAACCTCGATGACCTGCGCAACGAGCTTCTCCACAACCGCCTCGATCGCCGCTCGGTACTGAAGCGCGGCATGGCCCTCGGTCTCAGTGCTCCGGTTATCGGCGCATTGCTGGCAGCCTGCGGTGGTGACGACGACAAAGAAGCCACCGAAGCGCCAGCAGCAACGACTGAGTCGAGCGCTGGCGAAGCGACCGCGCCGGCGGAATCAAGCCCAACTGAAGAAACGACCAGCACAGGCTCAACGGAAACCACCAGCCAGGAAGCCAGCCCAACGTCCGGATCTGGTGGCTCAACCGACTCCACCGGCGAGCCGGGGCACGGTCGTGGACAGGCCGATCTCCTGCGCATCCTCTACTGGCAGGCACCAACGATTCTCAACCCACACTTCTCACAGGGCACTAAGGACTCTGCTGCCGCAACGCTCGTGCTCGAGCCACTCATCGACGTGGATGTCGAAGGCAACCTCATCCCCGTGCTCGCTGCGGAAGTACCATCGCTCGATAACGGCGGTGTCGCCGCCGACGGTATGAGCGTGACGTACAAGCTGAAGGAAGGTGTCGTCTGGTCGGACGGCCAGCCATTCACCGCTAACGACGTCAAGTTCACCTGGCAGTTCGTCTCCGATCCGGCGGCTGCAACGACGACGATTGCGACGTACGAGGGCATCGACGACGTCGAAGTCGTCGACGACCTTACAGTGACGGTGAAGTTCAAGGAGACGACGCCGGGCTGGTATCAGCCATTCACAACCGGCTTCGGTGGCCACGTCCTGCCGGAGCATATTCTGAAAGATTTCATGGGCGAGAAGGCCCGCAACGCGGAGTTCAACCTGAACCCGGTCGGCACCGGTCCGTACAAGGTGACCGAGTTCCGTCCGGGGGACGTCATCAACTTCGAGATCAACGACTCGTATCGCGAGTCGGACAAGCCGTTCTTTTCCAAGGTCGAGTTCAAGGGTGGCGGCGACGCGACCGCCGCGGCTCGCGCTGCCCTGCAATCGGGCGAAACCGACTGGGGCTGGAATCTCCAGGTTGAGAAGAGCGTCCTTGAGCCGATGGCCGAAGACAGCGAGACCGGCGTACTCATCAGCTCGCCGGGCGTCGGTGTCGAGCGCATTCTGGTCAACTTCACCGACCCCAACGCCGAGGTTGACGGCGCGCGATCCGAACCTTCCACCCAGCACCCGTTCCTGACCGACAAGGCCGTCCGAAGTGCCTTCGCCATGGCCTGCGATCGGGAAAGCGTCGCAACCGAGCTCTATGGGCCGGCCGGCAAGGCAACATCCAACCTGCTCGTTGGTCCGGAGAAGTTCGCGTCGAAGAATACGACCTTCGAGTTCGACCTCGACAAGGCCGGATCGACGCTGGATGAGGCCGGCTGGACCGGTAGCCCGCGCGCCAAGGACGGCGTCGAGATGAAGGTGCTGTACCAGACGACGATCAATCCGCTGCGCCAGAAGACGCAGGAGATCATCAAGCAGGGCTGGGAATCGATGGGCGTTCCAACGGAACTGAAGTCGATCGACGCCGGTGTCTACTTCTCGTCAGACGCTGGGAACCCCGACACCGCCTCGCACTTCTACGCCGACTTCGAGATGTTTACCAACAGCCCATCCGTTCCGTATCCGATCTCGTACATGGCGAGCTGGAAGTCAACTGATCCCGACACTGATCTGGCGCAGAAATCGAATCAGTGGGCGGGCGGCAATGTCGAGCGCTGGGTCAACGAGGACTACAACGCTATGTACACCCAGGCGCTCACTGAGCTGGACGAAGCAAAGCAGGTCGAGCTCTTCACCGGCATGAACGACCTCGTGGTCAACGAATACGTTGAAATCCCGCTCGTCCATCGTGCGGATGTCGTCGCCGCCAACAAGAAGCTGAAGGGCTACAAAACGTCGCCGTGGACTCCAGATGTCCACGACATCGCGAACTGGTACTTCGAGGAGTAGCACTCTTCAGGACGTGGGAAAGGACAACGGCTCCGCGATGCTTTCGCGGGGCCGTTGCGTTCGATCGTCACCTGTTGTCACGAAGCCGATTCAGCGGCGGGTCGGCCCGTCCGTGCGACGACAAGCTCCCAGACCTCCGCCGGTTTGTCGGCCAGCAGGACGACAAGATCGTCCGGCTTCGCACGATCCATGGCTGCTGCCGCAGCGTCGAGCTCGTTGAGCACGATTGAAACGCGATCGTGCGTAACGCCGTTCTCGAACAGCGTCTGCGTGATCAGGTCCGCCACCTCGCCACGCTCACGTCCGCGCGGATTGGTGTCCTCGCGGATGATGAATTCGTCAAAGACCGGAGCCGCGACCTCAGTGAATCGCTTGACATCTTCATCGCGACGATCCCCCGGCACGGCGATCATGCCGATCGTCCGGGTGGGCACCATGCGCCGAATGAACTCGGCGAGCTCTTCCATGCCGTGTGGGTTGTGGCAGTAGTCCACGATAACGCGATAGCCGCTTACTTCCAGCAGATTCAGGCGGCCTGGTGCCTGATAGAAGGAGGTCGAGAAAGAGCGTAGGCCGGTGCGGATAGCCTCCAGCGGCAGATTCGAGCCGAATGCCGCGCCGGTCGCCGCGAGCGCGTTCTTCACGTTCGCGCGGGCTCGCCCTTCAAACGTCGCCGGAATGTGTCGCACATCCAGCACTGCCGTCTCGCGCTTGCCCTCGGCCAGGAAGATAACCTCGCTGCCGCCACTCTTCCGCAGGATGACAGCCTTGCCACGCGCCCGCAGGTGCTCGCGGACCTTCTCGTTGTCCTCGTCCATAGTGAAGTAGATGACATCACCGCGTGAGCGGGATTCCATCTCGATACACATCTTGTCGTCGGCATTCAGCACGACGTGCCCATCGCGAAACGTCGCTGCCGGTACAACCGCCTTGACGCGCGCAAGGTCGCGCAAGGTGTTGATGCCGCCCAGGCCGAGATGATCCCCGGCGACGTTCGTGACAACAGCAACATCGCAACGATCGAAGCCCAGACCGGACCGCAGAATGCCGCCTCGAGCGGTTTCCAGCACTGCGTGATCGATGGTCGGATTCTGCAGCACCATCTGTGCGCTCTGCGGGCCGCTCATATCGCCGCGCAGAATCTGCGTGCCGTCGATGTAAATACCGTCAGTCGTCGTCATGCCAACTCGGCGGCCAGCCATCTGCAGGATGTGCGCGATCATGCGGCAGGTCGTCGTCTTGCCGTTCGTGCCGGTGACCGCGACGATCGGCACGCGAGACGCCTCACCACGCGGGAAGAGGAGGTCCAGCACCGGCCGGGCGACATCACGGGGGATGCCCTCGGTCGGGTGCGTGTGCATGCGGAATCCCGGCCCGGCGTTGACCTCACAGATCGCGCCGCCATTGTCCTTCACCGGCTTACTGATGTCGGGCGTAATCATGTCGATGCCGGCCACGTCCAGACCGATGACCTGTGCGGCCTGCTCGGCAATCTCAACATTGTCGGGATGGATCTCGTCCGTGCGGTCGATCGAGATACCGCCCGTCGACATGTTGCCGGTCAAGCGCAGCTGTACGAACGTGCCTGCCTCGGGCACTCCGTCAAGCTGGAAGCCATTCTTCTCAAGAAGCGCGACCACTGAATCATCAATGGTAATGCGCGTCAGCACCTTCTCGTGACCGATGCCGCGACGCGGATCAGCGTTGGCGATATCGACCAGCTCGCGCACCGTGTGCTGCCCATCACCGATGACGTGCGCGGGCACCCGCTCGGCGCAGGCGATCATCTTGCCGTCAACGATGAGAATCCGGTAATCGCGACCAACGATGTACGACTCAACGACGATCGTGCCGTTGCGGCTCTCGGAATAGGCAGCCGGGAACGCGGCACGGACGTCCTCGTCGGAACCGAGATTAATCTGCACGCCACGGCCGTGGTTGCCGTCTAGCGGCTTGAGCACGACCGGATAGCGGATAGAACGCGCCGCCGCGACAGCCTCGTCAGCGTCTTCAACCGTTATCGAGCGTGGAACCGGGATACCGACGCCACGGAGCAACTGATTGGTCAACCGCTTGTTTCCGGCGATATCGACCGCAATGTCACTCGTCGACGATGTGACTGTCGCCCAGATGCGCTTCTGATGGACCCCGTGGCCGAGCTGGACAAGAGAGCGCCGTGGGTCGAGACGAATGACGGGAATCCCACGCCGCTCGGCCTCGTCGACAAGTGCTTTCGTCGACGGACCGTAGGCAATGCGCTCGGCCAGACGGATCAGCTTCTCCAGTTCCGTCTGATAGTTGAACTCTTCATCATTTCGATAGATCAGTGCGTTGACAAGCCGCACGGCGAGATCACCGGCAGCCTTTCCGAGATCTGGCTGCTGATACTGATAGACGACATTGTAGATTCCGCGCTCGTCGGTCGAGCGTGTCAGACCACGTGTGCCTTCGGACCCGGCCAGCGACTGCAGCTCGAGCGCGACATGCTCGACCACATGGCCCATCCAGGTGCCTTCGCGCAGGCGCTCGATGAACCCACCCGGTCGGCCGAGCGAGCAGTAGTGCTCGTATAGCGTCGGTATCAGGCCAATGAGGTCATCAGTAAATCCTTCGATGACGTTCGAGGGGCGGTCCTCGAGCTCACCGATGTTCACCTTTAACACGATCACCGGGACGCGCGCCCAGATGTTCGGTCCTCGATAGACGCGGGAATCAAGGATTTCGACAGCCATCGCCACCCCCCCAACATTCCCTGATCGTGCCAACAGCGCGGCACTCGGGTAACTTGATGCGGCGGTGGGCGGTCGAGGTCTAACCGACGAGAACCTTCCGCTCACCGAGGTCGAATTGCCATCCTTCGGCGACGAAGTGGACGAGGACGTTGGAGACCGTCAGCGGATGGCGACCGCGTCCCCGAAATACGTCACTCTTCATCTGTGTGCCATCAACGACGAGTACGGATCCGCGGCCAACGACTTCCATCGTGCCGTCAGACCAGATCAGCGCTGCGGTGTCCTCATCAATACCGAGGCCAAGCAGCCCCGGGTTGAAGCTGACCATTGTCACGAGACGCCCAACGCGATCTCGCTCCCGGAAGTGCTGGTCGATGATGACAGTATCTATTAATCCGAGACCTGGCGACATTGTCGCGGAATGTGGGCGCGGTGTCGAGCCACTCGCCCCGCCGGCTACCATGATCGCGCTCATCACCGACGCGCCGGCGCTCGTTCCACCGACGGTGACTCCATCCCGGTGACGTTGAACAATCGCTTTGGCGACTCCGGTGCCGCCGAGCATCGAGGCAACCCGGATCTGATTGCCCCCGGTAATAAAGATGCCACTGCTGTTCTCAACCAGCCGGACGAGATCAGGGCTATTCGCATCGTCCCGGTCACCGATGAACACGACATCGGCTTCGCTCGCGCCGAGCTCAAGGAAGATGCCTTTATAGCGCTGCCCGGCGTCGTCGATCGCTGACGCGGTCGGAATTATGGCGATGCGCGCTTTTTCGCCGCCAGAAAGCTCGACGAAGCGCCGCAGGATCTTACGATTTCCGAACTTATCTTCCGCGCCGCCAATGGCAAGCAGCGGCCCCACCCCAGGTTCTACCAACTCCACGCTACGCCCCTGATCCGAGTCGCGTACTGTGCGCAGGACTATACGGAAGTCACAACATTCAGGTCAATGATTCCGCATCGCAGTCCGCCGCACTGCATCAGCAAATGTCGAGTCATCCTCCGCGCCGTAAGCGCCTCGCCAGGCGTCTGCCTGCTCTGCAGACACGCGCACGAACCGACCTTCGGATTCAGCGAGCAGTTCACGTGTGCCAACATCGCGCAATTCTGCGTTGGCAACGATTGCCCGGGAACGTCGCTTGCTGATCGCAGCAGTGACGCGCACCTCACGACCGATCACCAATGGCCTGCGGAACGCGATATCCATCCGCGCCGTGACAGCAATGTCGCCAGAATTCGTGATCGCCCAGCTCATCGCCTCATCGAGCATTGTCGCGGTTATCCCGCCGTGCACCATCCCGAGGTAGCCCTCATGCAATCGCGTCGGCGTGAACGCAGCCCAGACACGCCCATCATCGAGCGCGCGGAAACGCAGGACGAGCCCATGCGGATTCTCACTCCCGCATCCAAAGCAGTGATGACCCAGCGTGTCCTCGTTGATCGGCGCCTGGCTCGTGTCCCAGATCTCATCCATGAGCGCTGTCACCAGCGGGCGTTCCGGCCTTGATGCTCCATTCACGCGCGCCACGATCGCGCAGCGCCCCGAAGATCCGCAGCTGCTCTTCAACGCACATCACGGCGACCGCGTCGCCAGGCGCGCTCTCATCGAGCGCTGCGAGCAACGCGTCGTGTTCGCCCAGAACATCTGCATACAGCCGATCTTCGGCTTCGTCGGCGACGATAGCCGCCTTGATGATCCCCGGCCCGTCACCTTCCGGGCGCCCGCGCAGGTATTTCGGCGTCTCCTTCAGGAACACTCGATCGGCTCCGGCCGCTGCGACGTGGCCAAGCGCCTCGAACACCGCATCCTGCCGATCGCCGGCAGTGCCAACGACGACGCGTAGCAGACGGTTGTCAGCGATCAGCGAGCGGCTGAAGTTGATCAGTGCCTGCAACCCACTCTCATTGTGCGCGTAGTCGACGACGACGATCCGCCCATCGACGTCGAACACGTTCAAACGACCAACGTTATGTTGAATGTCGGGCGTAAATGTCGCAACGCCGTCAGCGATCGTCTCGACCGGAATCTTCAGCCCCAACGCCGCACCCGTCGCGGCCAGGACGTTCTCAACCATGTGTCGGGCCCGACCGCCAAACGTCACCGGCGCGTTGGCAATATTGAACAGATGCGTCGTGCGTCCGCGAGAATGCTCCAGAACGTCATCACCATTCCGCACGATGCAACGACCGCCGGTCGCCAGGTGATCGAGAATAATCGGATTGTCCGGATTCTGGGTGAAGAATATGACGGATGCCTGGACGTGGCCGCGCTGTGCAGCAACCAGAGGGTCGTCGGCGTTCAGCACGACGACACCGCTCGCCTTCGTCACCCGCACAACCACGCTCTTAGCCTCTGCGAGGGTCTCGATTGTCTCCACACCCTGCATATCAAGGTGATCGGCGCTGACATTCAGCATGACACCCACGTCGTTTGATTCGTATCCCAGGCCACGCAGGAGTATTCCGCCGCGCGCTGTTTCCAGCACCGCAACATCAACCCGAGGATCCTCAAGTACGCGTCGCGCGCCAGACGGGCCGGTGTAATCGCCATCCAGCACCAGATCGCCGTCGATGTAGACGCCGGACGAGCTGCACCAGCCGACGACCTGCCCGGAGCAACGAATGATGTGTGACAGCAACCGGGTTGTGGTCGTTTTGCCGTTCGTCCCGGTAACCCCGATTGCCGGGATCTTGCGCTGGTCGTCGGTCACCAGCTCCGGTCGGTTTTGTCGCTCACGGTCGCGCTCAAGATAGGCGGAGAGACCATCGACGTCGGCCGATGTGATTCTGCCGTTCATCGTCGCGAATGTGAGCTCAGCGATGCGTTCCGCAACGCTGCGCCAGCTCCAGACGAAGAACAGCACATGGTGCTGCGGCGTATCCAGGCTGCGCCATCCGGCAGCTGGCTCAGGTAAATTCGCGCGGCGATGGAGCTCGCCAACGATATTCAGCATGGCATCGTGCGGGGAGTCCGGGAGACTCAACCCGAGAACATCGCTTGCCACATTGATCGCTTCGGTCGAGACTCGTTCCCCATCCGCGAGCACGACTTCCAGCTTCATCGCCGGCTGAAGAATGAAGAGGTTCGGGCCATCCAGGTCGCGGATTTCCACCAGCTCCACGACGGCACCACCTTCGACTTATCAAGAACAGCACAAGGACCGAGGTGATGATACCCCGATCCTTGCGAGATCAAAAAGTCAGGATTGAGAATCAGGCGCGGCGAATGCCCAGCATATCGACCAACTGCTCGACATGGCGCGCGTCATCGTCGGCGATCTTCTTCAGCAACTCAGCGGCTTCGCCATCCATGTCGTCGGCATACACCTCGTACGCCGCGCACGCTTCGAGCTTGCTCGTCAGCACCTGCAGCAGGTTGTAGGTCTGGTCATCGACTGGCGAACTACCCACGCTCATCCGTACCTCCTCGTTGTTACGCGGTCGGCCCGATTCTGGCTCGGGCGTCACGCACCAGGGCGCACGGATCGTGCCACACACGTCATTCTTCGAGTGTTCGCACGTGCAACAAATTCGTCCGCCCGCTAACGCGGTAGATCGGGATGCTACCGACGAACAACACTTCGTCGCCCCACTCGCAATAGCCAGCCTCGACGATCTGCCGCGACGCAACACGCATAAGATCGTTGATATCGTCGGTGAGCGGCGCAACAAGCGCACGGATGCCCCACACCATCGAGAGCTTCCGAGCGACAAACGGATCAGTCGTCATCGCGATTACCGGCACGTTTGGGCGAAACTTGGCCACGAGACGCGCGCTCGCACCGGAGAGCGTGAAGACGACGATGGCATCAATCGGCGCCGCGTCAGACAGTTCGCGCGCCGCCCGGCCGATAGCGTCGGTGATGATCTTTTCGGGATCGGTCACCCGAGGCTGCTGACTGATAGCGGCAGATCGAATCGTACCGGGACGTTCGACCTCACTGATGATGCGCTCCATCATTTCAACGGCAGCCACGGGATGACGCCCGGTTGCAGTTTCAGCACTCAGCATGACGGCGTCGGTGCCATCGAGCACCGCGTTCGCCACGTCACTCGCTTCAGCACGGGTCGGCACCGGCTGCATAATCATCGATTCCAGCATCTGTGTCGCCGTGATTACCGGTGTTCCGGCGCGGTTGCAGGCCGCGATGATCTCCTTCTGGAAGATCGGAACACGCTCCAGCGGCAATTGCACGCCCATATCGCCTCGCGCGACCATGACCGCATCTGCCACCTGGACGATCGCATTCATGTCCTCGAGCGCTGCAGGGCGCTCGATCTTGGCCACAATTCCGGGCGTTGCGCCGAGGCTTCTCGCGAGCTCGCGCGCCGATGTGATGTCCTGCGCACTGCTGATGAACGACAGGCCGAGATACTCGACACCATGCGCAACCGCAAACTCGAGGTCGACCTTATCCTGCTCGGTCATACTGGCATTCTGAAAGCGCACATTCGGGAGCGTAACTCCCTGGCGGCCGGCCAGCGGTCCGCCGCGACCGACCCCACAGATCAGGTGATCCGAGCACACCTCTTCGACAACGAGCTCGATCAGGCCGTCTGCGAGGAGAATGCGCGACTCCGGCCCAGCGACTTCAAGTAAATCGGAATAGGTTACGCCAAGCTGCTCGCGTGTACTTGTCACGGGTGTTGGATAGACGCGCACTTTCGTGCCGCGAGCGAGCATCGCCGGCTCGCTGTTTTCGACCGGTCCGGTGCGGATCTTCAGTCCTTGCAGGTCGAGGAGAATCGGGATATGCCGGCGGCGAGCCCGGGCAATTTCGCGAGCGGACTCAATCTGATGCAAGCGCGATTCGATCGTCCCATGCGCACAGTTGACCCGCACAACATCGACGCCGGCATCGATGATCTCCGCCAGCACCGCAGGGTCCGCGACCGCCGGTCCGAGGGTTGCAACAATCTTCACCCGCCGACGAAGCAGGGAATGGCGATCTCTCAATGGTGTCGATGTCTGTGGTTGCACTGGCGCTCCCGGGTTTGTGCCCTCGTCCATTACGACGCACGATCGTGGCCTCTGCGAGGCGGCTATACTAGCCTACGCCATTGACCGCGAGATTCGGAACCGGAGCCGGAAAGCATGAGCGCTACCGACGAATTCACAGTAGAAGATCTGCGATACCTGTACGTCGTTGTGCCGAAAGACGACGACGAAGGAACCGAGCTCATCACGGCCGCCGACATGAGCGATCGACAGTTCCGCGAGTGGATCGTCGCCAAATCTGAGCATCACGGCATTCAGATTCTGCCGACCTTCGGTCGCCTCGGGCTCGAAACGCGTCTGGCGATGGTCAA
Organism: Thermomicrobiales bacterium; assembly: GCA_039810005.1. Lineage (GTDB taxonomy): Bacteria > Chloroflexota > Chloroflexia > Thermomicrobiales > CFX8 > JAMLIA01. Next base: position 32,119 of record JBDHWD010000008.1, on the reverse strand, counting down.
CCGTCTCGTACGCCGCGGCATCCGCATCTACCTCGCGCCACGGCCGACGCCGGACGCGTAAGCCTCTCCCCTACAGCAGCCCACATTCGCGCGCTATCGCCAGCTGTCGCTCTCTCGTGGCGCCATCGAGGCGCGCTGCGGGAAGACGTGCGGTTGATGACGCGATCACGCCGCGAGTATGCAGCACAGCCTTCGCCCCACCGACAATGACACCCAGCGATTGCGCTTGATAGACGAGAAACGGCAGCATCCGCAGATGCTCTCGCAATGCGCGCTCGCGATCGCCGGCTTTGTAGGCGGCCCAGATCGAGACCAGCGGTCGCGTCACATCGCATCCTGGAATGAGACCGTCTGCGCCAGAGTCAAGGACGTCCAGCATGTACAGGCCGGCGTGGCCGCCCAGCACGCGCAACTTGTCTCCGGCAACACTCCGGGCGCGGATTGCGTTCGTCCAGTACGGCAGCGCCTCGACTTTGTACGACCGGACATTAGCGTACGACGCCGCCAGGTCCAGCACAAACTCGACGCCGAGTTCAACACCGGTCGCGAATGGAGCATCCTGAATCATGACATCCGCGGTTGATACCGCAGCGATCTGCTGGAAGTGGTCGCGAAACTCCTCCGCGGTCCAGTCAGGTCGGCGCGGCGGCGCAACCATCACCTCGGCTGCCCCGGCAGCCACCGCCATCGCTACGAGTCGGCACGCGTCCTCAGTCGTATCGGCTGTACAGCCCGCCAGCACTGGCAGGCCTTCTGCTTCCGCGAGCACTGTATCCAGGACGGCAGCGCGCTCTTCCAAATCCAGATAGATGCCTTCGCCTGCAAGCCCCAACGTCAGCAGACCATCAGCCCCGGCCGCACGTTGATCGGCAACTATCCGGCGAAGCGAATCGTGATCGATTGTTTCGTCCTCTTTAAACGGGGTCACAATTGCCGGGACAATGCCGCTTACCCCTGCCACACTCGTTCTCCGATCGCTTTGAGGCCAACGTCGAAGCGCGCCACGTCTTGCGTGCTACCATGCACGAGCGCTCCACAGCGTGCATTACCAGTGGGTTTATCCATCTATCGAGGAATTACATGCCGGAAACATACACCCAGGTCACGTCGGTTTCTGAGCTTGATGAGGTGTTCAAGAAATCGGCGCGCGAAACTGTCGTTCTCTTCAATCACGATCCGTGGTGCCCAATCAGCGGCCGCGCGTTCAAGCAGATGGCGCACGTCGACTATCCAACGGAGATGGTCGATGTCTCAAAGGCGCACGACGTCTCGGCGATGATCGCCGAGCGTACCGGCGTGAAGCACGAGTCGCCGCAGATTATCATCCTGCGAGACGGCCAACCACAGTGGAACGCGTCGCATTTCGCGATCACCGCAGATGCCGTGACCAGCGCAATCGCCAGCATCGAGAAGCACGACGCCGCCAGCGGCGAATAGGCGCACTGATCCCGGTCACATTGTGAGTTGAGTCAACCACCGTGGCCTTGTCCGTCTGACAGCATCGTTGTGAGCGATTCACCAACGTTAAACATCCATGCAGCTGAATGTGAACGCCACCCCCGGGATCCTGTCACTTCGGGCGCGCACGCGAAGAAGAAGAATCTCTTCTGCGTTGGACCAGGTCGAGCGAGTGTGAGATCTCGTGCCTGTGAGGGTGCCCCTCGGCGGTAGCAACCGGGCGGCAGACGTCAGGACAAGGGGCTGTGGCACGCAAAGGCGCGTGCCACTTCGGAGTTGACAGCCCACCCGAATTCCGGGACACGAAAAAGCCGGAATCGTGACGATTCCGGCGAATCCTGTGAGCCGCGAAGGACTCGAACCTTCAACCCACTGATTAAGAGTCAGTTGCTCTGCCAATTGAGCTAGCGGCCCAGAGAACACGGAGACAGTTGTCTCCGTGAACCGTCGGGAATCGTAGCAGATGTTTTGTGACGTTGCAATCGTGAGCAAGCGTCAGGAGCCGACGACCGTCCGATTGGTACAATTCTGCGTGGCGTGCCGCACAATCACACGGCCACGGCACGGGCTAGTGACCTGAACGGGACGGTGTCGTGGAGCGGGTTGATCGTTTTCTGGCTGCATGTCGACGAGAACCAGTCGACAAGACGCCGGTGTGGTTCATGCGGCAAGCCGGTCGTTACATGGCTGAGTATCGAGAGATTCGTGCTCGCCATACCCTTCTTGAGATCTGCGCGCAGCCGGAGCTGGCGGCAGAAATTACGCTTCAGCCAATCAACGCTTTCGATGTGGACGCGGCAATCATCTTCGCCGATATCCTCCCACCGCTTATCCCGATGGGGATGAGCCTGGAGTATGCGGCCGGAGAGGGGCCTGTCCTTCATAATCCATTGCGCTCACGCGAGCAGATCGAAGCGCTGCGCGAGATCGATCCGACCACCGATCTTAAGCCGACTCTCGATGCACTGTCGATCGTGCGACGCGAGCTCGATGGCAAGGTCGCGCTGATCGGCTTTGCCGGCGGACCGTTCACTCTGGCGAGCTACGCCATCGAAGGCGGCTCCTCGCGAAACTACCTGCACACAAAGTCACTGATGTACCAGGACCCGAACACCTGGTTCCTGCTGATGGACAAGCTGGCGACCATGACCAGTGCGTACCTTATTGCGCAGGTCGCGGCAGGCGCACAGGTCGTTCAGGTTTTCGACTCGTGGGCTGGAGCGCTGTCGCCGGCAGACTATCGCCGGTTCGTCCTGCCTTCAACACGCAAGATCGTTGCGGCAGTCAAAGAGACCGGGGCACCGGTGATCCTCTTTGGAACCAACACTGCCGGAACGCTGACTGATATTGCATCGGCAGGCAGCGATGTCGTCGGCGCTGACTGGCGCATCCAGCTCGATGACGCCTGGAAGCTGATCGGCGAAGACCGGGCGATCCAGGGTAATCTCGATCCGCTTCTGCTTTTCGCTCCGCACGACGAGATCAGACGACAAATCGCGGCCATCCTCGATCAGGCAGGCGGACGACCTGGCCACATCTTCAACCTCGGGCACGGCATTTTGCCGCAGACGCCCGTAGATGCCGTCCGCGCTGCAGTCGATATGGTCCACGACATGAGCGCACGCGAGCTGGAGACAACCGCTCGCTAACTGAGTCATTGGATACCCTGGATGGAGGAGTCAGGCATGAAGACGATCGGCGTCCTGATGATGGCCTATGGTGGGCCAAACACTCTTGACGATGTCGAGCCATACCTCGCGGACATTCGCCACGGACGGCCGACGCCGCCCGAGTTGCTCGCGGAGATCACCGAGCGCTATCGCCTGATCGGCGGCAAGTCGCCCATTCTGGAGATCACAAATGCGCAGGCCCGCGGTGTCGAGCAGCGCCTGAACGAAAACGCGCCCGAGGGCGTCACCTTCCGCACCTACGTCGGCATGCGCCACTGGCATCCCTACATCGCCGACGTCGTGCCGCAGATGCTCGCAGATGGCGTTGAGGCAATTGTCGCCATCGTCATGGCTCCACACTTCAGCCGGATGAGCGTCGGTGCCTATCTCGGCAAGCTGAACAAGGCGCTGATCGAGCAGGGAGCCGATATTCCGGTCATTCCAGTCGAGTCCTGGAAGGACGAACCGGCCTTCATCGACGCTGTGTCGCGACGAATTGAAGACACGCGCCAGCGCTTCGCCGACGATATCCGCGAGGACGTGCCGATTCTGTTCACCGCTCACTCGCTGCCGGCCCGCATCCTCGAATCCGGTGATCCCTACCCAACCGAGCTGCAAACGTCAGTCGAACTCGTTGTTGACAAGCTGCAGCCACGAAACTGGCGCTGGGCCTTCCAGAGCCAGGGGGCGTCGAGCGAACCGTGGCTTGGCCCGACAGTCGAGGACACGCTCGCCGAGCTGGCGGAGCAGGGCTTCAAGAACATCCTCTTCGTCCCGATCGGCTTTGTCTGCGACCACGTCGAGGTGTTGTTCGATGTGGACATCGAGCACCGGGAACAGGCCGAGGAGCTGGGCATGCGCCTTGAGCGCATCGACATGCTGAACGATGATCCTGGCCTGATCGAAGCAGTCTCAAACGCGGTCCAGCATGCAGTCGCCCAACCCGTGTCCGGCGACTAGGCGATGGCAACCGTCGGCGTGATCGGGGCCGGCATCGCCGGCCTCACCGCAGCATGGACGCTACGCAAGCGCGGCATTGATGTCCGCGTTCTGGAGGCATCGGAGCGGCTCGGCGGCAAGATCCGGACTGAGCAGGCCGAGGATCTGCTGATCGACGCCGGGCCGGATTCGTTCCTGTCATCAAAGCCACCGGGGCTGGCACTCGTCAACGAACTGGGTCTCAACGATCAGATCATCAGCACGCTCTCGAATGGTGGCGGTACCTTCATCCTTCACGACGGCAAGCTGGAGGCACTACCGGAAGGGATGACGCTGCTCGTTCCAGCCGATCCGCGCGCAATCATGAGCACGCCGCTGCTCTCGCCAGTTGGGAAGATACGGCTGCTGGGTGACTACGTCATCCCGCGATCCCGGAAAACGGAAGACGAGTCCGTCGCATCGTTCATGCGCCGCCGCGTCGGTCGCGAAGCGTTTGAGCATCTGGCTGAGCCACTCTTGTCGGGCATCTTCGCTGGCGACGCCGATCAGCTTTCGATACTCGCGACCTATCCACGCTTGCGGGCAACCGAGCGCGAGTATGGTGGACTCATTCGTGGTGCCATGGCGATGCGCAAGACGGCGGGCGGTGCGCCGACCCGTCAGTTCACACCATTCGTCTCGTTGCGCAATGGGTTGAGCCAGCTCATCGACGGTCTCGCAGACGCGATCGGTCGTGAGCGCATTGTCATGGAGACGCCCGCGCGAGAAATCACGGCACGTAACGGAGCCTACTGTGTCACGACCGACGCGGGTCAGCAGCAGTTTGATGCCATTATTCTGGCGATTCCGGCTCCGTCCGCGTCAGCGCTGCTTGCTGAGATTGATCCCGAGCTTGCGTCGCTGGCCGGCACAATACCGTATATCTCCAGCACGACGATCTCGCTGGCGTTTAACGCGGCCGAAGTCGCCGATCAACAGCAGGGCCGGGGGTTTGTCATTCCGCGGCGCGAGGGTCGGACGCTGACTGCCGTTACCTGGACATCGAACAAGTTCGGCGGCCGAGTGCCGGAAGGGCTGGCTCTATTGCGCGGCTTTGTCGGTCGCGCTGGAGATGAAGCCCCGGCGCTGCTGCCGGATGACGAGCTCATCCCGATCGTCCGCCGGGAGCTCGCGGACATACTCGGAATTACTGCAACACCGACGACGGTCAGAACCTATCGCTGGCCGAAAGCGATGCCGCAGTACACGGTTGGGCACCTCGATCGCTTGCAGAGCATGGAGCGCCGCCTGACGACGCATCCCGGCTTGCGTCTGACCGGCGCGGCCTACCGCGGCGTCGGCATCCCGGACTGCATCGCCGACGCGCAAACGCAGGCGACACAGATAGCAGACTGGCTCGCAGCCGCCTCCGGCGAAGGTTAGCCTGCCGAGAGGCCGATGACTTCGGCGTAGCGCAGTACGGCCTCGATGTGCTGTGCTGGCGAGCGGCCCTGGCCCATCGTGTTGATTGCCAGATGGGTCGCTCCGGCGCTGCGCCATGCCGCGGTGTCCGCCTCCCAGCGGGCTTCATCGCCCGGATGCAGGCTGATGCGCCCTTCCATACCGATCGAGCCGGGATCGCGGCCGGCGTCCGCTGCACTCTCGGCGATAATGTCGATGTCGCGCTGCAGCGCTGCGTCCGGCATGCCGCGAGGGAACCAGCCGTCGGCCATCCGTCCGATACGCCGCATTGTTGCCTCAACGTAGCCGCCCATCCAGACCGGGATCGGTTGCTGGATCGGCAGCGGATTGATACCTGCCTCCGGAATCCGGTGATATGTCCCGGAATAGTCAACGATCGATTCCGTCCAGAGCTTTCGCATGACGTCGACCTGCTCTTCGATCCGCCGTCCGCGCGTGCTGAAGGGCTCGGCGAGTGCCTCGTATTCGACTGCATTCCAGCCGACGCCGACGCCCAACCGCAGGCGGCCTCCGGACAGGACATCGATCTCGGCTGCCTGCTTCGCTACCAGCGCCGTCTGGCGCTGCGGAAGCACCAGTACTCCAGTCACGAGCTCGATCCGCGTCGTGATGGCCGCCAGATAGCCGAACAGCACGAACACTTCGTGGAATGCGTCGTCATTGCTGTAAGCGCCGCGCCACTCCGAGCGATTCTCCAGCCCTGCGCCGAGGACATGATCGTAGGCCAGCACGTGCGAGAAGCCGGCCCCTTCGACCGCCTCGGCATACGCCCGAACGGCTGACGGGTCTGGCCCGATCTCCGTCTGTGGAAAGACAACACCGATGTTCAACTGATCCTCCATGCCTGCCATTGCGGTAGTCGTGGGCGACTCTCCAGCGCCGTGATCGCCGCCATCTTCAACATATCTGACTATCGGACTGATTCCCCAGGCGTTCGTTCAATGTCTGATTCGCTATACTGGAGCTATGCGATATCAGTCTGATTCGCCAACCAATGCCCTCCTGCCCGAACCGGCCGCGCGAGTCGCCCGTCGTGCGCTTACGGAAACGCGTTTGCGCGGATTGCCCGCTGCTGAAGAGTATCGCGTCATCACTGAGCGACTCTACGGCGCAGGGTTTCGAGACTTCCCTGCGGGGACGCTGATCCACTGGATCGAGTCCGAGGTCGAGGCCGATTACGAGCATCTGCTGGAAATCCGCGCGCTCGGCGAGAAGGTGTACTCGCGGCTCGCTTCCGGCGATCTGGCCGCAGCCGCCTGGGAAATCGCGTGCCAGCTCTCTCCGGAAGAACGTGATCGTCTGGCGGCCGGCATCGCCCGCCTGATCGAGAATGATCGAGACTGACAACCTCATCACGGGATGTCTCGCGCCCCTGCATTGATTGACCACCGCAACCACGATCCACGGAACACCCCCTCGCCGCCATACCAGTGTGCGATGATGCAGCCAGACAGCTGAGCCACCAGCTGGCAGAAGACGAAAGGACTCCCTGTCGTGACAGACATTGCCCTTCGCGATCTGGCACCGGACATCATTCTGACCGGCGGCCGAGTGGTGACGATGGACACCGACATGCCCGAAGCGACGGCCGTTGCTGTTAAGGATGGCCACATCCTGGCGGTCGGAAGCGATAGCGCCATCGAAGATCTCGCGGGACCGGGCACCCGCCGCGTCGATCTGGGCGGACGCCTCACCATCCCGGGCATTATCGATACACACAATCACCTGGTATCGACCGGCACCGTACTCAATGAGATTGGCCTGTATTCGGCGCGTTCGATTGCCGAGATTCAGGAGCTCGTCGCCGAGCGTGTGCGCACCGCCCCTCCTGGAGCATGGATCCTCGGGCGCGGCTGGGACGAGAGCCTGCTGTCAGATAAGCGCTTCCCGAACCGGCACGACCTTGATGAGGTCGCGCCGAATAATCCGGTCGTTCTCGACCGCGTCTGGAACATGCTACTCGCCAACACGGCGGCGCTGCAGGCGGCTGACATCGGACGCGACACGCCGGACCCACCCGCCGACGCGCTCTATGCCGGACGCATCGAACGCGACGAGCGCGGCGACCCGACCGGCATTTTCCGGGATCGGGCGAAGGAGATGATCAAGCGCGCCGTGCCGACTCGGACGCAGTCCGATATCGAGCACTCCATTCGCACGGCCTGTCAGGCGTTCAACGAGCATGGCATCACGTCCGTCTGCGATCCCGGACTGTTCCCGGACGAAATCCGCGCCTACTACAACGTTCTTGGCAGCGATGCGCTCACGGTTCGCGTTGGCATGTGCATTGGCGGCTGGGGCTTCGGCAACTCCGAGGAAGAGGCAACGATCGAGCAGCGCGTTATCTCGACCGGCGTCGCCTCCGGGTTCGGCGAGCCACTGCTGAAGTTCGACACGGTCAAATTCATGCCGGACGGCGGAGTCGGCGATCGCACCGCGTTGATGTTCGACGCGTACGCAGGCGAACCGGGTAACTTCGGCCAGTTCGTCTTTCCGGAGCGCGATCTCTTCGAGCACGTCGCCTGGTGCCACGACCTGGGCTGGTCGGTCGATTGCCACGCCTGCGGCGACCGGATGATTGAGCTTGTGGCCAAGGCGTACGCCGCTGCCTATGACAAGCGCCCGGATTCGCGCATGCGCCACCGCCTCCACCACGCCTACTTGCCGACACCAACCGCGCTGGAGCTGATGCGCGAATACCGGATTCCGGCCCTTCCGACGATCCCGTTCCTGACCAACCTTGGCGAGAGCTTCGTTACAAGCCTGGGCGAGGAGCGCGCGTCGACGATCATGCCGCTTCGTAGCTACATGGAAGCCGGTGTCCAGATAGCGCTCAGCTCGGATTCTCCGGTGACGACCTTCAATCCGTTTGTTGGCTTCTACAGCGCAGTCACCCGCAAGACGGTCTACGGTCGGACACTCGGCGAGGACGAGCGAATCTCCCGCGAGGATGCATTGCGGCTGTACACGCTCGACGCAGCAAGAGTCACAGCCGAAGACGACATCAAGGGGTCACTGACGCCAGGCAAGCTGGCCGACATCGCTGTGCTGGATCGTGACATTCTGACCGTCGACGAAAACGATCTGGCCGGCGCACGCGCAGCATTGACACTCATCGGTGGTCGAATTGTCGTTGACAGGCTCTCAGGCACAGACTGAGTCAGCCGGCAGGGAGGAGTCCGACACATGCCCCTCTGCTACTACCAGCCTCGCGAAGCCGCTCACGCGTACCAGGTGCTGGGGTGGATCGACATCGAGAATGACCAGATCATCCCACTGGACTCGTCGCTGGCCGACCTCCTCGAGATGCGCAGCCAGCAACGAATCGAACAGATCAACGACGAGGTCGCGGCGTCCAGCACGACCGTCCCGGTTCGGGACGCCCATCTGCTACCTCCGGTGGACGAGCAGGAGGTCTGGGCGGCCGGCGTCACATACGAACGCTCACGCGACGCCCGGATGGAAGAATCCCGGACTGACGACATCTACGACCGTGTCTACGATGCGGTTCGTCCAGAGGTGTTCTTCAAGGCACCGGCCTATCGCTGCGTCGGCCCGTGGGATCAGGTCGCTATCCGCCACGACTCCGACTGGAACGTCCCTGAGCCGGAGCTGGCAGTCATCATCGACGGACATGGGGAAGTCGCTGGCTACACGATCGGCAACGATGTCTCATCGCGCTCGATCGAAGGCGAGAACCCGCTGTATCTGCCGCAAGCCAAGATCTACACTGCGAGCTGCGCTTTGGGCCCCTGGCTCATGCTGCCGCATGAGCTGGCGGACCCCAGCAATGTCGCCATCAGAATGAACATCGAGCGTGGCGGGGAGGTTGTCTGGTCCGGCGAGACATCAACTTCGCGAATGCACCGGTCGGTCGCCGATCTCGTCGACTGCCTGTTTGCGGCACTGGAGTTTCCAGTTGGCGTCGTGCTCCTGACCGGCACCGGTCTGGTGCCGCCGGCCGAGTTCACGTTGCAGCCGCACGATGTCGTCCAGATCGAGCTCGAAGGAATCGGAACGCTCACAAACCATGTGCGACAACTGCCGAAACGGACGGCTGCGCGATGACATCAGCACGCATGATCAACTGGGACGACGTCCCAGCGTCCGAGGTCTTCGTCGGTATCTTTCGACAGGCGGTCGTGTCCGACGAGGCGACCATTGTGCGCTATATCTATAACCCGGGTTGCGTGTTCCCCGAGCATCGCCATCCGGAGAGCCAGATCACAGTCGTCCATTCGGGCGAGATTGAATTCACCGTCGATGGCGAGCCGATGACGCTCCGCGCGGGCCAGGTCGCGCTGATCCCCGGCGACGTTCCCCACGGCGCACGCGTTACAGCGAGCGAGATCGTCGTGACGGACAACTACATTGCCAGTGCGAACCGCGCGCCGCTTACGTTCGACGATGGGAGTGGCTGAGACGAGCGTCCGGGAGGAGTTGCACGGAGACCAGGTCGCCTGCGTCAAGGTGCTCGCGATCTTCCGGAATGACGATCAGGCAGTTGCTCTCGACCAGACCGCGAATCATCGCCGAACCCTGTCGTACTGCGGGAGTCACCGTCATCCGGCCACCCCGCGATTCGAGCACGCCGCGGGCGAATGTCCTGCGCCCCTGTCGATCGGATACTGGAGCATCAAGCACGGCATCAATCTCGTCGAGGCTCGGCCTGGCGGAGCCGAGCAAGCGCCGGATCGCCGGCCACGCGAACTGCAGGAACGAGACGTATGCGGCTGCCGGATTGCCGGGTAGTCCGATCATCGGGATCTCGTTGATCGTCCCGATCGCTAACGGCCGCCCGGGCTTCATCTGCACCTGGCAGACAGAGACGCTTCCGTCGGCCCGCAAGACATCCTTTACCATGTCGAAATCGCCAGCCGAGACGCCGCCACTCGTGATGTACAGGTCGGGCGTGCCGGCCCTCGTCAGGCGTGATCGGATGTCATCAGCTACATCGGCCGCTATCCCGAGCGAGTGGGGCTCTCCACCAGCCAGCCGAACGAGACCCGCCAGCATCGGCGCATTCGCATCCCAGATCTTGCCCGGCTTCAACGGGTTCCCGGGTGGAACGAGTTCGTCACCAGTCGACAGGATGGCGACGCGCGGGCGGCGGCGCACCGCAACCTGGGCTGCACCGACCGCAGCAAGTGCTCCCGCCAGTGCGGCAGAGACGACCTCGCCTACAGTCGCGACGATCGCTCCTGCCTCAATGTCCTCGCCGACCAGGCGGATGTTCGCACCCGGTCGGACAGGCGAAGATACAAGGAGCGTATCGGCTTTGGCCTGAACGAGCTCAAAAGGAATCACTGCATCGGTGCCGTTGGGCACCGGCGCGCCCGTCATAATCCGGATAGTTGCTCCGGATCCAATGTCTTCTTCAGTCCAGTCTCCGGCCGCCACCTGTCCGATTATGCGAAGCGTGGCCGGCAGGTCGGCACAATCGACCGCACGAACGGCGTAGCCATCCATTGCTGAATTGCGAAACGGCGGGATTGGAACAGTAGCACGAACATCCGCAGCCAGTGCGAGGCCAAAGGCGTCTGCGAGCGGGACAGTGTGCGCTGGGAGCGGATGAACCAGGGAGAGGATTCGGCGCTGCGCGAGATCGACACTGATTGGCTCCTCGCGTTCAGCATTCACTCGTTCCCAGGTCATTCCGCTCCCGACTTTCCGACGGATTAGAGGTTCTTCATCGCCTCGACGAGATTACGCACCGCTTCGGCCGAGTTCTGCAGCGCGGCGTTCTCGGCGTCGCTCAAGGTCAGCTCAATGATCTGCTCGACGCCGGCAGCGCCCAGCTTGACCGGCACACCGACATACAGGCCATCGACGCCGTACTCGCCCTCAAGCAGCACCGAGCACGGCAGCACGCGCTTCTTGTCGAGCATGATCGCGTCGACCATTTCGGCAGCCGAGTTGCCCGGCGCGTAGAACGCAGAGCCGGTCTTCAGCAGTGAAACGATCTCCGCGCCGCCGGACGCAGTCCGCTGTGACAGTGCCTCAATGCGATCTGCCGACAACAGCTCGGTGATCGGAATACCGGACACCGTCGTGTAGCGCGGCAGTGGCACCATCGTGTCTCCGTGGCCGCCAAGCACCAGCGCCTGGACATCCTCGACTGATACACCGAGTTCCATCGCGACGAAGGTGCGATAGCGCGCGGAGTCCAGCACACCGGCCATGCCGATAACGCGCTCCTTCGGGAACCCGGCGGCATCGAATGCCGCGTGACACATCGCATCGAGCGGATTCGAGACGACGATGATGACGCAATCCGGGGATGCGGCAACGACCTGCTGGGTGACGCTGCTCACGATTCCCATGTTTGTGCGCAGAAGATCGTCGCGGCTCATGCCCGGCTTGCGCGCGATGCCACTGGTGATGACGACGACATCCGAGCCGGCCGTCTCTTCGTACCCGTTCGCGCCGGTGACCGTTGAGTCGTAGCCAACAACCGGACCTGCCTGCATCAGGTCAAGCGATTTCCCCTGCGGCATTCCTTCGACGATATCGACGACGACGATATCCGCATAATCGCGCTTCGCCAGCTCCTGGGCTACCACGCCACCGACCATACCGGCACCGACGACGGTAACCTTTCCGCGTCCCCGCATCATGTCCTCATCTCTCCACGGCGAATTACCTCATTCGCGCGATTGCGACCGTATCGACAGATCACGCAACTGCATGATAGCATCGGTTCGGCGACGAGCTTGGCCGTCTTGATCGGACAATTGACGGACGGTATACTTGGCCCTGCTCGAGCGCCGGGAGCGACATTGCCCAGGTGGCGGAACAGGCAGACGCGCTAGCTTGAGGGGCTAGTGCCCGTTAAGGGCGTGGGGGTTCAAATCCCTTCCTGGGCACCGTAATTCAACCGGGGGCGAGGGCGATTAACTCAGCTGGTAGAGTGCCACGTTTACACCGTGGATGTCAGAGGTTCGAGCCCTCTATCGCCCACCAGCAGGCGAAACGGTACCCATTCGCAATGCCGAGGTAGCTCAGTCGGTAGAGCATACGACTGAAAATCGTAGTGTCGGCGGTTCGATCCCGCCCCTCGGCACCACCATGAAACGCGGGCTGGCCAGACGGCCGGCCCGCGTTTCGCTTTGTTGCGCTCTCCACCTCACGCTGACAGGTACCCTGCAAGTCTGTATACTGGCCTCGGCCTGTGATATTTGGGGGCAGGCTTGTGCTGCGTTCAGGCGGGGGGTTACCAACGCGTGACAGACGTTCAGTGGGGGTTACTAGCGGCGGTCGTTGCCTCGGTCGCCGCAATTGTCTACGGGCTGCTTCTCGCTCGCTCGGTTCTCAGCCGGCCGGCCGGAAACGAGCGAATGCAGAACATCGCCAAGGCGATTCAAGAAGGCGCTGAAGCCTACATGCGCCGGCAGTACATTATGGTGCTGCCCGTCGCGGTTGTTATCGCCGTCATTCTCGGTCTTGCGATCGACTGGACGACAGCGATCGGATTCCTGATCGGTGCTGCGGCTTCCGCTGCGGCCGGCTTTATCGGCATGAGCGTCGCGGTGCGCGCCAACGTGCGCACTGCTGAGGCGGCGCGGTCTGGCCTCAGCCCGGCGCTGAGCACCGCGTTCCAGGGCGGCACCGTCACCGGCCTGTTCGTCGCCGGCCTCGGCCTCGGCTCAGTTGCCGTCTTCTACTGGATCACCAACGACGTTGCATCGCTGATCGGCCTCGGCTTCGGTGGCTCGCTGATCTCGGTGTTCGCGCGTATCGGTGGCGGTATTTACACGAAGGCTGCTGACGTCGGCGCCGACCTCGTCGGCAAGGTTGAAGCGGGCATTCCGGAAGACGACCCGCGCAACCCGGCCGTTATTGCCGACAACGTCGGTGACAACGTCGGCGACTGCGCCGGTATGGCCGCCGACCTGTTCGAGACCTATGCGGTAACGGCTATCGCCGCGATGCTGCTCGGCGACCTGGTCTTCGCGAATGCAGCCTCGGACGTACACGACAAGGCGGTTGTCTTCCCACTCGTCCTCGGCGCGATCTCGATTGTCGCGTCGATCATCGGCACGATGTTCGTCCGCGCGCGCGCCGGTGGTTCGATCATGGCGGCGCTCTACAAGGGCCTGATCGCTGCCATCGTCCTTGCCGGCATCGGCTTCTGGCCGGTCACGTCGTGGCTGCTCGGCAGCAACGGGATCATCACGAATGACAGCATCTCGCTGTTCCGCCTCGACTTCAGCATGTCACCAACACTGAAGATCTTCCTGGCGGCGGTCGTCGGCATCATCGTGACGCTCGGCGTCGTCATCATCACCGAGTACTTCACTGGCACCAACTTCCGACCAGTCAAGGGCATTGCCGAGGCGTCTGAAACGGGCCACGGCACGAACATCATCGCTGGCCTTGCGCTGTCGATGAAGTCGACCGCCCCGGCGATCATGGTGATCGGCTTCGCCATCTACGCCGCCTACAACCTGACGCTTTCCTCTGGTGACCCAACAACCGGTCTCTATGGCATCGCAGTCGCCGCGATGGCCATGCTCTCGATGGCGGGAATCATCGTTGCGATCGACTCGTTCGGTCCAATTACCGACAACGCGGGCGGCATCGCCGAGATGGCGGAAATGCCGGAATCCGTACGCGACGTCACAGACCCACTCGACGCTGTCGGCAACACCACCAAGGCGATCACGAAGGCGTACGCCATCGGCTCGGCCGGACTGGCCGCGCTCGTGCTCTTCGCCTCCTACTTCCTGGAACTTCCGGATACGGACCAGGTCTTTGACCTCGCCAATCCGAGCGTGCTGATCGGCCTGCTCGTCGGCGCTGCGTTGCCGTACCTGTTCGGCGCACTGCTGATGGAGTCGGTTGGACGCGCGGGTAGCGCGGTTGTCGTCGAGGTTCGGCGCCAGTTCAAGGAGCTGCCGGGTATTCTCGAAGGCACACAGCGCCCGGAATACGGCCACGCGGTGGACATCGTGACCCGCGCAGCACTCCGCGAGATGATTTTCCCGGCGTTGCTGCCAGTCGTCACGCCGTTCATTGTCGGCATTACGCTCGGCAAGCAGGCAGTCGGCGGTATGCTGATTGGCTCGATCCTGACCGGTCTGTTCGTGGCCATTTCGATGACCACTGGCGGCGCGGCCTGGGACAATGCGAAGAAGTACATCGAGCTTGGACACCACGGTGGCAAGAACTCGCTTGCCCACCAGGCTTCGGTGACTGGCGATACGGTCGGTGACCCGTACAAGGACACCGCTGGCCCGGCAATCAACCCGATGATCAAGATCGTGAACATCGTGGCCCTGCTGATGATCGCCATGCTCAACTGGGGCTAGTCTCAAGCCCAGACACGAGATCTAAAACAAACGGGACGTGCCATATAGCGCGTCCCGTTTGTTTATTGCTGTTGTCGTGCGACGTTTTCTGTCGCCGGAGGTGTCGCCAACAGCGAGCTTGTCGGCTACGTAATCCGTTCCCCTGTCATTCAACGCCGGGTGCCAACGCGCAAGGGCCAGTGGAGACGGGCAGTGAAGGATTCGCTTCCCTGCCAGCATGGCTCAAGCGATATGAGACGGATGCTTCGCTTCGCTCTGCATGACAGAGATGGGCCGGATGCCGTCATAGCAGCAAGTGTGCTCCTGGACTGCGTAGCGGGCAGTTAGGGGCAAATGGTCGAGTAGCTCTCCACAGCAACGCCTTCCGCGTCCTGTCATTGCGAGCCGCAGCGAGAAATCTCCCCCCCGCGTTGGACCGCAATCACGCTGGCTAGAGATTCGTCGGCTGCGGCTTCAGAATGACAGAGTCCGGAGGTGCCTGTCGCACCTGAGAACTCGGCTCATTGACGCGCCGACCACTGTGATTGACCGCCACCGGAGATAGCTGCCGCGCCCAACCATTCGCTCATGTGGCGATGACTGCGCGCGTGAAGACGCCAGCGACTCCCGCTCGCACTATCAGGGCAGACCCACAATGGCGGCCCAGTTCGGCAGGAGTCGCGTGCAATGCGTCCAGAATGCCTGGTCAGCGGGAGCGACGCGCGCCTAGCATCTGCTAGATAACTACAGGCGAGACTGCTGGCGTTGCTCTTCGCGCTTTGCTGACTGCTCCCGGATGACGCGGAACATCTCGGGCTCTTCCTGGCGGTCGCGACCAATCGTCGAGCGATAGATGATCGACATGATGATTGACGCTGGCCCCCAGAAGATCGCGAAGGCGCACAGGATCAGTACGGCCATGACGAAATAGAACATCCCGAACCAGATCAGCGTCATGATGGCTCCGCCAATGTCGCTCCAGTCGACCCCGCGTTCTGACAGCGGGCCGACCAGCTCAAAGCGCATGCGGAAGCTGTTCAGCGCATAAAACATGGCGATACCAGCCGGGAAGACGACGATCGGCATCAGGTAGCCGCGCGCGTAGCGGGCGTACAGGTAGGCGGTGCCGAGGATCGTCAGGCCGAAGAGCACCCAGGTGACGAAGCGCAGGGCGTCCGGCGGTGGATCGAGCAGGTACGGGTCACTGCGCCAGCGATCCTTGGAGTTCACCAGGAAACCCAGTAGCTGCCGCCAGTTGTCTACGACGGTCGCCCACAGTAAGAAGGCGGCAAGCGATCCGAGAGCAACGCGCGAAATGGTCCGCGCCAGCGGCGTGCGGTCGTTCCACATCCAGCGCAGCATCGAAAGGTTGCGACGCCAGCCAAAGTAGAGCATAACGAGAAGCGTGATCAGAATGGGATAATCACTGGCCAGAATCCTGAACATCGCCGGCGTCCATATCTAGTTTCGAGCAGTCTCACTCAACCGCTCGACCTCTTGGTATCGATGGCGTGCAGTGTACACCGAACCGCGCCCCAAAGCGTTGCATTCTTCCGCTGCGGCGCTCTTGACGCTCCTGCAATGACCCGAGTACAATCAGTCCGCACAAGTGAAAACGCGGAAGTGGCTCAGTGGTAGAGCATCTCCTTGCCAAGGAGAAGGTCGCGAGTTCGAATCTCGTCTTCCGCTCCAGAACGGGCCGAAAGGCCCGTTTCTTCTTTCCCGGTATTCATGTTCGCGTCACCGCGGAAATGGCGGAATGGCAGACGCTGCGGTCTTAAACACCGCTGGGCTTTGGCCCGTGGGGGTTCGACTCCCCCTTTCCGCACCAATGCTTCTCTCTGAGCACGTCGCCCCTTCGTGTGACTCCCGGCTCCTTGGCGCGCTCGAGTGCAGGAAACCGACCTGTCCGCACGTGTCGTCTCATGAGTGACGGGGCAATTACCTTGCTGGCACATGTCAAACGCGGACCGCCCGTTGGGGCGATCCGCGCCTTTGTGCCGAGCCTCGCTCTTACGCGATGCGCTGGGGGAATGCCTCGGCCCGGCTGACTGTGCGACGATCGAGCGATTCGAAGATCTGCGCGGCCTGAGCTGCCGATATCCGCTCGCTCTGGACATGCCACCACCAGCCGCTGCACTCGCACTCCAGCAGGTACTGGCCATCCGGGGTGGCGAACAGCTCCACCTTGAGGATGCCGTCGAGGAACGGCTCAACGGTCGACGCGATCAGTTGCGGAGCGGCGATGGCGGGCTGAAAGTCGTCTGATCGATAGCGGCGTCTCAGCATGGCGGGTCTCCGATTCTCTGAGATCGTCATTCAGGTACGTCGCATCTATACGCATCGGAAGAATGGAAGGTGCGCGGGTCGCCACTGGCTGTGGCGGCCCGCGCATGCGCGGTTACGAAGGTCGATTACTCAGTCGGCAGTTGCGCAGCGCCCTTGAACTCGTCGAGGACCGTCTGCGTGTCAAGCGGAAGCGTGGACGCAGCGGCCATCGACATCATCGACGCCGGTACGTTGGACGACAGAACCGTGACGGTGAAGTTGGCCGTGAAGCACGAGGCACCGCAGCCCGATTCCCCTTGCTCGCCTGGAATCGAAACCGACCCCAGCGTCAGGTAGTCTGGCGGGAAGGAGATCTGGAACGCGAAGCCCATGATCTCACCCGGCAGGGGGATACCGATGACTTCGTCATCTTCGTACGCGCCGAAGGCGAACACCAGCGGGGTGAACTCTTCGAGTGTGACATCGATCGAGCGGTTGAGGTTCAGGGTGTCGCCATCCTCAACGGAGTCGTCGCTGAAGACCTGGCACTCAACTCCGTTGATCGTCTGACCACCGAAGTTGCAGGTTCCGGTTGGATCGAGGACTGCAAAGATCATCGGATCCCACTCGGCGTTGTCATCGATGCCGTCTTCACCAGCGTGCGAGACGTTGACCGAGTTGAGCGTCACTCGCAGCGTCGTCTGCTGCGGCACGACCGTCACGGTCTTGTTGAACGTGTTGTTTGTCTCAGCGCCTGCACCCGGCTCAACGACCATGTTGTACACATCGACGATGGCCTGGCTGGTGAACGTTCCGGTCACGTAGTACGTGCCATCGAAGGTCAGAGTGCGCGACTCGCCCGGGTTCAGACCATTGACGAACTGGACTGGACCAAAGTCGTCGCTGTCCGACAGGAGCCACTCAACAGCGAAGTCATTTGCCGGGAATGGCCCGTTGTTCTTGACCGTGATTGTGGCCGTCGCTTCAACACCGCGCACCGGTGAGGCCGGGTTGATGGTGAAGCCGGTAACGATCAGGTCAATCGGAGCTGGCTGCACTGTGACGTTCAGGATCTTGAGGTTGTTGGACTCGTTGGTCTCGGCGATGTTGCTGAATGCGTCGACGTTTGCCAACCCTCGGAAGTTTCCGGCAAGCGGATACGTCACCTGGAAGTTAACGGTCGTCGATGCGCCAGCAGCCAGGCCGAACACCTGCTTGCTGACTGTCTGCATTCCCGGCGTGTAGAGGAAGAACGAATCCGGGTTGAACTCGACCATGAAGTTGCCGGCAGGCGTGTTGCCCTGGTTCTTCACGGTGATGTTCACAGACGCGTTCTGGCCCTGTGTCGGCGATGCCGGCGTGATCGACATGCTCGTGATGACGAGATCGATCTTGTTCTGGCCGACCGGCACCTGCACCTGCAAGGTGTTATTGGAGTCTGAGATCTCCCAGACTGAGTTCGTGCTGTCCACCGTTACGGTGCCATCGAACGAGGCAGAGAACGGATAGACGTACTTGAACGTCACGTTCGTGGAAGCGTTTTCAGCAAGGCCGTTGACTTGCACCGAGATCGGCGAGGTCAACCACCACGGCTGCCACTGAACGCGGAATGGTCCTGCGTTCGCATGACCCTGGTTGGTGATCGTGACCGTGGCGGTCGCGATCTGGCCAGGAACCGGCGAAGCCGGGTTGATCGTAAAGTTGTCGACAATCAGATCGGGGAGCGGTGGATCAACAAGAACGGACTTGGTCAGGGTATTGTTGAACTCGTCGGTCTCAAGTACCCAGCCGCCTGAGTCGACTGTCGCCCACCCGTCGAATGTCGCCGCCCACCAGAATGTGTAGTCGAACGTGACGGTCGTCGTTGCGCCTGCGCCGAGCGCGTCGACTTGCTTCGTCAGCGGCGATTCAAACAGCCACGGCGTCCACTGCACCTGGAACGGTCCCGAGGCAGTGTTCCCGTTGTTCACCACAGTGATTGTCACGGTCGTCACACGGGTGGCGACCGGCAGCGACGGCGAGAAGGAAATATCGGTCACCTGCAGGTCGATAGTCGCTGGAACGACGGTCACCGGCAGGATCTCCAGGTTGTTCACCTCGTTAGTCTCGCTGACGGCATTGCCGGTGTCGATGTTGACAACGGTGAGGAAGTTGCCGGCGTTCGGGAACGCGTACTGCAGCTGAACATCGACCGTCGCACCGGCGGCGATACCATCGACGGTTGTCGATGGGCCGGCAGGCGCAAACTGATCAGATTGCCATTGCACAACGAAATCCTGCGACGCGCAGGTCCCGCCATTATGAACGGAGATGTGGACAGTCGCAGGCTGGTTCTGAATTGGCTCGTATGGATCAGTGGACATCGCCGTGATCGATAGATCGGCGCACGGCGTTGGTGCTGCTGCCGCTGGCGTGACTGCCATCATTGACAGGGTCAACAGTAGCAAGACGACTGCAAGCCGCCGGACAAGGGGAATGTGCATCGGCCCTACCCTTCAGATTGGGCGTCCGCACTGGCAACACGCACGTATAACCGGCGGACCCCACCGAGCAACCGCGAGAGAAACGTAGCGATAACGTGGGCGCATTCGGTGCAACTCACCGGTCACGCACGCGCGACACAATTAGTTACCGATGCTTCCAATGTAGGCGCGCAAATCGCGAATGTCAATAGCGGAATCGCCAGCGCTACCGGTACCTCAACGAAAGTCCTGACGATCGCCATTTGCGCAACGTCACGGCGCGATATCGACGGTTGACCTGGTCGTCGAGCCGCGCAATGCCACACGATCTGCGGTAAGAACACTCTGCTCGGACGTTCCCAGCGCCCGAGCCTGATCCGCCAGCAGTCTGAGGAAGCGGGCTGCTGCGGCGCAGTCAAACAGAGCGTGGCGATATCGAAGAGAAAGGTGGAGCTGGTCCTTCCAGCGCACGATGCCAATGCCCAGACCGGGAGGCATCGACGCGGGTGTAGAACCCCAGAGCTCGACAATGTCACCGGCAGCGCCCAGGCGGTCGAACCCGCGCAAGCGCCCAACGTTTGAGAGCAGCGCCGCCGCCTCGCGGCGGCGACGGAAGGGACGCTGGCTGAGAATCAGGATGAAGAACGGGTCGAACTGTCGGATCCAGTCGGGCCGCGATCTGAACGCGGCGGCCGCATGAGTTCGCAGATGACGAGTCTGCTGCGTGGTTACAGTAAGCAGCTCGTTCCGGTCAGCGCGCTGATCGGCCGTCGTCACGACAACACCGTGGCCGACGACGTTAGCGACGACCTCATGCATCCAGGCAGCCGGCCGCAAGCTCACCGGCGTCAGCACGATGATCTTGCCGGCGCTGCCGCCATGAAGACGGTTCCACTCTTCAATCGTCAGATGCAGCGCCGCAAGCAGAATGTCATTGACGCTCACTCGAACGTCGAGGTCGTCGTATGCATGCAGGTCAATGTCGGCCAGGTCGACGGATTCGTAGCACATGCCATAACCCGGCTCATCCCGAGCGCCGTCCGACATGACGAGCGACGGGACATCGCGCGTTTGTGCCGTGCCGGGTGGCTGCTCCGCCGCCGAGGTCGCGTCGACCTCGGCGCTGCGGAGAATCCGGGCCTCAACAGGATCGACGTCGGGAATTGGATCAGGGTCTCCTGCGTAGGCGCGAGCGATCGAGCGCAGAAAGCGGATGCCGCCCATTCCATCAGCCATCGCGTGATGCCAGATGTACAGCAACGAATCGCCGCCCGACCGACGAACGATTAGCAGGCGAACGGCTGGTGCCCGTCCCAGGTCAATCAACTCGCTCGTGAACTCACCGCGAATGCGCGCCAGATCATCGTCGGTGTCTGCTTCGGTGACACGTATGACATGCGAGAGATCGAGCGTTTCGCCATCCGGCACCTCCCACATGGGAGGGCGCAATCGACGGCGCATTGCGACGCGCGAAGCGCGAGCCATCGGATGGATTGCCGTGGCACGCGCAACTGCCTCGCGCAAGCGGTCCGCGTCGATCGTCCCCGTCACGCGTAGCTCAATACAAGCATTCTGCGGCTGAGTCGGCCGGTTACCGTAAGCGAGGATCTCTTCGGTCACGGTGAACGGGAACCGCATGAATCAGACTCCAGACTGCGGTGGTTCAGGCCGTTCGATCTACCGAACGACGAGCGATGTGAGAGTGAAAGCCCGGTGACGGCACACGCTATGCAGCGCCCCCGGGCTATCAGTTAGCGGCAGGCGTCGCTTCCGTAGGTGACGTGGCGTCCCAGACGCATCACCTGGTCGCCCAGATCTTCGCGAGTCGTCTGTGATGCGACAACGCCACCGTCTCCTGCTGTCGAGTAGATCTGCTTCTGCAACGTGTCAAACGCCTTCGCGGCAACGCTGCAATAGCCGTTCGACGTCGCCCACTCGGCGCGTGTCAGCAGCTTCATCATCTGGTCCTGACCGCCGGAGACGAGGTCGCCCCGCCCGGCAGCCTGCGAGACGCTGGCTCGTACGGCGCTGAAGGTGATCCCCTCCGTCGCAGTCTCGGACGAAGCCGAGTTGGATGGCGCAGAGGCATCTCCCGAGGCAGCCTTGGCGACGACCTGATAGACGTACTCGGTGCCCGGAGAGGCGGTCGTGTCGGTAAAGAACGCGTCTGTCGTCGTGCCGATTTCCGTGAACTCGCCGAGGACATCTATCGTGTTGCTGGTGTCGTTCGTCGAGACGACCGGCGGCGGGAACTCAGGAACGAAGCCGCGCTCCTGCGCCAGTGAGCGACCGAACTCGATGCCCGGGCTGGTCGTGTACGAAGCGCGCTTGATCGTGTATTCCGCTGCGCCGTCGACCGCGTCCCACGATAGCAGCATGCCGTCAGGCTGTTGCTCGGTCACGAGGCGACTTGGAGAATCGAGCGGTCCCTCAACCGTTGCTGAGCGACCGGGGCGGGTGCCACGATCCGGCTGCCACGGTCCCGGGTACCGGCACGTCTGGGTCGGATTCGCCAGCCACACTGCCGTGCCTTGAGAGTGGTTGGCGCTGCCAACGAACATGCCGCTCGGCGTCTGCTGCATCGTTCGCGCGCCAAAGTTGTAGACGCCGTCGCCGAATGCGTTCATCGTCGTCAGGCTCCAGTACTGTCCATCGCAGCTGGAGTAGACGTCGAACCCGAACTGTGGGTAAAGCAGGATATTCACGAGCGGAACAGTCCGGAGCGACCAGCTCCAGTCATTCGTCCCGAGGTACAGGGCACCTCGCAGGTCTTCCATGCGCCAGAAGTGAGCGTTGAACACGTTGCCGTAGCCGTCGCCGAGCCCACTGATCGGGAACGCCCACGAGCCGTTCGGCAGCTGACGCGTGTTGCCAACAACGAGCTGCCAACTGTCGTTGGCCGCGATGCGGATCAGTTCCGAGCCCGGGAAGATTGTCGAATACCAGCCACTCGCGCCGACGTACAGGCGGTCACGATAGACGTGCATCGCTACCACCGAAGTGATCTCGGTGCCACGCCCCGCGCCGTTTGTCACAATCGGTGAGAAGTTGAACTGTGAACCCTGCGGCCCAAGAGCCGCCTTCCAGACGCCGTAGCCCTGCGACGGCGCGCCGGTGCCGAGGTACAGGTTGTTGTTGAACGACTCGATCTCAAAGATGCTGAGGTTGTTCGGACTGACCTGGACGACCGATGGCGCGCCACTCAGCGGATTGATCACCTCTACGACAGCACCATCACCAACGTAGCTCTGGCTGGCGGTTGCGAACACGCGATTGTTGATGACGACAATCCCGCGGTAGCCGATGACATCGTACTCACCGTAGGACGTGTTGATCTTACCCGCCACCGCGCCGATGTCGGTGAAGGTGGTTCCATCGGTTGTCTTGAGGATGCGTGCCGGCGCGGTCGGAAGCAGCTGAGGGATGTACTCACCGGCAGTAACGCCGCCGATGAGCAGCGTTTCGTTACCAGAGCCGTCGGTCATGACCGCCATGCCACGATAGCCGATGTCACGCGCGATCTGCTTGCCTGCTGCGTCCGGGTGTGGGTTGGGGATCGTCGGAGACTGGAAGACACGCTCCCACGTCCCGGTTCCTGGGGTATAGCGCCAGATTTCGGCACGCAGGTCAAGATCATATTTGTCGGGAGTGCAGCTGAGGTCATCTGCAGGGTGAGCCGTGTACAGGCCGAAACCCGGATAATAGTAGTCGAGCAGAGCGTTCTCAACGCAAAGCGGGCTCGCGGCTGTGCCTACATACAACCTGCCCTTGAACCACGCCATCGACCATGAGTAGGCGTTGTGCGGGTTTCCAAAACCGCCGGTGGCGATTTCACTGACGCCTGATACGGCGGCCATGCTGGTAAATACCTGCACCATCGTCAGCGTCACCAGCAGTGCCACGGTTCCGACTATGCGTTTGCGCGTCGTCAATCGCCGCCTTGCTCTCATTCGTCCTCCTGCATCCCGATCCACCACAACTAATCCGTCGACATTACATTGGCACTGCGACCGGCTGAGCCAGGCGCTCGATAAGCTGCGCAGCTCGCGGCGGCCCCGGCGCGTTCGCCAGGTGCTGCGCGATCCGTCGTGCGTTCGTGCGATACCGTTCGTCCGACAACACGTCTTCGACAGCGGCTCGTAAGCCTTCGGGCGTGCACTTGCGCGGCGCGAGACGCACCCCGGCACCGGCCTCAACGACCCGGCGGGCGTTGTCCGGCTTGTCCCAGGTTGTCGGGACAATCACCAGCGGAACTCCGGCCTTCATGGCACTCATCACCGTGCCGTTGCCGCCGGTCGTCACGATGGCTGCGCAGCGTGGCAACAGCGTGTCGTGATTGACCCAGTCAACAAGGTGCAGGTTCGGCGCGAGATCGCCCTCAACCGGCACGTCACGTGAGCGCCCGGCGGTCACGATCACCTGCATCGATCGATCGGCCAAACCCTCAAGCGCTGAACGAAGGACGAACGGATCCTGGAAATGCGATGTGCCCTCCGTCACGTGGACCCACGGCATGTCGCTCGGGATCTCGTCGAGCCAGGTCGCCCCGTCGGCAAGCCGTGGGGGATGCCACATGCACGCGCCGACATACTGGACTGACTCCGGTAGGTCACGTCGATCGTAGTCGAACTCGCGCACGTTACCGACGATGTAGAGCGGCAGGCGGCCAGCGAATTCGTTGACGGAGCATCCCATCGGCTCGAGACCGTGCTGGGCGCGGAAGAAATCGACGCGCCGTCGCAGACCGGTTGCGGCCACGTCGATCGTGCCGTTAAGCATCCGGGCCAGAATCTTTGCGCCGGTCGTTCTGGGCGGGGCCATGCCGAACCCCCAGGGCGGCGCGTCCGGCCCCGGGATCATCGAACCGAGCGACGACAACAGCGCGACCGGAATCGGCACTGCCTCCCAGAGGATGAGGATTGGTCCCCACATGTTCATGTCGGTCACGATCACGTCCGGCTGCCACTCATCCAGGATGACCTGGATGTCGGAGACTTGCTCGGGGATCGTCTCGACGAGCCAGTTACGGAACGCCTGATGCCCGACCCGGGCCGATTGCCGGCGGCCACCAACTGTCTGCTCCATCTGGTGGATGCGCTCATAGCTCTCCGGCTTCAGCGCCCGGAACGGGAAAAACCTGAAGCCTTCGGACTCCACCAGGTTGCGAGATTCTTCGGCCGTGTAGATCGCGACGTCGCAGCCGCGCTCTCGCAACGCATGCGCGATACTCATTTGCGGGAAGACGTGGCCGGGGAATGGCCAGCATGTCAACAATGCACGAGCACTCATGGCAACGACGGCCCCGATCCAGGTACTACGAAGCTACGGCTCACTGGGGCTACCTGTCGAGTCAAGCTGCCTTCACAGGTTGTCGGACGACGTGAAGCGCAACCCACCCATCTCTGAGTTCGATACGTCATCATATAGCGCATCCGACGACGTGTGCGCAAGATGTGACTTTCGTGTCACCGCATCGGTGACTATCCTGTAATGTGCTGATCGCCGCCTTTCGGGGACAGACGATCATCGCGTCACGCTCATTCGGCTCGCCGCGAGCTCCTCCAGGAGCGCCACCGCCTGCGTTGGACCGGAGGCAGCGTTCAGCCGCTCAGCAAGTCGCTGTGCGTTCTCACGATAGCGCGGTTTGCTGAGCACTTCGCCGACCACAGCCCGCAAGCCTGCCGGAGTGCAGCGCTTGGCCGGCAGCCGCACACCAACGCCGGCGTCCACAATCCGTCGCGCGTTATCTGGCTTGTCCCACGTTGTCGGGATGATGACGAGCGGCACGCCAGCGCGCAGGGCGCTCATGACCGTGCCTGCACCGCCGGTTGTGACGAGTACCGAACATTGCGGTAGCAGCGTGTTGTGATTGATCCAGTCAGCTGCGTGGATGTTCGGTGCCAGCTCGCCGAGATCCAGATCGGCAATCGAGCGCTGCCGACCGCTGGTCAGGATGACCTCCATCGGCAGGCCGGCTAGCCCTTGTGCGCCGGCCCGTAGCACGAACGGATCGCCAAAGCTGAGCGTGCTCTCGGTGACGTGGACCCACGGGCGATCCTTCGGCAGGTCAGCGAGCCACTCCGGATCGGGCATGTCCGCGGTCGGATGCCAGGCCAGCGGGCCGATGTAGCGGACCGAATCCGGCAGGTCCTGGCGATTGTAGTCGAGCTCCGGGAGGCTACCGATCATGTAAAGCGGCAGCCTCCCGGTCTGGCGGTTCATCGACATCGTCAATGCCGGCAGACCGTAGTCTGCGCGAATCTCGTTAACTCGCCCACGCAATCGCCGACCGGCAAGCTCCGTCCCGCGATTGATCCCCTTCGTCAGCATCTTCGCGCCGAACGACCGCGGCGGCGCCATGCCGAGTCCGGCGGGCGGCGCGTCTGCTCCCGGCACAAGGCAGCCGAGCAATGTCGAGAGGATGGCGACCGGAACCCGGCCCGTTTCGGACAGGACGAAGATCGGGCCCCACATCGCTGTCTCACTGACAATGACGTCGGGCTGCCACGATTCGACGATCGGTTGCAGGTCAGCAACCTGGTCCGGCATCGTTTCGACGAGCCAGTCACGGAAGATCTGGAGCACGTTGCCGGCAACGGGACGCCCCGATGGCGCTGCCGTATCCATTGAGATCATGCTGCTCGTCGCGCCGGTTTCCGACAGGCGCTCAAACGGAAAGAAGGCGATGTTTTCGCGCTCGACCGCTTCGCGAGCAGATTCGCCGGAATAGATTGCAACGTCATGTCCCGCGTCACGCAACGCCAGCGCCACGCTCATGAACGGGCTGATGTGCCCGGCAAATGGCCAGCAGGTGAGCAGATACCGTCCCATCAGCGGGCCTCCCAACTCGCGCGCAGCAACCGACAGATGCCGTGGCTCATTGCGTGACCGTTGACGCTGGCGGGGCTTCGGCCTCGGCTGCTTCCTTTTCCAGGCGCTTGACCATCCCGCCAAAGTAGACCTTCTCGAAGAACGGCTCAGGCAGCAAGCGTCGAAGCTTCACGACCGCCGATGCCGGTTTGCCGACGATGTAGCGCATCTTCGGCGTTTCGACGGTCAACGCCGTGTGGATGGCTTTGCCTACGTCAGCCGCAGTCGTCTTCGAGCGGGCGACGACCTCGTCCGACATCACTTCGCTCACCTGGAACATACGGTAGTACGGACTCTCGGGATCCATCGCGCCCTCGGCGAGGCCGCGGTGTGTCGTCCAGCGCGTAGTGTCGATAATCCCCGGCTCAATCAGCACAGACTGCAGCCCGAATGGCGCGATCTCAAGCGCCAATGCCTCGCCGAACCCTTCGAGCGCGAACTTGCTGGCGCAGTACATCGAGACGCCGAACGACGAAATGCGTCCCCCGACCGACGACACCGTCAAGACGCGACCACGGCCAGCAGCACGCATGTGCGGCAGCACCGCCTTGGTGACCGCGATCGTTCCGAAGACGTTTGTCTCAAACACCTGACGGATCTCATCGTCGGCGAGGTCTTCAAGGCAACCACGCAGGCCGATTCCGCCGTTGTTTACCAGGCCGTAAATGGATCCAGCTTCCTCAATGATCTGATTGACAGCCGTCTCGATACTGGATTGGTCGGTTATGTCTAATTCAAGGACCTTCAGTGACACGCCGCGATCGGACGCTGCCTGCTGCACTTTCGGCTCAGCGGCGATGTCCCGCACCGTCGCATAGACGTTGAAGCCGCGCTTGGCGAGATAGATGGCGGTTTCCAGGCCAAGGCCGGTCGAGCTACCGGTGACGAGGATCGTGTCGCCCGGCGAACCAGCGGATGCAGTCATCGCTCCTCCTTCAGTGCTGAAATTGCAGGTTCGTGTTCCAACGCGTTGAGAATTTCGGCGGCGACGAGCTCGGGCTGCTCAAGCGGCCCGAAGTGTCCCCACTCGGTGCGCGGCAGCAGGACGGACCGCACGTGAGGCAGGTGATCGCGCAGGTATTCGTATGTGCCGAGAAACGCGGAGCCGTCGCTGAAGATCTGAACGACCGGCGTCTGGATGTTAGCGATCTCTTCGAGCGTCAGGCTGCCGATCTCCATTGTGTCGGTTGCCATCGTCGTCTCATCGATCAGACGCAGGAACGGCTTCGGATTGCGCGGCAGCCCGTTCAGCGGCCCCCACTTCTTGGGCACTTCAAGGCTGAGCCTGAAGAGATATTCGACGTCGGTGCGTCGCTCGGGCGGCACTTCGTGGCCGGAGCGTTCCAGCACCTCGCTCCAGTAGTCCCAGCCTTTCCAGTCTTCCGCCTCGCGCGTGTAGATCATCGCCGGTAACGCCGCTTCAATCGCGACAACCTGCTGGACGCGATCGGGGAAGTGATGCGCGAAATAGAGCGATATGTCCGCGCCATAACTGTGGCCGACAAGTGCTGGGCGTTCGATCTCCAACGCGTCGAGCAGATCGCGCAGATCCACCGCCATGTCATCGCCGGAATAGCCGGACGGCGTCATCTCGCTATACCCATGACCGCGCAGGTCGTAGGTCGTGATTCGGTATCGATTCATCAGTTGCGGGATGATCTGCAGATGCCAGACAGCGAGGTTGCCGGTCAGGCCGTGCACCATCACGACATCCGGCCCCTGGCCAATCTGCTGGTAGTGGATTTTCACCCCGCTGCGTAGAACAACCTTCGGCATCTATAGCTCTCTGTCTGTGGTCATTCAACGTAGCCCAGCGCGCGCAGACGGCTGAGAATCGTCGCTTCGTCGTCGCTGTCGATTTCGATATCCGAGTCAGTGGGCATCGCCGTCGCACCTTCCGGGGTGAACCACTTCGGCGGACGCTGCTCGATCTGCTCCGGTCGGACGACCTGCGGCGGCACGACTCCATCAACGTCGGTTGGGATCGGGAGATCGAGGCTATAGAGCAGCAGCGGCGCGATGTCGACGAGCGACACCTCATCCACGCTCTCTCCGGCGCGGATGCCGGGGCCGCGAGCGATGAACACACCATCCCACTTGTGGTTCCCCAATGGGATGTCACGTCGACGGAACAGAACATCGGAGCGCAAGATCGAGATCGCTGCGCCGTCGGCGAGCGTCAGGGTCAGGTCTGGCCCGTACCGCTCGAACGGGCCGGTGAACGCCTCGTCGCGGCTGTGTATCTGAGCAACAATCGGCTGACCGGTCCATGGATTCCTGACTTGCCGTAGCGCAGACACGAGGTCAGCAAGGATCGTTGCTCTGTCCCTGCCGCCAACTGCATTCGGCTGCTCGACGATGTTGATCCCGAGGCTGCTCGGTGTTGCCGCGTACGCAACAGTCCTGTCCCAGTTCAGCTCGTTAATGTGTCGCGTGATGTTTGCGAAGCCGATCTGTGGATCGACCTCCTGGCTCTCCCAGGCCTCGTCTTTCCAGACCAGGAAACCCTGCTCCTCCAGCCAGGCGTTGATATAGAAGACATCGTGCGATGCGCCAAAGCCGTGGTCCGATGCAACAACGACCGTGGCATCGGCTCCAGCCTGCTCGACGATGTCGGCAAGAATGGCATCGAGCCGCGCGAAATACTCCTCGCAAAGATCGATGATCTCCTGCTCCCAGGCATTCGGCTCAGCGGGTCGCATCGCGGGATCCAGAAACCGCCAGCAGAGGTGCTGGAGCTTATCCGCGCCATCGAAGACGACCCCGACCAGGTCGACATCGTCGTCCGCCATGATGGAGCGCAGGATTTCCGACCAGCGCGCTTCGCGGCGCGAGTGCAGCCGGATCCAGTCGGCATATTCCTCGGCCGCGCAGCCCTCCAGCGCTTTGGCCTCGAGCGTCATGTCCAGCGCCAACTCACGCGGATTGAAGCTCGGCAACGACTTCAGACGATCGAACAGTCCGGGCGGGTAGCATCCCAACCGCAGCTGTCGCCAGGGCATCCAGCCACCGGGCACGATATAGCCATTGACCGCTGGCGGCGGGAACATCAGCGGGAAGTTCAGGCTGACGACCTTCAGGCCATGCTCGCTCGCAACTGACCAGATCGTCTCGCTCTTGACGTTGTGCGAACTGGCGAATTGAAAGTAGCGGCTGTCCGGCTCCTCCTTCTGGAAAAAGTCGAACACACCGTGCTTACCGGGCCGCTTGCCGGTCATCACGGTTGTCCAGGCAGGCGGTGTCAGCGCCGGGACTATCGAGCGCAGCGGTGACCGGACGCCTTCAGCGATCAATTTCTCCAGGAACGGCATCTTGCCACGCTCGATGAGCGGATCGAGAACGGTGAAGGTCGCGCCGTCCAGGCCGAGCAGTAACGTCTTCGGCATCGCGCTCACTCCCTCGCCGCTACTGTCTGACGATGGTCGCTGACGTAGTTCACCAGTTCCCCGACCGTTACATCGCGCTCTTCAACTGGGCGCTGCCCGATCTCGGCCAGGAACTCCGCGAACGGCAATTGCCCATAACGCTGCTGAATCATCGTCCCGAGAATGACGAGGTCGAGCGACTCGAGGCCCATATCGGTGAGGAAAAGCGTCTCCTCGGTCACCGGCCCGGAGTACTCCCAGTCATCGGCCATATCGTTGATCAGATCCAGAATCGCTGCGAGAACCTCCGGATCGGCTTTGCGCGTCACTATGGACTCCTTTGAGATAGGTAAAGACCCGTTATGCGGACTCGACGACGCAGTGACTCACGGACTTCCGCGCGTCACAACTGCCAGCGCGCTGACGAGACTATCGACGCGCTGAGTCTGCGCACTAAGGACCGTGTGATTCCGAACCGACTGCACATTGACCCATCCGGCTGACGGATCGATCGCGACGATAGCAAGAGACCGCGGCCCGCCGTCCATGCCCGTGCCAAACGCCTTGCCGACAGCCTCCTTGGCACACCAGCAGCGCAGGAGCCATTCAGCGGAATGTTCCGGCGATACGGTGCTGATCAGTGCACGCTCGTGGTCAGTAAACGCGATTTCGTCGAATCCGGCTGGTCGGTCCTTGACAAACTCGATATCAAACCCGACCGCCTGCATCTGGTCCGCCGTTGCGACGACTGCGGCGGCAACGCCATCGGTATGCGAGAACGATACGAGCGGTGCAGCGCCGAGAGCTTCGACGCAGACGCCCGTAACGATCGGCTGGCCATCCGGCCCGGTGACAATCTCAATATCGGCTGGCAGAAGGTCAATACCGGCGCGTTCGCGGACGAGCTCAACGATGGCTTCCTTCGCCGCTGAGCGCGCTCCCAGCCACTCCAGCCGCCGATGATCCGGTAATCGCAGCTCAGCAAATCGGTGGCGTTCAGCGCAACTGAGAATGCGCTGCGACCAGACACGAACCCAGAATGCCCTGTCGCCGCCAACTCGCGTATCGACGATCCGACAACGAACGGGAGACGCCGCTGCACCAATCAGGCTCGGGACCGGTGATGACACAGTGCCACCTCGCGACAGGATGAGGTCGTGAAGGTGCGCGGGAACATCAAAGCGCTTATCTTCCCAGCCAACCAACCGCATCCAGACCTGACCGTCGGGCAGGACAAGCTCAATATCGGAGCGGACAAGCTGCTCGCCGTGCAACTCAATCTGCGCAACGCAGCGCACTGGAGTGCCAGCAGGTGGTGTCGCGCGATAGATCTCCAGTGACCTGAGTCGGTATGGGAAGATGACGTTCGCGTTGGGCAGATGCTCGGTCGTCCAGAAGCCGATCGCCTGACCGGCAGCATCCAGCACAACCGGATCGAGCACGAACTGCACCGGCGTTGGGTCGGCGAAGAAACCAGCCGTGGGATGGACAGTCAGCGTGGCTACAATCCCGCGATCACCCGTCTGATCGATCGAGCTCACACCTTGCCATGTCGGCCCGTGGAACATGACATCCTGATAGAGTCGATCCGGTGTCCACCGCGATGGCCGCGCGTCAACCGGCGGCGCAATGCTCGGCGCGCCACCGGCCGGCATCGACGGTGCCAGGACGACCATTGCCTCGACGACTGCCGACATCGCGTCCCCGGCACCGGCTAGCGGCTCACTCAGGTTGTACAGGGCGACGTGGACACACGCGTGCCCTTCCCCATCAGCGACACGGGAGGCAGTGACCCGCAATGTCTGCGGCTCCTCGTCCCAGGCCAGCCAGCGACTCGCGAAGACGTCCTGCATGCCAACGACCTGCAGTCCCGGTAGCAGACAGGCTGCGGCCTCAGCAATGATCTCGAGGCTCATTGTCAGCGGCATGATCGCCAATCCCGCCAGCGTGGGTTCGGTGCGCGAAATGTCGCGGCCAAACGTGTGATCCAGGAGATAGCGGTCGTGGCGAACGTCGAACACGCGCTCCGCAACCAGCGTTCGACCTGGCTCGTGAGAAACTACCTGACCGAGGAGTGGGAACACGGCGTCAGCACCGGCGTCAGACGGATCGTGGATGTGCTGCTGTGGTGCGACGTGATTCGATTCCGGACGCGTTTGCTCGCTCATGCCTGACAGAAACGCATGCATGATCTCTTGCTGCGTAGTCAGGAATTCTTCCATGACGCTGAGATGACCCGTGAGGAACGCCGCCGCATCGTCACCATAGGCGACAGGCTGCTGAGCAACCAGAGCCGACTCAGGAGTCGACGCCTGCCAGGTGCCAATCTCCTCGTA
>JBDHWD010000007.1:0-56494 GCA_039810005.1 Thermomicrobiales bacterium | reverse complement strand
AGCTTGTACGGCTGATCGGCGAACAGCTTCAGCGCGTCCTCGCGGTCGAGCTCCGCACGCTCGAATTCTTCGGCCTTGTTGATGTGCCGACGCATGCGCTTCTCAATGTCCTTGAGATCATCGGGCGTCAGCGAGCGCGGAAGATCGAAGTCGTAATAGAAGCCGTTGTCAATCGCCGGCCCGATAGCCAGCTTGGCGTCCGGGAAGACTTCCAGGACGGCCTCGGCGAGTACGTGCGCCGCTGAGTGGCGCATCCTCGCCAGATCAAGCTCTTCCTGGTTGGCGACTGGTACCTGAATATCGACCTCAATAGCAGCTGAATCCGACATGGTACTGGTCCTTTCTGTGTATGGGCGTGATGACGCTCGGTCGCTAGTGGGTATCGGTTTCGTCGGTCATCGTGCCCTCCAATCGATTCGAACGCAAAAACGCCTGCCGTCCACGAGGGACGGCAGGCGCATCTTGCGACTGACGTGGTTCCACCCTGTTTCCGACGCAGTGCGTCGCTCAGGTTGCCTGATAACGCTGGCTGGCGGGGCGGCCTACGGCGTGCCGTTCAGCGCCCGGCTCGCGGGTGGTTTTCCCGAACCGTAACCCTGTGGGACTTTCAGCCGACGATCCCACGTCTCTGATGGTCGAGTGTTCGGTACTCGTCCCGGTCATCGCCTGTCTGGGGAACTGGTGGGCGGTACTGGACTCGAACCAGTGACCTCTACGATGTCAACGTAGCGCTCTAACCAGCTGAGCTAACCGCCCGCGACGCAAATCATAGCACGGGTCGCGTGGCGTCACAATGAAAATCGCTGGTCTTCCTACTGCTGCGCTTCCCATTCGCGGAACAGGCGCTCAGCGAGCCGATCCGCAAGTTGCACTGCAATGTAGATCGGCTGGTAGATTGCAGCCGCAACGTCCTGCGGACTCATGTGCCCGAGTGCCGCATTCTTGCGCCGCTGCCTGGTCGCTTCGTCAAACTGTTCGACGGCGGCTGTTACCCAGTCCATTTCGTCGTCGTGCAGGAGATTGCGGTGGCGTTCCGATGTCTCGATCAGATTTCGAGACACACTGGAAGCGACGATCTCGAAACGCTGCAGGGCGTGAGCATCCCACTCGGCGAAGATCGGATCAACCCGCGACTTCCACCGGTTGCGCTGCAAAAGGCGAACGGCGAAGCGTGTGGAAGCGCCGCCGTCGGCTGCGATCTCATTGCCGAAACTGTAACGGATCGGTAGATCGGTGCGGGAGCGGGCCTCCCAATCTGTGCGCCATTCGGGCTTCATTGCGGCGGCTGCTTCATAAACAGATGCAAGCAGCCCGAACAACTCGGCGAAGGCGTCGTCGCGACTGACTTTGGGCCGCGATCGTCTGAAGCTGAAGCTGGGAGCCAGCAGCATCGGTGTCAAAGCGGCGACGCGCAGCATCCGCGCAATTGACTCTCCTGCGCCCGTCCTGTTCCTGTTTGCAAATGTGGTCATGCAGGCCATTCTCTATTTGTTGATGACCGACTCTGCCGCAAGCAGCAGCAGGCTGGTCGTTGGACGATCAGCGGCATGTCGCCCAAGATAACGATAGCGAACCGCGCCGGAGGCGTCGACGACGAACATGGCCGGCAGCGCGGTCGGCCGAGACAGCTCCTCCGCGTCGAGGAGCCCGTTGGCCGCAATCCATTGTGCATCAGGATCGCGCAGGACCTCGATCTCGGGCGTTGTGGCCGCTGCTGCGCGAGCGCAACCTTCGGCAGTGTCGGCGCTCACGTTGACCAACCGGACGCCAAGCATGCGCACGTCATCGGCGATGTCGTTGAGCTTCTGGAGCGCCTCGCGACAGTAGGCGCACCAGAATCCGCGATCGATCAGCAGGACAAGCGGACCGCGATCGAACGTGATTGACGCACCGTCGCAATCGGTGAATGTGATCGGTAGAAGCACGTCGCCGATATCGGGAGGATTCGACATGCGCTAGTGCCCCAGGTAGCGTACGGATTCCGACCGCGGATGCCACGTGAGTTGCCAGTTTCCGAAACGCCTGAGCAGTTCACGCGCCTCGGCGTGCAGGGGTCGCAGACCTTCGTTCTTGACCTTCCAGCGGCCAGAGATCTGTTCGACCACCAGCTTCGAGTCACTGCGGACTTCGATCATGAGGGTGGTGGGCTCCTGCCCGGTGGCTTGCGCTTCCCGAAGGATGTAGCGCAGGCCCTCAAGGAGCGTCATGTATTCAGCCTCGTTGTTCGTGCGCCGCCCCGCATACTCGCGACGCTCGGGATCTCCCGTTTGCACCGCACCGCGCGTAATGAATGACCCATAGCCCTTCCCGGGATTGCCGAGCGAGCCGCCGTCGAATACCAGCGTGACGTTCGGAGACAGCAGGGCTTGCTGGTTGGCTGCTGCTCCGCGCGCATTCGCGGTCATGAACTCCCTTTCACCAGCAGGCCGGCTCCGATCTACCTGACCGGAGCCGGCCCGCGACATTACGTGTACGCGTATCAGGATTGCGCTTCAACGCGTGCCTTGTGCGCGGCGATGATCGATGGTGTCAAGTGTGCCGGCACCTGCTGATAATGAGCGAATTCGACGCGGAACGTCCCGCGTCCCTGCGTAATCGACCGTAGGTCCGTAGCGTAGCGCTGCACTTCAGCAGCCGGCACCTCGGCCTCGATCGTCGTCGAGCCGTTCTCGCCTGGCGTCATGCCGGTCACGTGACCACGCTTCGTGGTGAGATCACTCATGACATCGCCAGTGTAGCTCTCCGGGATCGTTACCTCGAGCTTTACAACCGGCTCCAGAAGAACGGGATCAGCAGATTCAGCGGCCTTCTTGAAGGCCTGCGAGGCCGCGAGCTTAAAGGCCATCTCAGACGAATCGACCGTGTGGTACGAGCCGTCTGTCAGCGTGACCTTGACATTGACGACCGGGAATCCAGCAAGGATGCCATCGTCGAGTGCTTCGCGAATGCCCTTCTCGACGGCCGGGATGTATTGCCGCGGGACCGAGCCGCCGAAGATCGACTCGGCAAACTCGAAATCACCTTCGGATGGGCTCACGTCGATGAAGACGTGGCCGTACTGACCGTGACCACCGGTCTGCTTCTTGTGCTTGTATTCGACATGGGTCACGGCGCGCTGAATCGTCTCGCGGTAGGGGATGGTCGGCAGGCCGATATCGACATTCACCCCGAACTTGCGCGACATGCGTTCCAGCACGATCTGGACGTGGCTCTCGCCTAAACCACTGACCAATGTCTCGCCGGTCTGCGGGTCGCGACCCAGGTGAATCGTCGGGTCCTCTTCGACCAGTCGCTGGAGAGATGAGCCCATCTTGTCCAGGTCCGATTTGGAGTGCGGGGTGACGGCGGCCGTGAACAGCGCCTCAGGGAACTGGATGCCGTCGATCGATACTTTGCGTGAGGCATCGCAGAGCGTGTCGCCGGTGCTGGTCTCAGCAAGCTTAGCCACCGCGCCGATGTCGCCGCAGGCGATCTCATCGACGGGAATCTGCTCCTTGCCGCGCACGACATAGAGCTGACCAATGCGCTCGTCCCGATCATGGGTCGTGTTCCAGAGGTGCGAATCGGACTTGATCGTTCCGGAGAAGACGCGGAAGTAGGTGAGGCGACCAACGAACGGGTCGGCCATCGTCTTCCATACGAGCGCGGCTGCCGGCTCGGCGGGATCCGGAGTCAGCGTGATTGTTGTGCCGTCGGCCGTGCGTGCGGGCTGCTGCGAAGGCGCGGCGGCGTACTCGACCAGCGCGTCGAGGAGAACGCAAACACCACGGTTGGTCGTTGCCGCTGAGGCAAGGACCGGCACGATCTCACTCCGCGCAACCGATGCGCGTAGCGCAGCGGCAAGCTCGTCGGTAGACAGCTCTTCATCCTCGAGATACCGAAGCATCAAGTCTTCGTCGTTCTCGGCGATCTTCTCGACGAGCTCCAGGCGGTACGTTTCGACCGCGTCGAGCATATCCGCAGGGACATCGCCGGTCGTTGTCTCCCCCGAAGTGCCATCACCGAAAAAGATGGCCTGCATGTGCAAGAGATCCACGACGCCGCGTAGCGACGACTCGCTGCCAATTGGCACGGTGAGCGGGACGACGTTTGAGCCGAACGTTGATTGGGCCGAGTGGAGCGCGGTTGCGAAGTCGGCGTTCTCGCGGTCCATCTTGTTGATAACGAGGATGGTCGGCAAGTTGCGCTCGGCGGCAAATCGCCAGGCGTACTCAGTGCCGACCTCGACGCCAGCGGAAGCGTCGAGCAGGATCAGCGCCGTGTCTGCGACGCGGATCGCGGACTTGACTTCACCCATGAAGTCCGCATATCCGGGGGCATCCAGAATGTTGAGCTTGTGGTCATTCCACTCAATCGGGGCGACGCTGGTGCCGATGGAGATCGTGCGCTTGATCTCGTCGGGGTCCCAGTCGGAGACTGTGTTGCCGTCCTCGATGCGGCCGAGTCGATTGATCGCTTTACTCGCAAAGAGCATCGCTTCTGTCATTGACGTCTTGCCGGCACCGCCGTGGCCAAAGATCCCGATGTTTCTGATGCGTTCGACGGGGTACGTCTTCACAGCCTGCCTCCCGTTCTCTGTCGCGAGCCTCGGGGAGATCTCTGCGCTGGAGCCAACCTTGGACAGGCTCAGCGGGATCGTGAGTGAAGCTCACTTCTGGATATGTTGCGCTCGCCCCGGTATCTCCGGAGATCGCTAGCAACCGCATGCCTCGGGCGCACCGCTATTATACCGACGCCGGAATTTGGTGAATGAAGGGATGAGTTGAGATGGCAAATGACGCACGCGAATCGTTACGGAGCACGCTCGGCGAGCTGCTGGGCGAGCTGGCGGGACTCGATGGTGTGGCGGGACACGAGCACGCCGTGGTGGCTCGACTGCAGGAGCTGTTCGATCCACACAGCCAGGATGTGCAGATCGATTCGTACGGGAATCTCTTCGCTCGGATTAATGCCGAAGGCTCCGGACCGACGCTGATGATCTCGGCGCACTCCGATGAAATCGGCGCGCTGGTGAAGTCGATCGAACCGGGAGGGATGATCCGCATCGAGCGCGTTGGCGGGCTGATCGAATCGCTGGCGATTGGCCGTCTCGTTCGGATCCGCGGACATCGCGGCGTCATTGGCGTCAAAGCCGGGCACATCCAGACGCCGGAGGAGCGCGGCAGAGCGCCAGGTTTCCGCGAGCTGTACGTCGACATGGGATTCGACACGGCTGCCGAGGTCGAGGCGCTCGGCATTCGCGTTGGCGATGCGGTGTCGTATGACGAGCCAATGCAGCATCTGGCGAATCCGCTGCGCGTGTCAGGCAAGGCGCTCGATAATCGGGTGTCATGCGCCGTGCTGGTGAAGTTGGCGGAGCGGCTGAAGGACGTCGATCTCGGTTGCACGCTGTATTGCGTCGTCACGGTCCAGGAGGAGGTCGGGCTCCGCGGGGCGCGCATGGCCGCGCATCGGCTCAACCCGGATGCCGCGATTGTCGTCGATACCGTACCGTCAGGTGGCACGCCTGACGTGGATGTGCATCGCGATCTGCGGATGCGGATTGGCGCAGGACCGGTGCTGGCGCTGGCGAGCTCCGGCGGCTCGGCGGGCCACCTCATCAATCCTGCAATGCGTGACTTCCTGCGCACCGTCGCTGACGATGCTGGCATCGCGATGCAGGAATCACTGTTCTACGGCGGTACGTCGGACGCCTCGGCGGTGCTGCTTGTGCGCGACGGCATTCCGACCGGCGTAATCAACATCGCCCGGCGCTACTCGCACTCGCCAGTTGAGACGCTGGATCTTAACGATGCGGTCGATACGCTCCTGCTGCTGGACGCTGCTGCACGCTCGTTCGATGCAGACGTCGATCTGAGCTTCCTGGGCTCAGCCTGGCGTTGATGCGGAATTGGCTCTGTCCCAGACGAGCTTCAGGCCTTCGAGCGTGAGCTCCGGGATGTACTGACTGATTCGGGGGCAGTGTTCGAGGAACACGCCTCCGAATCCGCCGGTCGATATGACGGTCGTGGGTTCGCCGATTTCGGCGTCGATCCGCGCTATGAGTCCTTCGATCAGACCGGCATAGCCGAACATGATGCCGGATTGCATCGCGCTGATTGTGTTATGGCCGACGACGCGTTTGGGGAATACCAGCTCGACGCTACTGAGGCGGGCGGCCTTGGCGACGAGCGCGTCATGCGCAGCCCGCAAGTCAGGTGCGATAGCGCCGCCAATGAAGCGACCGTCACGGGTCACGACATTCAGCGTCGTTGCCGAGCCGAAGTCGAGAACAAGCAGGGGGCCGCCGAACATGCTGTAGGCGGCCGCAGCATCAACAAGCCGGTCCGGGCCGACTTCGTGCGGGTTGTCGACGTCGACGCTGATCCCGAGGTCGGTCGTTGAGCCGACGACGATTGGCTCGATGCCGACACGCT
Source organism: Thermomicrobiales bacterium (assembly GCA_039810005.1). Classification (GTDB taxonomy): domain Bacteria; phylum Chloroflexota; class Chloroflexia; order Thermomicrobiales; family CFX8; genus JAMLIA01. Next base: position 50,078 of record JBDHWD010000007.1, on the reverse strand, counting down.
CGCGAACCATCGTCGAGATCCACGGTGTGACGGTCGGCACACTGCTGCTGATGACTGCGCCGGTTATCGCGTCGAGGGGAATACTGTCGGCGTTGGCCAGCGTCGTAACGACGACCCACCATTCGTCTGGCATGCTCGTGCGGTTCGTCGCGACGCGCCAGTGAGCGATCAGCTCGCGGTCACGAACGACGCCGATCTTGACATTGGTATTCCCGATATCGACCAGTAACAGCACCGGCTTCTCCCCGAATCAGGCGGCTAGCGCCGTCCGAATTTCCTGCAGGACATAATCGTCGGTCTCGTGGCGGAAAGCGCTTTCCAAGGCGGCGCGACTGTCACCAGCGGTAAGGTGATTCAGTGCCCACGCGGCATGACCTCGCGCTATTGGCTCGTCGTGATCGCACAGCATACGCGTCAGAATCGGTTCTGCGCGAGAGTCGCCACTATTGCCGAGCGCGATGGCTGCATTGCGCGCCATACCCGCCCGCTTGGCCCGAATCACTGCGGTTCCGCTATAGATCTCATAGAACTCGGCCTGCGTCATCGTCACCAGCCGCTCAAGTGACGGAAACGCATTCTCGACCGAGGCTGGCGCGAAATCAGGATCCTGCATTGGCTGGGCAGCAAGCGTGTACGGGCAGACATCCTGACAGACGTCGCAGCCGAATACGCGGTCGCCCATCATGCCTCGCAACTCGTGCGGGATGATGCCGCGCTCCTCGATCGTCAGGAACGATATGCAGCGCGGCGCGGATATGCGGTATGGCTCGATGATCGCGCCGGTTGGGCAGCGGTCGATGCAGATGCGGCAGCGTCCGCAGTCATGGCCGAGCGGCACGTCCGGAGTCAGCGGGATGTCGAGCATGATCTCGCCGAGCATCACCCACGAGCCGTGGCGCGGAACGATGATCATCGAGTTTTTGCCGACCCAGCCGGTGCCGGCACGCTCTGCTACTGCACGGTCGAAGATCCGGGCCGTGTCGACCAGTGTGCGGGCCTCCAGCGGACGACCGATCTGCTGCTCCAGGTTGGAGACCAACGCGACCATGCGCCGTTTCAGCGTCTTGTGATAATCGCGACCCCAGGCGTACCGTGCGATCCGGCCGCGTAAGACGCCGTCGTCGGGCGGCTCTGCCCCGCCAGTCCAGAACGGGACAGCGACGGAGATTATCGACTGGACGCGGTCGTGCAGCGTCCGTGGGTCAGCCGCCTGACGCGCGCGCTCGACCGTAAACCACGGCATGCCGGCCGTGTGACCGCGTTTGATGTGGTCGATGATGTAGTCGCGAGCGGCGTCGAATGGTTCGGCGCTCGTGACGCCGGCGACGACCAGGCCGTTATCCCGAGCCAATGTCGCCAGTTCAGCGCGCGTGATCAGCGCCGTCATCCGGGAACCTCGGCGGCAGCCATGAACGCAAGCGCTTCATCCATAGTCGGCAGCGCTGCGCGCGCTCCAAGCGCACGACAGGCCATCGCCCCGAGCGCATTCCCGCGGCGCACGATCTCCTCGTCGGGGCAGCGATCGAGCAGCCCCCAGAGGCAGCCGGCTGCGAACGCGTCGCCCGCCCCGGTTGTGTCAACCGGCTCGATCGGGAATGCCGGCATGTGCGTCACGCTGTCGGCGCGGACGATGTATGCGCCGTTCGCGCCGTGCGAGATAAATAGCACGCGACACGCGCTGGCAATGAGATCGACGCGCGCCTTGGCGAAGGCAGCATCGAGGTCCGTCTCGCCGGTGAGCGCGCGCAGCTCGCGGACGTTGCCGCAGGCCGCGTCGTGGCGCAGAACATGACCCCAGGCAGCTGCTGGTTCCATCTCAACAAGGTAGGTCATCGTGCCGAATAGCTTGGTGCGTGGACTCTGGTGGGCTGGAAGGTCGAGAAAGAAGTTCCGCAGGCGTGGATCGTCGATGTCCAGCATGACCCACTGGTGATCCAGCATTTCTTCGACAGGCAGGTGATCGCCAAGGACTGGCTTCGCGCCCTGAATCCAGAAGATCGTCCGGTCGCGATGCTGCTCTGCGCCGGAGATGACGATGATACCGGTATCGGACGGTTCGTTATCGCGAACGATCATGTGCTCGACGTTACAACCGGCAGCGCGGAGATCGCTGATGAGTGCAGTCCCCTGTGCGTCGTTTCCAACAGCCGAGACGAACATGACCGGGATGCCGAGGCGAGCCAGGGCAGCGCTCGTGTTTGCCGTTGTGCCTCCGGACTGCTCGAACTGATGCCGGACGACGGCATACTCGCCGGGACCGGGATAGGCATCGGTCACGACGAACTGGTCCCAGGAACTTAGCCCGAGTGTTGCTACTCCTCGTCGCATACCGCCGCTGAACCTCCCCATCGCGTTGCAGGAGCGCGCTGTCGCCTGTGGCAAAGCATAACCCGCACGCCGTTGTTCGATGCGCGGCTACAATGTGTGTCACGAACAGGAGGTATGGTGGCCAGCCAGCGGATTCTCGTTGTCGAAGACGAGCGTGAGCTCGCAGAGGCGCTGAAATTTAATCTCGATCGCCAGGGCTACGAGACGATCGTCGTCGGCGACGGCTTCGACGCGGTGGCGCAGGTCGAGCGCGGCGGCATCGATGCGATGGTCCTCGATGTCATGCTGCCCGGGCTGGACGGGTTCGAGGTCTGCCGCCGAGTTCGGCAGGTATCGAACATCCCGATTCTGATGCTGACTGCGCGTGCCGATGAGGTCGATCGAGTCATCGGCCTTGAAATCGGCGCGGACGACTACCTGACCAAGCCGTTCGGTCTCCGCGAGCTCCTCGCGCGTGTGCGGGCGCTGTTGCGTCGGTCCGCAACCGACCAATCATTTGATCCGCAAGCGAGCGTGTCCGGCGACATCCGTATCTCCGAGCGCGAGCGGCGCGTATGGCGCGACGACCGCGAGCTGGCATTAAGACCGCGAGAATACGAGCTGCTCCGCTTTCTGCTCCATCATCCGCGACAGGCCCTCAGCCGGCAGCAAATCCTTGACGGCGCCTGGGGTGTCGATTACATCGGTGATGAACGCACGGTGGACGTTCACATTCGCGCCTTGCGTGAGCAGATCGAGGATGACCCGTCGCAGCCAACGAGGATAACGACGGTGCGCGGCGTTGGGTATCGCTATGACGGATAAAGAGAGAGCCGGATGAGATCGCTGATCTACCAGTTCCTTGCTCCAGTCGCGGTTGTCGCGCTCTGCGCCGGCATTGCAGCGGTCACCGGTTGGTGGATCATTGCTGCCATCGGCATCGTAGCTGGAATCATTCTGGCGGCCGTGTTCGCCCAGCGTGCGCTGGCGCGCCTGGCGCAGCTACAGCTCATAACGTCGCGTCAATTCGCACCGGCTCGAGCGGGTGAGATCGTGAACTGGCCCGACGAGGACGGCGACGAGATTGACGAAGCCTTGCACCACGCTGAGGCATTCATGTCGTCAGCGAGTGAGCGCTGGACGGCGGAATCGGAGCGCGTGCGACATCTCAACCATGTGCTCGATCGAATGCGCGATGCAGTCATTCAGGTTGACGCACACGGCGTCGTGACGTACGGGAACCTCGCGGCATCAACGATGTTTGGCGGGCGCAATCCGGCTGGTCGCTCGTTTATCCGAGTCGTCCGCGACCATCGCATGGATGCAATCGTCCGACACTGCCTGGAGACCGGCGAAGACCAGCAGTACACATTCGATCTGCCCGGCGATCCGCGGACCATGAACGCGATCATCGTCCGCATCGCACAGTACCCGAAAGAGGCGCTGGTCGTCCTGCGCGATGTCACGGAGCTGAATCGGCTACAGACGGTGCGTCGAGATTTTGTGGCCAACGTATCGCACGAGCTCCGCACGCCGCTCTCGACGATCAAGATCCTGGCTGACACGATTCTGGATCTGCAGCCAGATGATGAGGAAGTCCAGCGTTTCGTCGGCAAGATTGATGACGAGATCGAGTCGATGACCATGCTGGTGCAGGATCTGCTCGATATCAGCCAGCTCGAGAAGGGACCGGAGAGTCTGCGTTATGCGCCGGCGAATCCGGTTGCGATCGCCCAGAGCGTGGTGGACCGCATGGGCCCGCGTGCCCAGAAGGCCGGAGTGACACTTGCGGTCGACGCGGACTCATCAGTTGGCGAGATCTCCGCCGACGGGCGCAGGCTGGAGCACGCGCTGCTCAATCTCGTAACCAACGCGATCGACCACACGACGACGGGTGGGGCAGTCCGTATCGCAGTGCGCGCTGGAGACGATGAGACGACCTACAGCGTGACGGACAACGGCAGCGGAATCGGCGAAGCAGATCTTGAGCGTATATGGGAGCGCTTCTTCAAGACCGACCGCTCACGCGCCGAGCCCGGCACCGGTCTCGGCCTCGCAATCGTCAAGCACGTCGCCCTGGCTCATGGCGGCACGGTCAGTGTGAGCAGTCGGCTCGGAACTGGCTCGACGTTCGAGATGACGATTCCGAACAGCAGCGACGCTTCGTCGGTTCAGGCGACTGCCTGAGGCGGATCAGGAGACTCCCGCTGCCTGACGCTCGGCGACGATCTGTCGAATCTCATCCTTGAGTGCTTCGACGATCTCGTCTTCCTTGACGGTCTTATGAATCTGGCCCTTGCGGAAGATGACGCCCTTGCCGCGCCCAGCAGCCACGCCGACATCGGCATCACGCGCTTCGCCGGGGCCGTTGACAACGCAGCCCATGACCGCGACGCGGATCGGCTCCTTGATTGTCGCGATGAATTCGTCAACCTCGTTGGCGAGCTTGAAGAGATCGACCTCGACACGACCGCAGGTCGGGCAAGCGATCATCGTTGCGCCGTGCTGACGCAGCTCCAGGCTCTTCAGAATCTCGTAGGCGACGAAGACCTCTTCGACCGGATCGGTGGTCAGCGAGACGCGGATCGTGTCGCCGATACCCATCGCCAGGAGCGTGCCGATGCCGACGGCTGAGCGGACGCTGCCAGCCTTCGGTGTGCCGGCTTCGGTGACGCCGAGGTGGAATGGGTAGGGCACGCGCTTAGCCATGCGGCGGTACGCCTCCAGCATGACCGGCACCTCGAACGCCTTCAGCGAGACCTTGATCTCGTGGTAGTCGAGCTCCTCAAGGATTCTAATGTGACCCAGTCCGGTGCGCACCATATGTTCTGCGCGCAGCTCGGTCTGGGTGGCGTTCTGGGCCGCCATCTCATCGACGAACTCTTCAGTCATTGGCGGCACCGAGCCGAAGTTAACGCCGATGCGAATCGGGATGCGGCGCTCCTTGGCGCGTTCGACGACCTCAACAACATCGTCATGCTTGCGGATGTTGCCGGGGTTGAGGCGCAAGCCATGGATCCCGGCCTCGATCGCCTTGAGTGCCAGCGTGTGCTCGAAGTGGATGTCCGCAATCAGCGGCACCGGCGAGTACGGCACGATGTCCGGCAGTGCTGCGGCGGCCTTACGGTCGGGCACGGCAATGCGGACGATCTCGCAGCCCGCTTCAGCGAGCTCGTTGATCTGCCGCAGCGTGGCCTGTGGATCGCGGGTGTCTGCCGTCGCCATCGACTGGACAACGACGGGTGCTCCGCCGCCGATGCGAACGTTGCCAACCTGAACTGGCCGGGTAATCCGGCGAGGAGCAAGCACTGTCACTCCATACCTCCTGGGCCGAAGCGATCTGCGCGGCGCCTGCCGCCCCTGTTCGATCGCTGTCAATAGTTCGTTTGCGGTGCGGTCACTACTCCAGGAATGACGCGCCGCTAAAAATACGGTTGATGTCAACAAACGCGATCAGGAACATCGCCGTCAGCAGGATCATCAATCCAACGAAGTGAACGACGCCTTCCTTCTCCGGCGATACTCGCTTTCCACCGCGCAGCACTTCAATCAGTACGAATAGTAGACGCCCTCCGTCGAGCGCAGGCAACGGCAAGAGATTAAGGATCGCCAGATTTAGCGACAGAATGATCGTCAGGTTCGTCAGCGTCACCCAGAGTGGCGTAGCGCTGCGGCTGATAACCTCCGAGGTGAGCTGGCCCATACCGATCGGTCCGGCGACATCCGCCAGCGATGTGTCACCCCGAACAAGGCTCATCAGTCCGGAGCCCATCTGCTGAAGGGTTGACGCAAACGTCCGCGCGGTCTCCATCGGCAGTTGCAGAAGGCCGACGCGCTCAAAGACGAGATGCTGGGTCAGGTCCGCGCCGAGTGGCTCGCGGTCGAGCGGGAGATCAGTCGGCAGTGTGCCTGTCAGCGTGACTTCCGCGCCGTTGCGCATCACCAGCAAGTCGACGGTTTCGCCCTGGTTATCGCGCAGGAAGAGTGCGTAGGCGAGGTAGTCCGTCACCGGCTGCCCGTTAGTCGCGATGATCTCATCACCCGCCTGCAGCCCCATGGTTGCAGCGACGCTATCTTCCGGCACGTCCTCGACCCGGAGCGTGGCCACCGGCGCCGAGCTAAGTGTAATTCCGGTGCGGCCCTGCCCAGCCGGCGGGTCGGTGCGCGGCGTGATTGTTGTGGATACTGCCTCTCCGGCGCGGTCGAGTACGACTGTCGTGGGCTTTCCGGCGTTGTCGGCAGTCAGGCGCGAGACATCGTTCGCATCATGAATCGTCTCACCGGAGATCTCGACGAAGCGGTCACCGCTCTGCCAGCCCGCCTGCTGGGCCGGGGAGTCGTTGGCGACATCGACGACGTAGACGTTGTCGCTGCTTTTGCCTTGTCCACCGATCAGCACGGCGAGCAGGACAATCGCCGTCAGCAAGTTCATTGCTGAGCCGGCTGCCAGGAACTTGGCGCGCTGGCCGGCAGTTTTCGATTGCATGCTGTCGACGGCGTTGGACTTGCCATCCTCGCCGAGCACGCGGACGAAGCCGCCGATGGGGAGCAGATTGATCGAATAGATTGTGTCGCCGCGCTTGGTGCCCCAGATGCGCGGTGGGAGCCCGAAACCGAACTCTTCGACACGAACACCGGCCCGGCGTGCCATCACAAAATGTCCAAGTTCGTGGACAAAGATCAGGACACCGAGAATCGGAATGATCCAAAGGGCATTCAGGAAGGACACGGCCATCTCTCTATATTGTCGAGGAGCGCCGTCCGATTCCAGGAGATCGGCGAACGCATCACGAAAATCGTACCGTCACTGACAAGCAGGCGCAATGAAATTCGGATACGCACGGTGCGCGAAATAAGCAGAACGGCATTCGGGCTATGCTAGAATCACGCGGTTGTGGATCACCGAATGAACGAGGCGAACCCGGGCCACCCGGAAGCGCCGCGATGGCGTTACGCACCGGCCCGGTCATTGACGCGGAAGGGGCCGGTCCAGATGATCATTGGCATCCCGAAAGAAATCAAAGATAACGAGAACCGGGTATCCACCACACCGGCTGGAGTCCACGAGTACCGCTCTCGCGGCCATCAGGTCATTGTGGAGGCGGCTGCTGGAGCAGGCAGCGGCTTCAGCGACGACCAGTACGCTGCGGCCGGCGCGGAGCTCGTCGCTTCGCACGACGAAGTTTTCGATCGCGCTGACATGGTCGTGAAGGTGAAAGAGCCAATCTCATCTGAGTACGCGCTACTTCGCGATGGACAAATTCTCTATACATATCTGCACCTTGCCGCCGAGAAGGCGCTGACACAGGCACTCGTCGACCGCGGCGTTATTGCAATTGCCTACGAGACGGTCGAGCTGCCCAATCATTCCCTGCCACTATTGACGCCAATGAGCGAAGTTGCCGGGCGCATGGCGGTTCACATCGGCGCGTATTACCTGGAGAAGGTTAACGGCGGTCGCGGCGTACTCATTGGTGGCGTGCCGGGCGTGCGACCAGCCGATGTCGTCATCGTCGGTGGCGGAGTCGTCGGGACGAACGCCGCCCAGGTAGCGCTTGGTATGGGTGCGAACGTGACAATTCTGGATGTGTCTCTCGACCGCCTGCGCTATCTCGATCAGATTCTGCATGGCCGCATTACGACCATTGCATCGACGCATTCAGCACTCGCCGAAGCGGTTGCGAACGCCGACCTCGTCATTGGCGCAGTGCTTATCACCGGCGCTCGCGCACCGAAGCTGGTCACGCCGGAGATGATCGCGTCGATGACCGACGGGTCCGTCGTCGTCGATGTCGCGATCGATCAGGGCGGCTGCATCGCGACCGCAAGCCCGACCAGTCACAGCGATCCGACGTTTGTCGTAGATGGTGTGGTTCACTACTGCGTGACGAACATGCCCGGAGCAGTGCCACGAACGAGCACGATTGCGCTTTCAAATGCGACTCTGCCGTATGGACTGCGATTGGCGGATCACGGTCTGGATGCGATTCGTAAGGATCCAGCCCTCGCAAGGGGTGTCAATATCTATCGTGGTCAGGTAACGTATCAGGCTGTCGCAGAGGCATTCAGCATGCAGTCCGCATCGATCGACAGCCTTCTCGCATAACGGGCCGGGAGCGCGCGGAGATTTTGATCTCGTATGGGAGTCGTGCGCGGGGTGATCACTCGGGAGGAAATACTCATGCGGGATAGTATCGGGCGCTTTTTGAGCGCACTCGAGGACGAGAATGAGTTCTCGGCGAATACCGTCTCCGCCTATCGGAACGACCTCGGTCAGTTCGTCCGGTATCTGGAAGAGCGCCTGTCGCTGACGTCATGGCCGGAAGTGCAGCCGTCGAATCTGACGTCGTACGCGCTGGAGCTTCGGGAGCGCGAATACGCCGCCTCGACGGTCGCGCGCAAGACAGCGGCGGTGAAGTCGTTCTTCGGATATCTCGTGCGCAGCGGCGAGCTGCGCGCCGACCCGTCGGAGTCGTTGGCGACTCCGCGTGTCGAGAAGTTCGCGCCAAAGGCGCTTCCGGAGGAGGACGTGCAGGCCCTGCTGGCTGAACCGGCCAAGCAATGCACGCCGGAGGCGCAGCGCGATCTCGCGATGATGCAGATGCTCTACGCGAGCGGGATGCGTGTTTCGGAGCTCGTCAGCCTCGATGTCGACGATGTGGATCTGGCGAGTGGCAGCGTCCGTTGCACCGGCAAGCAGAATCGACGGCGAGAGATTGATCTGCCGGGGGCTGTCGTTGAGACTACCCGCACATATGTGACGGAAGCGCGCCCGCAGATCTGTCGAGGTACCGAGCAATCGGCGCTGTTTCTCAACCAGCGCGGCACGCGGCTGACCCGGCAGGGCTTCTGGCTGATCCTGAAGCAGTACGCGCATCGCGTCGGTATCGACGACATCACCCCGCACACGTTGCGGCACTCCTTCGCAGCGCATCAACTGACGCGCGGGCGCGACCTCGGCGATGTCCAGCGTATGCTGGGGCACGTCAGCATCTCGACAACACAGGTGTATCAGCAGGTAGCGTCTGACCTGGCCAACGGGACAAGCGGACAGCAAGCGTCCGACAAGGCTCCGGAATCCGCAGACGCGGATGGCGAGAGGGCTCCGGCCTGAGCCGCTTGTGGCGCAGGTTCCAAAGCTACGCGGGTGAGACGCGGGTCTCGCCCGTTTTCATTCCGAAGTAGATCGTTGATGTAGAGGGAGATTGACGCGACGTGAACGAGCCGACCAGGCCAAAGGTGACGTTGGAAGAGCTTGCGTCGCTGGCAAAGCGTCGAGGGTTTGTGTATTCGGGCAGCGAGATCTATGGTGGGCTGGCCAACACGTTCGACTTCGGTCCGCTCGGCGTTGAGCTGCGGAACAACATCAAGCGCTCCTGGTGGCAGCGGTTCATTCGCGAACGCTCCGACATGGTCGGTATCGATGGCGGCATTCTGCTGAACCCGCGTGTCTGGGAGGCCAGTGGCCATATCGACGAGTTCAACGACCCGCTCACAGACTGCCGCGTCTGCCGCAGCCGCTACCGCGCCGACACGCTGATTGAGGACGCCGGCGGCGAGTCCGCCGAAGGCAAGTCCTTCGACGAGCTGACGCAGATGATCGCACAGCTTGGCATCGCCTGCCCGAACTGCGGCAACCGCGACTGGACACCGGTCCGCGCCTTCAACATGATGTTCAGGACGTACATCGGCCCGGTCGACGAGACAGCCACGACGACCTATCTCCGACCGGAGACGGCGCAGAATATCTTCGTGCAATACAAGAACGTCCAGCAATCCAGCCGTCTGAAGGTTCCGTTCGGCATCGCTCAGATCGGCAAGGCGTTTCGCAACGAGATCACGCCGGGCAACTTCATTTTCCGGCTGCTTGAGTTCGAGCAGATGGAGATTGAGTACTTCATCCAACCCGATGATTGGGAAGCCCAATTTGATAGCTGGGTGGATGCGCAGGGCGAGTGGTTTACATCGCTCGGCATCAATCCAGCGCGACTTCGCCGGCGCGAGCACCACGCCGATGAGCTTTCGCACTACTCCAAGCGCACGGTCGATTACGAGTATTTGTTCCCGATTGGCTGGAAGGAGCTGTCCGGTCTTGCGTATCGGACCGACTTCGACCTGCAAAGGCATCAGGAGTACTCAGGAGAAGACCTCACCTATTTCGATCAGGCACGGAACGAGCGCTACCTGCCGCACGTCATCGAGCCGACCTTCGGCGTGGATCGCACGATGCTGATGGTGCTGTGCGACGCCTACGATGTCGAAGAGACGCCAGACGCGAAGGGCGAAGCGGCCTCACGTGTTGTCCTGCGCCTGCATCCGAAACTTGCGCCATACACTGCGGCGGTGCTGCCGCTGTCGAAGAAGCCCGAGCTGGCTGCTGTCGCCGAGCCGCTGTACCACGAGCTGCGGCGGCAGTTCTCGGTGGAGTACGACGAAACCCAGAGCATTGGTCGGCGCTATCGACGGCAGGATGAGATCGGCACACCGTATTGCGTCACGGTTGATTTCGATTCGATCGAGGATCATTCAGTCACGATCCGTGAGCGCGACAGCATGTCGCAGGTTCGGATCCCGATCGCGGAAGTACTCGATTACATCACCGATCAGGTGCGCGCGGCGGAGTGATGCTGGCCTAGAGCTCTTCTTCGACGCCGATAATGCGCTCGAGAATTGAGTTCAGCTCTTCATCCGAGTTGAAGCTGATAACGATCCGCCCGGTCTCGCCGCGGCGGGCCAGCTCGACGCGGGTGCCGAGCGCGCGACGCAAGCTTGATTCGACGGCGCTAACTGCTGGATCGGCCGACTGCGTCCCGGCCACACGAGTCCGGCGTGGCGCGTCGGCCGAACGTTGGACGAGCCGCTCGGTCTCGCGGACGCTCAGGTCGCCGCTGATGACCTGCCGCAGCAGGTGCTCGAGTGTCAGGGGGTCGTCGATACCGAGCAGTGCCTTCGCATGCCCAGCCGAGATCTCCTCGTTGGCGACCGCCTCCTGGATCGATTCGGGGGCCGACAGCAGCCGGATGGAGTTCGCAATCGCCGGCCGGCTCTTGCCGACACGCTCGGCGACGGCAGATTGAGTCAGGCCGAACTCGGTGGTGAGCTGCCGATAGGCGAGCGCTTCTTCAATCGGATTCAGGTCGGCGCGTTGCACATTCTCAACCAGCGCCAACTCCAGCAGTTGGGCGGGAGTCGCTTCGCGGACGATCACCGGTACCGAGCGCAAGCCGGCCATCTGGGCCGCCCGCCAGCGGCGCTCACCGGCGACGATCTGATACGGCGTGCTACCACCGGTCGCGCGTGTGACGACGATCGGCTGGATGATGCCGTGCTCGCGAATCGATGCTGCCAGCGACTCCAGCTGCTCAGGATCCCAGCGCACGCGTGGCTGAACCGGGTTTGGCTCAAGCGTCCCGACATCCACCGTTATCGCGCCACCTGTGGCGTCGTCCTGACCGATTCCTGGAATCAGTGATTCCAGTCCGCGACCGAGTCCGCCGCGTCGCGTCGTCACCCTGCGCATCTCCCTCCCGCGTCCCGTCGAGTATACCCGGGTGGAGTGGAGCGCGGTTTTCGTGCAGGGAATCACAATCGGCGGATTGAGGGCTATACTTCACCGCTGGTACTGGCTGAGAACGGAGTGAACAGTTGAGCAGTGGGGTAACCGAGGCGCTATCGGCGGTCGCATCCGCAGTATTGCTCGTCGGTGTCGGCGCGTTTTTCAGCCTCTGGGTTCACCGCTCGGCCGGTAATCGAGCGCTGACGATGGGCCTTTACATCGTCTTCGGCGCGTTTGGCTTTTTCCTGTTCCTGTTTGGCCTTGGGTCCATATTTCGTGATTGGCGCGAGGGAAACTCGCCGGAGACTAGCTCGTTCATTGCCCTGCTGATCGGCGTCATTGCGGCGCTGACGCTCGTCCCATCACTGCGCAAGATGACGGCAAGGATCGTCCCGTTCGACTCGACATCATGGCCGGCAACGATCGGTCTGTACGTGCTCAGCGCGCTCGGCGTGCTCTCGCTATTCTCACTGTTTGGCAATGACGAGACATCCTCGATCAGCTACCTCGCACTGGCGGTTACCGGAATCACCGAAGTCGCGCTCGCGTTCGTGCTCGTTGGCGTCGGGTTCTTCCGGACGCGCAAGGAGGCGATCGAGCGACTGGGGCTGGCGATCCCGACGCGACGCCAGGTCATGATCGCGCTCGGCCTTGTTGTCGTGACGTTCATTGTGTCGGCCGTGTCGTCGTACCTCGTGCAGGTGCTGCAGCCGGATCTGCATGAGCAGATCACCGAGAACATGGAATCGATGACCTCGCAGGTGCAGTCGGTCTGGGGCGCGCTGCTGCTCGGCCTGGCCGCCGGCATCGGCGAAGAGACACTATTCCGCGGCGCGATACAGCCGAAGTTCGGCATCGTGTTTACCGCGCTGATCTTCGCGCTGCTGCACCAGCAGTACGGGCCAAGCCTCATCACGGTGGGTGCGTTCGCTTCGGGCATCATCTTTGGCCTGGAGCGCAAGTACATGGGTACTGTGCCAGCGATCATAACGCACACTGTCTACAACACGATCGCGGTGTTGTTGCTGCTGTAGAGAGCAGTCGCAGCAGCCGTTTCTACTGTCATTGTCGGTGCTGAGAAGATCGGTGCGGGCGTGCTAACTGGCTGGGTCGTCCAGGCAGGACAAAAGGGCATCTGGCACAGTCGCGCCGCGTCGGTGGTGTCCGGGCGGCGAAGATGGGCGTATGCAGTACGCCCGTCGCAAATCCTCACACCGTCTGCACCTGCGGCAGCTAGTCCAAACAGGTGCCCTTATGACCCTTGATTCGCGCGAATTGGAACGATGGCTTTCAGTAGGCGGTTCCGATAACCGTCGTCGAGTCGAATATGCTGAGTCCGCCGGAGGGTGAAAGCACCGGCGAGCGATTGGCTCGCCGGTGTTTTCCGTTCAGTGCATTCCTCGAGTAGCTGCGTACTTAGCTCGTACCCGCTGGCCAGAATTCCCAGCCGCCGTCATCGTAGAAGATGTAAACAGAAGTCGGGCTGACGACGGCCAGGCCGTGCTCGAACATCTGTACCGTGGCATTGAAGGAAACGGCCTGCTGCGAGAGTGCGTAACCGAGATCGGACTGGACCGACTCGTTTGCGCTCCAGACTGAGCCCAGAAGTCCGCCTGGGACCCACAGTCCGTCTTCCGGACCGCTCGTTGGTTCGCCCACCGAGTTGGGCGTGACTGAGTACGTGCTCCAGACGAGCTGGTTGTTAATCAGGACATAGGCCGCGCCACGGTCTGCTCGGTAGAGCATCGTGCCCTGCTGGAAGTCCTGTTGCAGGCCGTCCGTGCCGAACGACGCGCCGAGCGGGGCTCCCAGGCGTTGCTGGACAGACTCATTCGCCCAATAGACATCGCCGATAGCGCCGGTGACCGAAATCGTCGCAGGAGTCGTCGCTGTCGCCGTTGGCGGAACAGTCGTCGCTGTCGCGGTCGGAGTTGGCGGGACAGGCGTAGCCGATGGCGCAATCGTGGCTGTCGGTGGCACAGGTGTCGACGTCGCGGTGGCTGTCGGTGTTGACGTCGGTTCATTTGGACGCGGCGTAGCCGTCGGTGTCGAGGATGGTGCCGCGATGGGTTCGCGCTCCGTCTCAGTATTGGCAGTCGTTGCAGTCGGCGCGGCAGGCTGCGTTGTTGCGACGCCGGATGGAGTCGACTGCGGCGGAGCCTGCGTTGGTTGTGCCGGAATGACAGCGAGGCCAGTGGCAGTCGGCTGCGGCGCAGTTGGCGACGCAGACGGTGTCGGCGATGGCGTCGGCGAGGTAGACGGAGTGGGCGTGCGATACGCCTCGATATTCGACGTTGTCTTGAACGTCAGCGTGTATGTCTCGGACAGGTGATTACCCCATCGGTCCTGTGCCGCGTCGGTGATCTTCACGATATAGGTCGATCCCGGCTTGAGCGGCTGATCAAGACCGATACGGAGCGTGTTACCGTCCCAGGCTTGCGACAGGCGCTGATCCTCGCCGCTCGGCTGAATGCCCAGCGCGGCGCGAACTGACGCATGATCCATCGCCTTGTTGAACGTGATTTCAATCGGATTGTTGGTTGGCCACGTCTCGTTAGCTGTCGGTCGCGACGCCGTGACTTCCGGCGTGATCCCGCGCTGGTATCCACCGATGAGGAGATATCCGGCGACGATGAAAACGACGATGACGGCGGCGACGGCGGCCACTGAATAGCGGATGCGGCTCGATATCAGGTAGAGCCGTCGCGGACCTGCGTCGACCGTCTGAGCGAGGATCCGATCGGTAAGCTCGACTGGCGGCATGACCGGCGGCAATGTGCGGACGGCGATGCCGATCCTGCGGTACTCCTCAAGAAGCTCTCGGCAGGCTTCGCACTGCGCCAGGTGCGAACGAAGACGCGCTGCATCCTCGCGCTCGAGCGTGCCGTCGATGAGGCTCGAGATCATCTCCCGGTACATGGTGCAATCGCTCACGATCGCACCTCCTGCTCGACCTCGGGATAGAGCTTGCGGAACTCTTCGCGGCTGCGGAACAGAATCGATTTCGCGGCCGAGCGACTGATGCCGAGGACATCCCCGATCTCGTCGCAGGAGAGTCCCTCATATTCGCGCATGATCAGCGCAGCGCGATTGCGTGGGGACATCTTCGACAGTGTCGACTGAACGATCGACGAGACCTCTGACGAGACGGCGACGTGCTCAGGGCTGTCGCTGTCTGCGCTGCCGAGCATTGGTTCGTGCTTGGTGTTGTCCCACGGCAGCCAGCGAATACGCTGGCGACGACGCAGGACGTCGAGGCATGCGTTTGAGGCGATGCGATGCAGCCAGGCGGAGACGTTCAGGTCGGCGTTCGTCTTACCGAGGTTACGGTAGGCGCGAACAAAGCACTCCTGTGTCAGATCCGAGGCATCCTCAGCGTTGCCCATCATCCGATAGACGAACGAGTAGATCTGCCGCTCATAGCGTTGAACGATCGCCTCAAAGGCAGTCTGATCACCCGCTCGCGCTCGGCTGACCCACACATCCTCTTCGGATGCCATCCAGACCCCTTCCAACCGCATGCCCTCCTGCATTCAAGACGAACGAGAAGGGCTTTGGTTCTGCGGACATGCCGACAATGTGAATGCCGACCAGAACTCGGCCGGTATCCGGTGCTACAATCGCGACTTGGCGTCGTTGCGGCGCATATCCAGCGTTTCCGAAAGGATACCCCGAATGGCGCATCCGTTCACTGAGCGAATCAATGCAGGTCCGATCCTGTGTGATGGTGCGATGGGAACGATGATCCACGCTGGCGGGATTCCGCTCAGTGCCTGTTTCGACGAGCTCAACCTGTCTGATCCCGCAACGATCGTCAAGATCCATCGTGATTACATCGCAGCCGGTGCAGACCTGATCGAGACGAACACGTTTGGAGCAAATGCCTTTCGTCTTGGCGAGCATCGGCTGGAACATCGCGTTCGGGACATCAACTATCGCGGCGCGCGGCTGGCGATTGAGGCGCGAGAGATCTCCGGGGTGCCGGTGCTGATTGCCGGTTCGGTCGGGCCGACCGGGACCGCTCAGGTCCCGTTCTCGCTGCATGAGCCGGAGCGCATCCGGGCGGCATTCCGCGAGCAGATCGGCGGGCTGCTCGAAGGCGGCGTCGATCTGTTGCTAATCGAGACCATCGGATCGCTTGCCGAAATGACGGAAGCCGTAGGCGCGGCGCGCGAGATTTCCGATCTGCCGATCATTGCTTCGATGACATTCACTGATGATGGCCTGACCATCGGAGGTAGCTCGGCGTCCGAGGTGCTGGAGCACCTGCGGCAGCTGAACGTCGATGTTGTTGGTGTGAATTGCAGCGTTGGTCCGCGAGGTGTCCTCGATGTTCTCAGCGAGCTGCGTGCGCTCGATGGGGACGTGAGACTATCGGGAATGCCAAATGCCGGCTGGCCGATGCAGGTCGGCGATCGGGTGATCTATCCGTCGTCGTCGGCGTACTTCTCAGCCTTTGCGAGCGAGGCGCTGGACCTCGACCTGCGCGTCATTGGCGGCTGCTGCGGGACGACGCCAGAACACATTCGCGCCATGCGAGCCGCCATCGATGAGCGCCTGGCAGGAGTCGATCGGCAGACTGGCCGACGGCCCGCACCGAGCCGGAAGATTGAGTTGCTGCCACCCGAGGAGCCGACACAACTGGCCCGCAAGATCGGCAAGCAGTTCCTCGTTTCAGTCGAGCTTGATCCGCCGCGCGGCCTGAATCCGCACAAGATGCTCGATGGTGCGCGGATGCTCAAGGACGCCGGTGTCGATGCGGTCAACGTCGCGGACTCGCCGATGGCGCGGATTCGGATGAGCGCGCTGGCGCTCTGCTTCCTGATTCAGACCGAGGTGGGGGTCGAAACGATCCTGCACTTCACGACACGCGACCGCAATGTCATGGGTCTGCAGTCCGATCTGCTCGGGGCGCACGCCCTCGGTGTACGCAACATCCTCGCGTTGACCGGCGACCCGCCGAGCCTCGGCGACTATCCCAACGCCACGGCTGTCTACGATCTCGATTCGGTTGGCCTTGCGAAGGTGCTGCAGTCGATGAACGCCGGGACTGACGCTGCCGGAGCGTCGATTGGCAAGCAGGCCAGCTTCACGGTGATCGTTGCTGCGGACCCCACGCGCGACGACCTGGCGCACGAAACCGACCGCGTCCATCGCAAGCTGGAAGCGGGCGCGGACCTGATCATGACGCAGCCGATCTACGAGATGGAGACGTGGCGAGCGTTTGTCCGCACCTATGAGGAGCGGCACGGCCCGCTGCGCGTGCCGATCATGCTCGGCATCCTGCCGCTGCAGAGTCACCGGCACACCGAGTTCCTCTACAACGAGGTGCCGGGCATTCGACCAACCGAGGCGATCCGCGAGCGGATGCGGCTTGCTGGCAATAATGGGCGGCGCGAGGGCGTGAAGATCAGCCAGGAGCTGCTCGAAGAGGCGCGCGACGAGGTACACGGCGTCTACATCATGCCGTCCTTCCACCGCTACGAGGTGGCCGCCGAGGTGCTGGAAGTTGTTGGTGATCGCCGTCTGACCGCGGCGTTGCCCGGCAGCGACTGACGCTGCTATACTCCACAGGTTGCCGCGGCATGCGGCCTTTCCGTGTGCCGACGTTGCGCTTGAGCGATATACACCGAACAGTCCGTGGCTCCCTGGCGTTGCCGGGGCCGGCGGCGCAGTGAACGACGGGCGAGGGTGGAAAACCATGGTCGATACAATTCGCCAGATTGAGCAGAGCTATCAGCGGTCCGACGTGCCGGACTTCGGTCCCGGCGATACCGTCAGGGCGCACGTCAAGGTCGTCGAGGGTTCTCGCGAGCGCCTGCAGGCATTTGAAGGCGTTGTCATCCGCCGGCGTAGCGGTGGCATCAACGAGAACTTCACGATCCGTCGCATTGCATCCCATGGCATTGGCGTCGAGCGAACCTTCCTGATTCACTCGCCGCGCGTAGATCGGATTGAGGTTCTGCGCCGCGGTCGCGTCCGACGCGCCAAGCTCTACTACCTCCGCGATCGAAGCGGTAAGGCCGCTCGTATCCGCGAGCGCCGCCGTCCAGTTGGCTCCTCGCTGCGCAATCCGGTCAAGAAGGACGCCTGAGCGTCACCACACGAGCGCTCATCAACGACGGCCCGTACGCGGGCCGTCGTTTTGTTTTCCTGCGGACGTGTTCGCGATAGCGGGCGCTCAACCGTATCCCCGGCAACGCGAGTTGGTGCAGAATAGGCCCGTGAAGAAGGAACGACTGACGACACCAACACTCTCCTGGGAACGCCGCGCCTGGAAGTGCGGTAAGCGGGTGGTTGCCGGGGTTGACGAGGCTGGGCGCGGGGCCTGGGCAGGTCCGCTCGTCGCCGCTGCCGTGGCATTGCCGGAAGATCGCGCGTTTCGGACTCGACTGACGCGCGCGCTGAATCGCGAGGGCGCGCTCGTGCGCGATTCCAAACAAATCTCGGCGAGCCAGCGCGAGTGCGTGGCAGATATTATCCGGGCGATGGGCGTGCCACATTCGGTCATTGTCGTTGACGTGGAAACGATTGACGAAATCGGCGTGGGCGCCGCGAACCTGCGCGCGCTGCGCGAGGCGGCGAGGGAAATCGAACCGACGCCGGCGCACGTTCTCGTCGATGCGTTCAGATTGCCGGACCTGTGGTGCAGTCACGATGCGATCGTGAGAGGCGATTCGATTTCGTTCTCGATCGCACTGGCATCGATACTGGCCAAGACGCATCGGGACGCGATCATGTGTCGCCTGAGCGAGGAGCTTCCCGCCTACGGATTCGCCGGCCACAAAGGTTATGGCACGGCAATGCACCAACGAGCGCTCCTGGATCACGGCGTGACGCCGCATCACCGACGCTCGTTTGCGCCGATCGCGCGGCTTGAGCTCGATGCCGTCGCGGACTGAGCTCGGCGCGGCTGGTGAGGCGTTTGCTGCCGCGTGGCTGGCCGAGCGCGGCTTCCGCATTCTGGATCGCAACGTTCGCTACCGTGGCGGCGAGATCGACATCATCGCGCTTGACGGCGACGAGCTGGTCATTGTTGAGGTTCGGTTGCGCAGTGGAACGCGGTTTGGGCGCGCCGCTGAGACGATCGATTCGCGCAAGCTCGCGTTCCTGCTGCGGGCGGCTGGTCGCTATCGGCAGGAACACCCGGAGGTCGAAGACATGATCTGGCGCATTGACCTGATTGCGATCACGCGCGCTGAAAACGGAACAATCGAATCAGTCGAGCATCACCAGAATCTCACGCTCGACTAGCGCGGGTCGCTCCAGAGGCTGAACAGGGAAGGTGAGGATCCGAGTTGAGTGAATCAGTGCAGCAACACCGTGAGAGTGCGCCCGATCAGATTTCGTGCGTCGTCATCACTGTGAGCGACACGCGAACCGAGGAGACCGACCGTAGCGGCAAGATCATGCGTGAGCGGCTAGCCGGCGCGGGCCACCGCATCGTCGGGTATCACATCGTGCCCGACGAGCCGGAGCAGATCGACGCATTGCTCGACCGCTATACAGCCGACGAGGAGTGCCAGGCGATCCTGTTCAATGGCGGTACCGGGATCGCGTCGCGCGACACGACGTATGACGTGATCTCGCGGCGACTGGAGAAAGTGCTGCCGGGCTTCGGTGAGCTGTTCAGGATGCTGTCGTATGACGAGATCGGTGGAGCGGCGATGCTTTCGCGCGCGACTGCCGGGGTGATCAACGGGACGCTCATCCTCTCGACGCCCGGCTCTTCGAATGCGGTGGCACTGGCGATGGACAAGCTCATCACCAGCGAGATCGCGCATCTGGTTTTCGAGGTCAACAAGTAGCGGCGGTCCAGACGCCCTTTGCTATCATCGGGCCGCGCCGGATCACCGGCCGACTGCTCTGATCCGGGAGAGGTGAATGAACGACGATTCGACCGCATCCAACGCCACAGCCAGGAATCGACCACGCCGATCGGCGCAATTGCTGAAGGGTATGCGGGATTTCCTGCCGGAGCGCATGCTGTTGCGCCAGCATGTCATGGGTGTGTTGCGCACGGTCTTCGAGCGCCACGGCTTCGAGCCGATCGACACACCGGCGCTTGAGTACTACGAGACGCTGGCCGGGAAGTACGGCGAAGACGAGCGGCTCATTTATCACTTCGAGGATCACGGCGGACGCGAAGTCGGGCTGCGTTATGACCTGACCGTGCCGCTGGCGCGGTTTGTCGCCGTTCATCGCAACGAGTTGGTCTTTCCCTTCAAGCGCTATCACATCGGTCCGGTCTGGCGCGCCGACCGGCCGCAGAAGGGCCGCTATCGCGAATTCTGGCAGTGTGACGCCGACATCGTCGGCTCGACATCGATGCTGGCCGATGCGGATGTCGTCTCGATCGTCATCGAGTCGCTGCGCGGCGTCCAGATGCCGAATTTCGTCGTCCATATCAATCACCGCAAGTTGCTGGAGAGTCTGGCTCTGTACGCCGGCGTCTCGGCGGAGCAGGCACCCGGTGTGTATCGCGCGATCGACAAGCTGGCGAAGATCGGCGAGGACGGGGTAGCGCGGGAGCTTGAGGCGACCGGTGTCGAGAGCGGTATTGCTCGCCGCATCGTCGATCTCGTTTCAACTTCGGGCGCGCCGGATGCCGTGCTGTCGGCCATCTCGGAGCGGCTATCGAGCATCGAGCTGGCGCGCGAGGCGATCAGCGATCTGGAAGACCTGTTTGAGTATTTGGCGGCCCTCGGCGCGCCGCCGGAGCATTACGTCCTCGATCTGGCGCTGGCCCGTGGCCTGGAGTACTACACCGGGCCAGTCTTTGAGACGACCGTTGACGAGCCCAAGATCGGATCGCTGGGCGGGGCTGGACGATACGACGGGCTGGTCGGCATGTTCTCCGGGCAGGACATTCCAGCGACCGGCATGTCACTCGGGCTGGAGCGCATCATCGATGTGGTCGAGGAGCTTGACCTGTTGAGCGTCGGTGCGACGACATCCGACGTGTTCGTGACCATCTTCGATTCCGACCGGATTGGCGAGTCGCTGTCGATCGCTACGCGATTGCGGCAAGCGGGAATTCCAACTGAAGTCTCGATGGAAGAAAACCGTGACCTCGGTCGTCAGTTGCGCTACGCAAGTCGCCGCAAGATCCCGTATGCACTCGTCATCGGGCCGGATGAGATTGCCAAGGGCGTAGTCGTGGTGCGTGACATGGCAAGCGGCGATCAAACCAGCGTTGCTGACGACGCGCTGGAGGCGTACCTTACCGACCAGCTTACTGGGCGGACCTAGTCCGCAGGAGCCGAGGCGGTGTCGGTGATTTCGGCGGCACCGAGCGTGGCCGAACCGAGAACCTCGCGATAGACATCGAGGAGGTCGTCGACGCGCTGGTCCCAGTTGAACTGCGTGCGGATGCGCTCGCGCATGGCGTCTCGCCTGGCGGCGTCGGCGGCGGATGCTTCGTCGAGGGTCGTTGCCATGTGCGCGGCGTCGCCGGGGCGGAAGAAATAGCCGAGGTCGCCGAGGATCGCGCGATTCGTCGGCGCGTCAGTCGCGACCGTCGGCAGGCCCATCGCCATGTAGTTGAAGATCTTGCCATTGCTCTCTGTCGTCGAGAGTTTCGGCGCGACCGCGATATCACCGGTGGCCAGGAGCGCCGGAGCGTCTTCGTAATCGATCTTGCCCGGGAACGTGACGCGCGATGAGATGCCGAGCGCTTCGGCCTTTTGTGCGTACCACTCGACGCCGGGATAACCGGCAACGATGAAGTATGTATCCGGATGATCGCGCAAATAGCGCTGCGCCGCCTCAAGTAGCACAGTCGTGCCCTGGTATTCGGCCAGCAGACCGAGGTAAACGACGACCGGCGCGTCGCTCGGGATTCCCAATCTGGCTCGGAACGCT
The DNA here is from genome assembly GCA_039810005.1 of Thermomicrobiales bacterium. Classification (GTDB taxonomy): domain Bacteria; phylum Chloroflexota; class Chloroflexia; order Thermomicrobiales; family CFX8; genus JAMLIA01. The sequence continues at coordinate 28,351 of JBDHWD010000007.1, read as the reverse complement.
GCGCCGGCCATGCGCGACGCATCCGGGTCGAAGCGCTCGAGGTCGACAGCGTCGGGCACATGTCGAATGCGACCCGTTGGGACACCGTGCGCCTGCAGATACTGCTGCCCGGCCACACCGCTCGGCACGATACGATCCGGCAGCCGGTCGATTGTGCGTTCCAGCTTGCGAAAGAAGCGCTCGCTCAGGCCGCCACGCCGCAAGAATCCGTGGTCCAGCATCTCTTCGGTGAGCGAGCCCTGATAATCGAAGATGACCGGCACGCGCGCGATGCGGCCAATGATGCTGCCGATTAACGCGCCTTCGTGGAGATGGGCGTGGATTACGTCAGGCTTGAATGCGCGTGCCTGTCGCGCGGTTTCGACGAGCAAGGCGACGTCGAGGTAGGCCTTGTGGCGCGAGCTGCCGACCTCAGCGCGCTTCAGCCACGGGACATCAACCGAGCGCCGGATATCGACTCCCGGAAGGTTGCGACCATTGTGGTAGGTGCAGATGCGGACGTGGTGGCCAAGCCGCTGCAGCGCCGTCGTCTCTTCAAGGATACGAACGTGACAGCCGTAATCCGCGAAGAAGGATGTCGGCGCGATCATGAGAATCCGTAGCGGCGATGGCCGGTGTCGGCGACTCGATGCTGTCATCACGCTGAGTATACCCGTGGGAGTGGGAATCCTGCGGCAGATCGGGCACTTGACGCGCAATTCTGGCTGATGGATATTGAAGCATTGTGTCTGGATCGGCACCCGATGAATCGTGGTGAACCTGGGAGGGTGAGACTGCCTCATGTCTGGTACTTCATCAACACCGCAAACGACAGGATCGGAGAACGCCGACGACAGCTTCTCGCGCGTCATGGTTATCGTCGCCCATCCTGATGATGCCGAGTTCTCTTGCGCGGGTTCGGTCGCCAAGTTCACCCGCGAAGGCAAACACGTGGTCTTCGTCCTCTGTACCTCCGGCGACAAGGGCACGGCTCGGCGCGATATCTCTTCGGCGGATCTGGCCAAGATGCGCGAGGGCGAGCAGCTGGAGGCGAGCAAACGGCTCGGTGTGGCCGAGACCGTGTTTCTGCGGCTCGGTGATGGCGAGCTACAGCCGGATATCGACTTCCGCGAGAAGATCGTGCGCCAGATCCGGACACATCGACCGGATGTGCTGATCACTCATGACCCGTTCCGACCGTATGCGCTGCACTCCGATCACCGCGCCGTCGGCATCACGGCAGTCGATTCGGTGTACCCGACCGCGCGGGACCCACTCTACTTCCCTCAGCACCTGGCCGAGGGATTGGAGCCGCATAAGGTGGCCGAGCTCTGGCTGTATGGCTCGGAGAATCCCGATCGCTACATCGACATCAGCGACACGATCGACGCCAAAGTGCACGCCCTGCGCGCACACGTGAGCCAGATCGGCACCGGTGAAACGCTCGATCAGCGCATGCGCGATCGCGCGACTGAGGTCGGCAAGGGTGGTGGCGTCCCCATGGCAGAGGCATTCAAGGTAGTGAAGATGCGACGCTAACCGGCGTCAGATTCGGCGGCAAGGAGCGGGCAGATGGAAAATCCGATCATCCGCGAGAAGATCGCGCAGGCCGTCCAGGTGCTGGATGAGCACGATGTCGATGTCTGGATGATCCTCGCCCGGGAGAGCGATGTCCTCGGTGATCCGAGTCTTCCGCTCGTCGTGGGCACCAGCGTAACCTGGGAATCGGCCTTCATCATTTCTCGGAGCGGGGACCACCGAGCAATTGTCGCCACCGGAGACGTGGCCAACATCCGACAGACCGGAGCGTGGGACAACGTCGTTGGCTACGTTGAGGGTGTATCGGGCGAGCTGATCAAAGCGCTCGATGAGCTGCAGCCGAACGCGATCGCGCTGAATTACTCGACGGACAACAATATGGCCGACGGCCTGACGCACGGCATGTACCTGCTGCTTGAGGAGATGCTGAAGGACACGCCGCACTGGGCAAAGGTGCAGTCGTCCGGCGAGATCCCGACGAAAGTGCGTGCGCGCAAATCCCCGACTGAGTTGGCGCGAATCCGTACCGCTGTGCAGACGACTGAGCGCATCTGGGAGGCGACCCAGCGGTGGCTCCGGCCAGGGCTCAGCGAGAACGAGATCAGCGACTTCATGCACGCCCAGCTCGAAGAGCGGCGAATCGGCTCGTCGTGGGACTGGAATTACTGCCCGGGCGTCACTGCAGGACCCGACTCACCCCGTGGCCACGTTGGGCCGACCGATGTCCAGACCCGCGCTGGCCACCTGCTATCGATCGACTTCGGCGTCAACGAGGATGAATACTGCTCGGACATGCAGCGCACCTTCTACTTTCTGCAGCCGGGCGAGACGGAAGCCCCGCCGGAAGTGAAGCGGCATTTTGAGATCGTCAATCGATGTATTCAGGATGCAGCAGCATTCATTCGCCCCGGCGTGCTGGGCTGGGAAGTGGACGATGTCGCCCGCAAGATCTTCGCTGCCGAAGGGCTGGAGGAGTGGCAGTTTGCGCTGGGCCACCAGATGGGCCGGGCGTGCCACGACGGCGGGACGGTTCTCGGGCCGCGCTGGGAGCGTTATGGCCAGCGACCGTACGGCGCGCTGGAGAAAGACGAGGTCTACACGCTCGAGATCGGCTGTCTTGTGCCCGGGTACGGATTCGTGAGCCAGGAAGAGGACATCGTTGTCACCGAGGATGGCTGCGAGTTTCTGGCTGAGCCGCAGCGCGAGGTGATTCTTATCCGTTCCTAGGTTCGCGCGTTGTGCTTTGGTTGTGCAGGCACCGGCCGCTTGATCGGGTCGTATCCTTGGTGCGTTCGGTGTGAGCGGGTAAGTGACGATGGGCTCGATGACGGGGCGCGTGCATGACAGTGAGCAAACGCAGACACGTACCAATAGCGGCTGCAAGTCGGCTCATTCGTCCGTCCTCGCGGGGTAGTCGTCCGGAGCAGACCAACGTCTCGTCGCGACTGCAGGTCGTCGTGCACAATCGACTGCGCTGGATCGACATCCGTAAGCCGGGCGCGCAGGAGATTGAGTACCTGCGCGATGAGTTCGATTTCCACGAGCTTGTCCTGGAGGATGTCACCAGCCGCACGCAGCGACCAAAGCTCGACATTGACGACGATTACGTGTTCATCGTTATGCATTTCCCGGTGCATAACAAGAAGACCCGCGTGACTTCAGCCTCCGAAGTCGACCTGTTTGTTGGCGATGACTACGTGATCACCGCGCATGACGGCGTGCTCCGGCCGCTGGTCGGCATGTTCGAGCAGGCGGCCAAATCGCAGGACGCGCGTGAGGCGATGATGGGCGATTCGCCAGCCCACCTGGTCTATTTCGTCATCGATCGTCTCGTCGAGTATTGCTTCCCGATCGTCAATCGCCTGGAAGATCGCATAGATGCCATTGAAGACGCGATCTTCGATAGCTCCAGCCTGCGAACGGTTCAGGAGATCTCGGTTGTGCGACGGGATCTCATCTCGTTGCGCCGCATTATCAAGCCGCAGGTTGCCGTCGTCTCTCAATTAGCACACCGCGATTTGCCGATGTTGCGCGACGATATCGATACCGACGTGTACTTCGGCGACATCGCTGACCAGCTGGCGAAGATCTGGGATTCGCTGGACGACCTGAAGGAAGTCCTCGAGGGTCTGAGCGATACGTTCGATTCGCTCGCGTCTCATCGGCTGAATGAAGTTATCAAAGCGCTGACGGTCATCTCAGTCATCATTCTGCCGCTGACGCTCATCACGAGCGTCTTTGGCATGAACGTCCCGTTGCCGTACGAGCACTCCAGTTACGCTCTCATCATCATCACGACGATCATGCTCGCGATCACTGGCGGAATGGTCCTCGCGTTCCGGTTGCGCCGGTGGATATGAGTCGATCATTCAGCCTCGTTCGCTCGGTATGGCCGCTGATGTGGATTGTCAGCCTGGCGGTTGGTGCCGGAGCGCTGGCGGGCCTGGTCGTCGTGCGAGCTGGTTTTCCGGTTGCTGCGGTCATTGCGCTGGCACCGGCGGTGGTCATCGTTCTCCTGCGGAGCGTCTGGACTGGCTTCATCTGCGTTATCGCGGTCGCGTGCATCCTGCCGTTTGGCGTTATTCCTCTCGGCGGTCCGATCACTCCGACATTACTGGAGCTGGCGCTTGCCTGGTGCCTGCTGGCCGGCGGTGCGGTCGCGCTGGTCGATCGTCGTCAACGGCTTCACATTGGCTGGTCAGAAGCGCTGGTGCTCGTGCTAATCGGGATCGCCAGCATAGCGTTTCTGCTGGGCATCGGGCGCGGCTACACGACGCAGACTGCCCACGATTTCGGGCGCTTTCTGCTTGCGATTGGCATGTTCTGGCTAACGCGCGAAATCGTTCGTTCGCCGCGCGATGGCAGACTGCTGCTGCAAATGCTGCTGGCAGGCGCGACGGTCGCCGGGTTCATTGGCCTACTGCTCTACGCCGGCGGACCGCAGCTGACGCTCCGTGTGCTGGGGCGCCTGGTGGCATACGGCTATCCGTCGAATGAGATCGTGCGCTTCATCGAGTCGAATCCCTCGCTTGCTATGCGGGCCATCGGGACCGGTGTCGACCCGAATGCGTTCGGTGGGTTGATGATGATCGGCCTGCTGCTGGCGGCCAGTCAGTTGCTGTCTTCACACCGGTCGGTGAGCATCTGGTTAGCTGGGGGGGCGGCGGCCATTACGAGCATGGCGCTGCTGTTGTCGTATTCGCGCGGTGCCTGGGTTGGTGCCGCATTCGGCGTCGCGTTCGTGCTGCTGCTGCGCCGGAGCTGGCTCATCCCGCCGCTCGGCGTGCTTGGACTGCTCGGAATTGCTCTCGGCCTCGGTAGCGGCTTCGTCACCCGGCTGTGGGAAGGCTTCACGCTACAGGACCCGGCCACGAAACTGCGCCTGCAGGAATACCAGAACGCCTGGAACATCATTCGCGAGCACCCCTGGATCGGTGTTGGCTTCGGTGATGCGCCGTCGGATCATCTGCAGACCGGCGTCTCCAGCGTGTATCTCCTGATCGCTGAGCGCATCGGGCTTGTGGGACTGGCGGTGTTTCTGGCAGTCGCGGCGGTCATCGCCTGGCGAGCGGTGCACGTCGTCCTCGCAAGGAAGGGTCGCGACGGCGACGTCACATTGAGCTTCGCGACCGTCTTTCTGGCGTTGCTGGCCGTCGCTGTCGTCGATCACTATCTGTTCAACCCGGAGTTCTCGCACATGGTGGCGTTGTACTGGATTATCGCGGGTGCGCTCGTATCCCTGTGCGGGTTTAATGAGACACGCAGACACGCCGCAGAGTATCCTCAAACTGTAGACGTGTCATGAGTTCGGTGTCGCCCACGCACCGATAGGGGAGGCAAACATGGCGAAGCGACCATTGCAGGGTGTCCTGGCTCCGATTGCCGCGCTGTTTGGTTCTGACGGCGAGCTGGACCTGGACGCATACGCGCAGAACGTCGAGTGGTACGCGAACAGCCCGCTCGACGGCATTGTCGTTATGGGCTCCAATGGCGAGTCGGCGCTGCTTGACGAAGATGAGAAGTTGCGGCTGATTGAGACGGCCGTGACGACGGTCAACGGTCGGCGGCTTGTTCTAGCTGGTACCGGCGTTGAGTCGACCCGCGCAACGATTCGGATTACCCAGGCAGCGGCGAGCCTCGGCGCGGACTACGCGCTCGTCGTGACTCCGCACTACTATCGCCCGCGGTACGACGCCGAAGCGTTCAAGCGCCACTACTACGCGGTAGCAGATGCATCGCCGATCCCGATCCTCGTCTACATTATGACGGCCTATACCGGCGTCGATCTGCCGGCTTCAACTGTCGCGATGCTCTCGCAGCATCCGAACATTGTCGGAGTGAAGGACAGCGCCGGAAACGCCGTGAAGTTCGCCGAGATGGTCGCCGGGACGGATGACGACTTCGCCGTACTGGCCGGTTCCGCGAATTTCCTGTATCCGGCACTGTGTCTCGGCGCTAAGGGAGGCATCCTTGCGCTTGCCGATGTTGCGCCGCAGGCGTGTGCAGATCTGTACCAGCTCTACCAGGACGGTGAGCACGATCGCGCGCGAGAACTGCAATTCCGACTTCTTGCGCCGAACGCCGCGGTCACGACGCGGTTCGGCATCGGCGGGCTGAAGGCGGCAATGGAGATGGTCGGCCTCGCAACCGGCGATCCACGACCGCCGCTGCTACCGGCTACTGACGCCGAGCGCGCCGAGATCCGCAAGATCTTCGAGAGCGCTGATCTGCTTGCCCGAGTATGAAGTTCTGCGCCATCCGGCGCGAATTGGGCTGGTAGCGGACACGCATCTGGTGATGCAGCGCCCGCTACCGCCCGCGTTACTCGACGGGCTGGCGACGTGTGACATCATCTTTCATGCTGGTGACATTCTTCGCCCATGGGTGCTCGAGCGCCTTGACGCTATCGCTCCGACCTATGCGGTATATGGCAATGGCGACGAGGATGAGCCCGAGCTGATGCGCACGCTGCCGTTCGAACGCTATTTTCGCTGTGGGGAGCACCGCATCGGCCTGATACATGGGCATCATCACGCGGGACGCTCGCGCATGACGGCTCGCGAGTACGCATATGACCGCATGCGCGGAGTAGTGGACTGGGCCGTCTACGGACACAGCCATCGACCGCTGATCGAGCAGCGCAACGGGCTCTGGATGATGAATCCGGGATCTCCGACTCAGCCACGTTGGGCACCGGGACCAACCTGGGGCGTGCTTGAAATTGGCGAGCGGATTCAGGCGCGTCTCATCGACCTGTAGATTCCCATTGGTCGCCCGCAGATCGCGCGACAGAACATTCGGGAATGCATGACGCAGCGATCGCCTGCGCCACGTTGCATAAAAGACACGATTCGCACTATACTTGGTCGCGCTTCGCTGACGGCGCATGGCCGTCTATTGGCCTGCCGACCGTCGGCAAATCTCACGCGCAGGGATGGTATATGGAACGTACCGAATTCAATGGATCCATGCAAGGTAGTGTGGATCTTAATCCAGAGAGTGATAGCGACGACGCCGGGCGTGCTCTGATGGAGCAGCTGCTGGCGGATCCCACTCACGACTATCATACGTTGAAGTATGGAGACGTGATGGAAGGCACGATCATGCATCTTGATCGTGACGAGATCCTTGTCGATATCGGCTCCAAGTCCGAGGGCGTCATTCCGGCCCGGGAGTTCTCCACGCTCAATGAAGATGAGCGCAGCGAACTGTCCGTTGGCGGCAGTGTCCTCGTCTTCGTCGTCCAGCCCGAAAACCAGGAGGGCCACGCGGTCGTCTCGATCGATCGAGCCCGCCAGGAGAAGAGCTGGCGCATTCTGCAGGATCAGTTCGAGGCCGGTGAGGTCATCGACGCCGAAGTTGTCAACTACAACAAGGGCGGCCTGCTGGTGAACCTTGATGGCGTGCGCGGGTTCGTGCCAGCCTCACAGGTCACCGAAATCCGCGGCGGAGATGACGCTCAGAAGCAGGCTGACATGGCCCGCCTGATCGGCTCGAAGCTGCAGCTCAAGATCATTGAGATCAACCGCCATCGCAATCGCCTGATTCTGTCGGAGCGCCAGGCGCTCCAGGAACGCCGCGATGTGATGAAGGAGAAGCTGATCCAGGATCTTCGCGAAGGCGAAGTCCGGCACGGACGCGTCTCCAGCATCTGCGACTTTGGCGCCTTCGTCGACGTCGGCGGTGCCGACGGACTCGTCCACCTCTCCGAGCTTTCGTGGAGCCGCGTGCGCCACCCAAGTGAGGTGCTGCAGGTTGGTCAGGAGATTGATGTCTTCGTCCTCGGCATTAACGCCGAAGAGAAGAAGATCGCGCTCTCGATCAAGCGGACGCAGGCCGAGCCGTGGAGCCGGGTCGCGACGAAGTACGACGTCAACCAGCTCGTTGTCGGCACGGTGACCCAGCTCGCCAACTTCGGTGCGTTCGCGCGCATTGAAGACGGCATCGAGGGCCTCGTCCACGTATCTGAGCTGTCCGAGCTGCGGATCAACCATCCGCGCCAGCTCGTCCATGAGGGCCAGGACCTGCTGCTCAGGATCATCCGTATCGATCCGCAGCGGCGGCGCATGGGCCTGAGCCTGCGGCGCGGGCTTGAGGCGACCGACGAAGAGGTGCTTGCTGCCCTCGGACCGGAAGCCGTCGAGCTGAAGAACCAGCTCCTTGCGCTCGAGGTTGAGCCGGACGAGGACGGCGAGCCGGCTATGCCGCGCGCCGAGCGCGAGCCGGAAGCCGAGCCGGAGGCCTCGGTTGAGGCTGAGGCGTCGAGCGTCCAGTCGATTGAGCTGGATGACGACGAGCCACAGACTGCAGCTGGTCTGGCGATGTCACAGGCACTCGCCGAAGCTGCGGCCGCTGATGAATCCTCATCGAACGAATCAGGCGACGAATCCGCCGCCTCAGATGGCGAGTCCGGGGAACAGTCGAGCTAACGTTCACCCTGCCCGCTTCGCCAGAACCCGCACCTGCGAACAGAACGCGACCGGCCCGTTACGGGTCGGTCGTGTCTGGCTTTCCACCTATACAACGTCCCAGCAGCATGGCCAGGGACTTGCAACTGTCAGTTACCGGCAGTAGGCTCGTGGTAGGTAACCACGTTAGTGCGATTGGTGACGCGGATTGCGCCAGGCCAGGCGCGAGTCGCACCCGATCGTCGGAGACAATCACATGGCAGACAAGTTTGAAAAGTTCACCGAACGCGCGCGCAAGGTTCTGACGCTGGCGCAGGAAGAAGCGCAGCGTTTCAACCACAACTACATCGGCACCGAGCATCTGCTGCTGGGTCTGGTCCGCGAGGGCGACGGAGTTGCTGCCCGCGTCCTGAGCAATATGGGTGTTCAGCTCCCCAAGGTTCGCTCGGCTGTCGAGTTCATCATCGGCCGGGGCGAGTCGGTCATCATGGGAGAGATTGGCCTCACGCCGCGAGCGAAGAAGGTCATTGAGCTTGCGGTTGATGAAGCCCGCCGGCTGAACCATCACTACATCGGCACAGAGCATCTTCTGCTCGGCCTTGTCCGCGAGGGCGAGGGGATTGCTGCCGGCGTCCTGGAGAGCCTCGGCGTGAACCTCGAGAAGGTTCGCGCGCAGGTGATGCAGGTCGTCAGTCAGAACGCTGGCTATCAGCAGTCCAAGCAGACCACCAAGACACCGTATCTTGATGCGCTCGGATTCGATCTGACCGAGGCTGCGCGGCAATCCAAGCTCGACCCGATCATCGGTCGTCAGAACGAGATCGAGCGGGTCATGCAAATTCTGTCGCGCAGAACCAAGAACAATCCGGCATTGATTGGTGAGCCGGGCGTTGGCAAGACCGCGATCGTCGAGGGCCTTGCCCAGCGCATCATTGGTGGCGATGTTCCCGAACCGCTGCAGAACAAGCGGCTGGTCGCGCTCGATATCGGCGCACTGGTCGCAGGCACAAAATACCGTGGTGAGTTCGAGGAGCGGCTGAAGAAGATTGTTGGCGAGGTCAAGGAGACCGGTGCCATCCTCTTTATTGACGAGCTTCATACTCTCGTTGGAGCCGGTGCGGCGGAAGGCGCTGTTGATGCAGCGAACATCCTGAAGCCGGCGCTGTCGCGCGGCGAGGTGCAGACTATCGGTGCAACGACGCTCGACGAGTACCGCAAGTACATTGAGCGCGATGCGGCGCTGGAGCGGCGCTTCCAGCCGATCCAGGTGCCGGAGCCGACGACCGAAGAGACGGTCTCGATTCTGCACGGCATCCGTGAGCGCTATGAAGAGCACCACAAGCTGAAGATCACCGATGCCGCGCTTGAGGCTGCGGCGCAGCTGGCTGCTCGCTACGTCACGGACCGCTTCATGCCCGACAAGGCGATCGACCTCATCGATGAGGCGTCGTCGCGAGTGCGTATGTACCGCTCTGCGTCTCCGCCGAGCCTGAAGGAAGCGATGCGGGGCATGGAGAGCCTGCAGCGCGAGCTGGACGCAGCCGTCTCCGGCCAGGAGTTCGAGCTGGCGGCTGATCTGCGGGACCGCGAGCGCAAGCTGCGAATGCGGATCGCCGAGCTGGAGAAGGACTGGAAGGAAGAGCAGGGCAACGAGAGCCCGGTCGTGTCCGAAGAGGACATTGCCCAGGTCGTCTCGATGTGGACCGGCATTCCGCTGACCCGATTGGCTGCTGAGGAGTCGGAGCGGCTGCTCCACATGGAGTCCGCGCTGCACGAACGCATTATCGGGCAGGACGAGGCTATCTCGACGATGGCGAAGGCCGTCCGACGCGCTCGCGCCGGCCTGAAGGATCCGCGGCGCCCAATCGGCTCGTTCATCTTCCTTGGCCCGACCGGCGTCGGCAAGACATTGCTGGCCCGCGCGCTGGCCGAGTTCATGTTCGGTTCGGATGACGCGCTCATCAAGATCGACATGAGCGAGTTCATGGAGCGGCATACGATCTCACGACTCGTCGGAGCGCCTCCGGGCTATGTTGGCTACGAAGAGGGCGGCCAGCTCACCGAGGCGGTTCGCCGCAAGAGTTACTCGGTCATCCTGCTGGACGAGATCGAGAAGGCGCATCCGGAAGCCTTCAACATGCTGTTGCAGATCCTCGAGGATGGCAACCTGGCTGATGCCAAGGGACGCCGTGTCGACTTCCGCAACACGATCATCATCATGACCTCCAACATCGGTGCCGAGCAGATCACGACCGACAAGCAGTTCGGCTTCGCGACCTCGGTCGACGAGGAGAAGCGCGCGCAGCAGGACTACGATCGCATGCGAGAGCGTGTGACGGATCAGCTGAAGCGCACCTTCCGGCCGGAGTTCCTGAACCGCATCGACGGCGTGATCGTCTTCCACGCGCTGACGACCGAGCAGATTCGCGAGATCGTCGAGCTGGAGCTGAAGCGGATCAAGGAGCAGCTGGCCGAGCAGGAGATTACGCTCGACATCACGACCGAAGCCAAGGACTTCCTTGGCGAGCGCGGTTACGACCGGCAGTACGGTGCGCGTCCGTTGCGCCGCATTATCCAGAACCTGATCGAGGACCCGCTGGCTGAGGGCCTGCTGCAGGGCCGCTACAAGCCAGGCGTCGTGATCATCGTCGATGTTGCGGATGACCTGCTCAAGATCGAGCCGGCGACGGAGTTCGCCGCGGTCTGATACGGCCGACAAGCATCTGATCGTTCGCGAGCACGGGGGCATCTTGGCCCCCGTGCTTGTGTATCCAGGAAAGGTCGCTGAGCTTGGCAAAGCGACGCACCAAATACGTTTGCCAGCAGTGCGGGCTGGAAAGCGCGAGCTATTACGGACGCTGTCCGGACTGTGGCGCGTGGGGCTCGCTGGAGGAGACCGTCGAAGCGCCGGCGACAGCGGCCGGCAGGGCCGATGTTCGGCGCGTCGGCAATGCGCCAGCTCCGCAGCCGTTGTCATCGGTTCCAAGCGCGAGCGTTGGTCGACGTCCGCTGCCGATGATGGAGTTCTCACGCGTGCTGGGCGGCGGTGTTGTTCCGGGCTCGCTCGTCCTTGTCGGCGGCGATCCGGGTATCGGCAAGTCGACGCTGTTGTTGCAGGCCGCAGCGGATCTCTCAGCCAATGCCGAAGCGGTGCTGTACGTGACCGCTGAGGAATCCGTGCAGCAGGTGAAGCTGCGCGCCGAGCGGGTTGGCGCGGGTGTCGATCACCTCTATGTTCTCTCTGAGACGAATATTGACGATGTGATCGCTGCCGCTGAAAGCCTCGGCCCGGTTGTGGTCATCATCGACTCGATCCAGACGGTGTTCACGCCGGACATCAGCTCGGCGGCGGGAAGTGTTAGCCAGGTGCGGGAATGCACCACGCGACTCGTCGCGTTCGCGAAGCCGCGCGACGTCGCCGTGTTCATCGTCGGGCACGTGACGAAAGAGGGCTCGATCGCCGGGCCGCGCGTGCTAGAGCACATGGTCGATGCCGTGCTCTATCTTGAGGGTGATCGCTTCCATCAATATCGAATTCTGCGTGCGGTGAAGAACCGTTTCGGATCGACTGACGAGGTTGGCGTGTTCGAGATGGTCGAACGCGGCATGCGCGAGGTTCGCAACCCCAGCGAGGCGTTCCTCGAAGAGCGCCCTGGCAACGCGGCTGGATCGACGGTCGTCGTTACGATGGAGGGCACCAGGCCAATCCTGGTCGAGGTTCAGGGGTTGACGAGTACGAGCGCGTTCGGCAATGCGCGGCGGACGGCGAATGGTATTGACCTGAGTCGAATTCAGATGCTCGTCGCTGTGCTATCAAAGCGCGTCGGCTTGTCGCTCGCCGATCAGGATGTCTTCGTCAATGTTGTCGGCGGAATGAAGCTCAGCGAGCCTGCCGCCGATCTCGGCGTGGCGCTGTCGATCGCGTCGAGCTACCGTGAATCGCGGGTCGATCCGCGGCTCGTCGCAATCGGAGAAGTCGGACTGGCAGGCGAGCTGCGCTCAGTGAGCCAACTCGAGCGGCGACTGCAGGAAGCGGCGAAGCTCGGCTTCGAGCGGGCAGTCGTTCCGGCTGCGCTAGGTCGCGGCCTGGTGCGCCCACCAGCCGGACTCGAGATAGTCCGCGCCTCGACCCTCGACGAGGCCATCGACCGCAGCCTCGACCGCTAGGGCGACCGACGGATCACAAGCGTCTCGACCTCATCAGCCAGGCGGGCTGCCGCGTCACTCACGCCTGTCCGACTTGCCGCAGAGCGCATCAACTCGATCCGGCCAGGAGTTGTGACGATATCCTGCACCTCGCGAACCAGTCGATCGGGCGTCAGATCCGCCTGAGCAACTTCGACGGCTGCACCGATCTGAACGAGCTGCTGCGCGTTCTGGTGCTGTTCTTCCGCGCCCGGAAGCGGCACGAGGAGAGCGGGGATGCCCAGCGCGCTCAGCTCGTTGACCGTACCTGCGCCGGCTCTCCCGAGCACGAGTGCGGCAGCGGCGTAGACGTCGCCGATCTCATTACCGATTGTCTCGACGACACGGTAGCGGCCGCGTAGCTCCGGCGGGAGCGTCTCCGCGTGTCGGCGCAGTGTTTCAACATCGTCGTGCAGAGACGCCGGTCCAGCTTGATGCAGAATAGCGACATATCCCAGGAGCTCGGGCAGTGCTTGAGCAACGACCTCGTTGAGGGAACGTGCGCCCTGTGCGCCACCGGTGATGTAGAGCAGAGGCACGTTGCTCGGCAAGTCGAATGCGGTGAGAGCCTGCTCGGCGACGCCGTTCAGCACAGCGGGGCGGAGCGGATTGCCGGTCACGATGACGCGACCGCGCGGCGTTGAAAGCAGCGATCGAGATCGTTCGTAGGAGAGCGCGACGACATCAGCGAAGCGCGCGTTGATCTTCGTGGCCAGTCCGATGTGGGCGGTTTGCTCATGCGTCAGGGTCGGGATACCGCGCAATCGCGCCGCGATGACTGTCGGAACGCTGACAAAGCCGCCCGTTGATACGACAACGGCGTCCTGCCAGGATCCGAGCAGACGCCACGCCTGGATGATCCCCACCGGGATGCGGATCGCGTCGAGCGGCGTCTCGATCGAGAGGTAGCGTCTGAGCTTGCCGGTTTTGATTGTTCTGTAGGTAGCCTCTATGGATTCCGCGGCGTCACGCTCGATTGCAGCGCCTGATCCGACCCACAGAATGTCGGTTGGTCGGCGTTGGCGGAGCTCCTGCGCGACAGCGACGGCAGGAGAAATGTGCCCGCCTGTGCCCCCGCCGGCGATGATGAGGCGAAGGACATCGGCGGACTTGCCGGTGGTAGACTCCGAGCGCAACGGTGACCTCCGGAGCGTCGTACGAAAGCAAGCGAAATCCGGTCCATTCCGGCCCGCGTCAAGGAGTGTTCCATCAACCCGTCCGACTCTCAACCTCAAAAGCCTGGCTTCATGAAGCCGCTTGCGTTGGCGCTGGTCGCTGCCTTGAGCGTGCTTGCTCTCGATCTTTTGTCGAAACGAATCGTGCTGGACCGGCTTGGTCCGGACGGCGACCGCGACGTTTTCACCGTGATTCCGGGCGTCCTGCGCTTCATTTACGTTCGCAACACGGGTTCGGCGTTCGGCCTCTTCCAGGGCAGCTCCGAGATTCTAAAGATTCTCGCTGTGGTCGCAGTCTCGCTGCTCGGAATCTATTACGCGCGTGCGGCAGCTCGCGATCCGCTGCTGGCTGTTGCGCTGGGGATGCAGATCGGCGGGGCGTTCGGGAACATCATCGACCGCTTCCGCTACGGGCATGTTATCGACTGGATCGATTTCCCGCGCTTTCCGACATTCAATATCGCTGACTCGGGGATCACTGTCGGCGTTGTGCTCCTGATGTATTGCCTGCTGTTCCGCGACCCCGATTTCCGGAAGACACATGATGGCGTTGTAGCAGCCGGCAACCTGACCAAGGCACCCGACGAGCAATGAGTGATTCCTCGTTTGTCGTTCGCCTGGACGTGCCACCGGAGTGCGTATCCGAGCGCGTCGATCGCTTCATCACGGATCGCATGCCGGATACGAGCCGTTCGTTTGTGCAGCGATTGATCGAGGCCGGCCATGTTCTAGTCAATGGGGAGCCAACGCGACCGAGCTACAAGGTAGCTGAGGGCGACAGAGTAGAAGTCCGTTCGCCGCGGCCTGAGGAGCCGGCCGAACTGACGCCAGCTGTCGTGCCTATCGCGATCGTCTATGAGGATAACGACGTGATGGTGTTCGACAAACCGGCCGGGCTGGTCGTGCACCCAGCGCCCGGACACGAACACGGAACGCTCGTCAATGTCCTCAAATGGCTGCGTCCCGAAGTGATTACACCCGGAGCGGAGCGCCCCGGCATCGTCCATCGCCTCGACAAGGACACATCCGGCCTCATCGTCGTGGCGAAGAACGAGCATGCGCGCCGCTCGCTGCTGCAGCAGTGGCAACAGCGCTCTGTCGTGAAGGAGTACACGGCACTCGTCCTCGGCAATGTTCCGGATGACGAGGCAACGATCGATGCTCCAATCGCTCGTGATCCGCATAACCGCAAGCGCATGGCAGTCGTTCGCGACGGTCGCCCATCCGTATCGCACATCCGTGTGATCGAGCGTCTGCCCGGCTATACGTTGCTCGACGTGAACATCGAGACAGGGCGAACGCACCAGATTCGCGTGCATTGCGCGTTCATCAAGCATCCGGTTGCTGCGGACACGCTCTACGGCGGTAAGGCTCCTGACCTGCCTCTGGAGCGCCAGTTTCTGCACGCTCGCAGGCTGAGATTCTCGCTGCCGGGCGGGCAGCCGATCGATGTCGAGGCGGCACTGCCGGCGGACCTCACCGAGACGTTGAGCTTGCTGAAGCAGCGCGCGCGATGACCGAGGACCGTCTCCGAAACCTCATCGAATCGATGTACCGTGCGGCGGTGGCGCACGTGGATGCCGGTGCCTCTGTTCGGCGGGTGCTGGATGCGCGGAGCGACGGTAGCATCATCATTAACGACGATGTCGTTGCTGGACCGGGTGCTGACATTTGGGCGCTCGCTATCGGCAAGGCAGGATGTCAGATGATGGCGGCAGTCGAGGACACCCTCGGGGATCGACTGCAGGACGGTATCGTCATCACCAAGAGCGCGCCCCAAGGGCTGTCGCTGCGCTCGGAAGTCCTGCTCGGCTCGCATCCAGTGCCGGATGCGCGCTCCCTTGAGGCTGGGCAACGGCTCATTGAGTTCGCCGAGTCCATTCCGCAGGGCGCAGTCGTGTTGTGCCTTATCTCCGGTGGTGGCTCGTCGCTGGTTGAGGCGCTGCGATCAGGAATCGATCTCGATCAGTTGCGTGACATAACGCAAGCCCTTCTGCGCGGTGGCGCGTCGATCCGCGAGATCAACGCCGTGCGCTCTCGACTGAGCCTGCTGAAAGGCGGCGGCCTGCTGGACATGCTGGCCGGCAGAACAGTTGTCAATCTCATTGTCTCGGACGTGCTGGGCAATCCGCTGTCGACAATCGCAAGCGGCCCCACCGTCCCGCCGGACTCAGACGAGCGTGCTGAAGACGTAGTCGCGCGCTACGGATTAGATATCGACCTGCCAGAGGTGAGTGAGCCGACAGACAACAAGCCGTTACTGTCGGTCGTCGTTGCTGATCTGGCCGCCGCGATGACGGCGGCGGGTGACGTAGCTCGCGATCATGGCCTTGCAGTCCACGTTCTGGGCGGCGGAATTGACATTGAGGCTCACGACGCCGGGCGGCTGTTCGCCAGCATCGTCGCCGAGACGATTGCCGAGCGCACCTCCTTCAGCCCGCCGTGCTGCTTTATCGCTGGAGGTGAGACGATCGTCCATGTCTCCGGCGATGGCGTTGGGGGACGTAATTGTGAAGCGGCGGTGGCGGCGGCGCTGCGGATAGCCGGGCTCTCAGGCTGCGCGATCGGTTGTCTGGCGACCGACGGTGACGACGGCATCAGCGGGGCAGCCGGCGGCATTGTCGATGGTGAGACAGTCGATGATCCGCGCTCGGCTGAACAATCTGTCGCCGACAACGACACGTTCACCTGGCTGCACCGTCGGGGTGCGGCGCTCGTGACCGGCCCTTCGGGAACGAATGTGAACGACCTCCTGCTTGGCGTTGTTGTCAACGAGGGCTGGACGGTCGCCTGAGGCGGCCGTATAGTAGCGCCGCATCCAAAGAGACATCGAAAGGACGAATCGTCGGTGAATGTCAGTGACGCGATCGCCGAGATCCTGATTCAAAGCGGGATTGAGCATATCTTCGGCCTGCCGGGTGATACCGGAATGGATTTCTACGACGCCCTCTATCGCAACGAGGGGCGTATCCAGCACGTGCTGACGCGTGACGAGCGCTCCGCCTCGTTCATGGCCGACGCCTATGCGCGCGTGTCCGGCAAGATCGGCGTTTGCGAAGGTCCGAGTGGTGGGGGCGCAACGTACATCGTGCCGGGCGTCGCCGAGGCGCATGGCTCGTTCCTGCCGCTCATCTGCCTGACATCCGATACGCCCATTTCGCAGGAGGGGCGCGGTGTCCTGACTGAGCTCGACCAGCAGGCATTGTTCCAGCCGATAACCAAATGGGCCGCGCGGCTGACGACGGCCGACACTGCGCCCGATGTCATACGTCGCGCGGTTCGTCTGGCAACAACTGGTAGGCCTGGTGCAGTCTCGATTTCTATGCCGGCCGACGTGCTCAAGGCACCGGTTGACGACGAGAACGTCTACGGCGTGCCGCGCTTCGGCGCAGTCCCTGCAAGTCGGCCACGACCGGATGCCGAGAGTGTCGAGCGTGCAGCGGATCTCATCCGGGCCGCGACGAAGCCGGTCATCGTCGCCGGAGGTGGCGTCCTCATCTCGCGCGCCTGGGACGCGCTGACCGCGCTGGCTGAAGCCGGATCGATACCGGTCGGTACGTCGATCAATGGCAAGGGCAGCATTGCCGAGACGAATCGCCTGTCGCTCGGCGTCGTCGGCGGCAACGGCGCACGACCGTATGCCAATGAGGTCGTGGCCGGAGCGGATCTGATCATTCTGGTTGGTACACGCACCGACTCGACGACAACGCTCAACTGGACGCTGCCGAAGCGTTCCCGCGATCTGTCGGTCATCCACATCGATATTGATCCATGGCAGATTGGCAACAACTACCGCACGATTGCCCCGGTTATCGGCGATGCGCGCGCCGCGCTGATCGATCTCACCGAGGCGCTCGGCAAGCAGATGCCATCGGCAAATCGTCTGCAGTGGCTGGATGGCATCGACGCCGCGCGAACCGCCTACTTCGACCAGGTCGCCGAAGAAGCGCGATCGGATTCGCAACCGATCAAGCCGCAACGCGTCATCGCGACGCTGAAGCAGTTGCTGCCGGACGAAACGGTGATCGTCGCTGATCCCGGCACGCCGACACCGTATCTGGGCGCGCAGTATGTGCTGCCTCAGGCCGGTCGGTGGACGGTCATTCCGCGCGCACATGGCGGTCTGGGGTACGCGCTTCCGGCGGTAGTCGGCGCGCACTATGCTCGACCAGCAGGCCGGACGATCAGCATGATGGGCGACGGCTCGTTCGGCATGTCGGTCGGTGAGCTGGAGACGATTTCGCGTCTGAATCTGCCGCTGACCCTGATCCATTTCAACAACGGTGCATTTGGCTGGATCAAGGAGCTGCAACACCTGTATCACGGTCAGCGCTACTTCTCGGTTGACTTCAACCCGGTCGACTATGCCGCTATCGCCCGCGGCTTCGGTTTGCGCGCATGGCAGGTAACGGATCCGGCCGATCTGCAACGCACGCTGGCTGAGGCGCTGGCCGACGGTGGGCCAACGTTCGTTGACATCGTCTCCGAATCGCAGCTGACCGAAACTCCGCCGGTGCATGCCTGGCTCGAAGCGGTTGCGCAGGGTGGGGGCGATAAGTGAGCGATGATCGGATTCCGCTGCTGCTCGACGTCGATACTGGCGTCGACGACGCGATGGCCATTGCGCTGGCGTCGCGGCTCGATCGCCATCGGTTGATCGGTATCACGACTGTGGCGGGAAACGTCCCGCTCGAATTGGCGACCCGTAACACGCAGACGGTTGCGTCCTGGCTCGATCTGGACGTTCCGATCTACTCGGGCATGGATCGGCCGCTCGTCCGTGAACTGGTCGATGCCCGAGCGCACCACGGAACTTCGGGCCTCGGTGACTGGGAGCCGGACGTTGCGCCGGCTCCGTTGTCATCAACGAGCGCTCCTGAAGCGATCGTGCAGTTAGCACGCGAGCATCAGCGCAACATCACGTTCGTGTTTGTCGGTCCGCTCACCAACCTGGCGGTGGCGTTATCGATCGAGCCGCGCATCGTGGAGTGGGTGCAACGGCTCGTCATCATGGGCGGGGCGTTCTTTAACGCAGGCAATCAGACGCCGTTCGCTGAGTTCAACATCTTTGTCGACCCGGACGCGGCCCAACGGGTGGCCGACGCGGGATTCAAGTCCACCTGGGTTGGCCTGGATGTGACGCACCAGACGACGCTGAATCGCGCCGGATGGGATCGTCTTGCGAACGCTTCGGAGCCAAGCTCGATACTCGTCCGCGAGATGACGCGCAGGATTCTGGTCGATCTTGAGCGGCCGGCCGCCAACCTCCACGATCCACTTGCGGTCGCTGTCGCGGAAGATCCGTCGCTTGTCGAGTTGGCCGAGGGCCAGGTCGTAATCGATACTACCGATGCGCGGCGTGGGCGGACTCGGGTTGCGGAACCAGCGAGCGGGGATGTCGTTTCGTCCGTCTGCCGATCGGTCAATCGTGAGGCGTTCAGTGTTATGTTCTCTCGTGTCACGGCTAATTAGCCGATTCGACTTGACAGCAACACGATGAACGTACACTCTTGATGCTACGATGACCTCAGCTATGCATCCACTGTGGGGCGACGTGTCCGGATGATGCGGATGTGTGAACCATGGAAGATACGCTACCTCTATTCGAGGCGACGCCACTTCAGGATATTGATCTGCTTCAGCGTTTGACGCGCTATTTCGAGGAGCTCGATACCCGCCTGCGGCACGGGCAGGGCTGGGTGATCTTCAATGCGTCAGATGCCCGCGCCGGGCGCATCCACCGCTTCCTCCGGGAGCGGGTGTCGAGCGCCGACTTCCCTTTCAGCCACTTTTTTCTGACTTGGCGCGACTTCGCGCTGACCACGTACCTCATTGAGAACGAGCTGCGCGATAATCTGAATGAAGTGCCTGATGTTGACGGTGACCTGCCGCTCGGAGAGCGGCAGATTGCGGCGCGAGTCTCACGCCAGACGCTGACGCGGATGGCATCGTCGGATTTGCTGATCCTCTCGGGGCTTACGCCGCGCTTCCCGCATGAAGTGCGATTCCTGGAGGAGACGATTGATCGCCGGCAACGCGGGAAGCTGGCGACGATTCTGATGACACCGGAGCAGCCTCATGAGCTCGCGATTGAAATGTCGCGCGCGTCGACCGACGGGCTGGACGCGTGGACTCGCCTGGCGAATCGCCTCTATGAAACGAGCCTGGTCGCGGTCTGAGCGGGAGTTAGCTGGTGCGCTCTAACGCGAGATTGGCGAACGCCTCGAACGAAGCCAGCAATTGCGCGTCCTCGATGAACTCGAGGCGGTGGAGCGCGGACGAGACGTAATCCTGTGCGGTCGTAACAGCCTCGTCGATAGCGCCAGATTCTTCGATCCGCATCGCGAGATTCAGATAGTCCTCGTCGCTGACATCTTTGCCGTCAATGACCGTCTGGAGCAGCGCTTCCTCCGGAGTTCCGGAGACGCGGCGCCGGTAGAGCATCGTCGGAAGGGTGACCGTACCCTGACGCAGGTCGAGGTTTGCTGTCTTGCCGGTCACGTCAGCGCTCGAGCGCAGATCCAGCACGTCATCAATGATCTGGAAGGCCATTCCGACATCGCCGCCGAAGCCTCGCATCGCGTCGATCTGCGCCTCGTTGGCTCCGCCAAGAATCGCGCCCATCTCCGCAGCGCCGGCGAACAGTGATGCTGTCTTGCCGTAAATGCGGTGTGCGTATTCTTCGGTAGACTGATCGAGACGATGAGCGGTGAAGACCTCCCGGAGCTGGCCATCACAGATATCGGCCAACGAGGATGCGAAGACGGCTACCACGCGCGGATTCATCGTCGCGGCTGCCAGGATCGCCGATTGCGCGAACAGGTAGTCGCCGATCAGGATGACAGTCCCTGTGTCGAACAGGGAATTCAGGGTTGGCTGCCCGCGGCGTAATTGCGACGTATCTATTGTGTCGTCATGGACCAGTGACGCCGTGTGCAGGAGCTCAACGCCCGCAGCTGCCGGAATGAGCGGCTTGAGGTCATACTCGAAGGGCTTGGCGGCCAGGAGCAGGAGGAGCGGCCGAAGACGCTTGCCGCCTGACTCGACGATCGCCTGGAGGAGACGCCCTAATCCCGGGTATTCGACCTGCGCGGCAAGGCGAACGCGTTCCTCGACGCGTGCCATATCCTCACGCATCGCGAGTACGATGTCCTCAAATGACATCACCGTCTTTGAGCTGTCTGGATCCTTATGGTCGACCAGGCCTGTCATTCCCCCCACGTTTCGTTGCGCTGCGCCAACTCCCCACCCCGCGAGGATTATACGAGGCGCTTCCATTGGGACAACCGCGTAACCAACGTCGATTGCGTGCCTTGTCGCCTGTCTGGAAGGGCGTTGTACACTTTGCCGAGCAATCTGTGCCACGATAGGTTTCGATCTTGAGACCACACTGCTATTGAAGCTTGCTCCAGACTGCAGTGGCGCGGGGATCGATTGCACTACGCCTGAGTGTACCTGTCGCAGACGACCAACAGGAGGACCCGGTTGATTCCCGATCGACAATTCGGCAGGCAAAGACAACGCCCCTGGCCTGCGGTCAGCTGGTGGTACAGCCTGCTATTGGTTCTTCCGCTGTTGGGTTTCCTGCTGACATTCGCGTTTCAAGGTGATGATCCGACCGGCCTTTCGGGCGTGGTGAAGGACGCATACACGGGCAAACCAGTCGCCGGTGCAACGGTGTCGACGGCGAATGTGACGGCGACAACCGGCGACGATGGCAAGTTCAATGTCGATGATGAAAGTGCGCAAGTCCTTACCGTGACGCGGCCCGACTATGCTGGCGCTGAAGTCGCGATCCAGGATCCGAAGAGCAACATCGAGATTCTGCTCCGGCCAACAACCATTTCCGGTACCGTCAAGAATTCGCGCTCGGGCGATCCAATGGCTGGTGTCATTGTCGTGCTGACCCGCGCAGATGGTCAGACAGTGGCTGCTACGACAGACGCCGAGGGCAAGTACCTGCTGGCGGATGTCAGTGAGGGTGACACGCTGACCGTGCAGGTCGAAGGGGCAACGGTCGCCAGTGAGACGATCGGTCAGAATGCGCAGCTCGACTTCTCGATCCGGCCGGATGTGCTCACCGGCACGATCACCGATACGAACGGCAATCCGGTTGCCGGCGCGCTGGTGGCCGTCGGCGAAGCAACCGCGACCACGGCGGCCGATGGCACCTACCGCGTTCCGGGCGTGCCGGAGAACGGCACGATCACGGTGAAGCGAACTGGCTTCAAGGATGCCAGCGGCGAGCTCAACGACTCGCTGAAGTTTGACGCGCAGCTCGAAGACAATCGCATCAAGGCGATTTACGTGAGTGGCCCGGTCGGTGGCAACGATGATCTCTGGCAACAGAAACTGCAGATCGCAGACACGACCGAAGTCAACGCCATCGTGCTTGATCTCAAGGATTCCAGCGGTCAGGTCTTTTACGATTCCAAGGTTCCGATGGTGGCAACGATTGGCGCGCAGGCCACGAAGTTCGACGTCAGTCAGCGACTCAAGGAGATGAAGGATCGCGGCATCTACACGATTGCCCGGATCGTCTGCTTCGAGGACCCCCTGCTCGCAGAGGCGCGGAGTGATCTGGCGATCCACGATGTCACAACGGGTGGATTGTGGACGACCTGGAACGGCCTCGCCTGGGTCAACGCCCACCAGCGAGAGGTATGGCAGTACAACATCGACCTGGCGGTCGAGGCCGCGAACCTCGGTTTTGACGAGATCCAGCTCGACTACATCCGCTTCCCATCCGACGGACTCCTGGAGAACGCCGACTACGGCTCGCAGTTCGCCGACGAAACCCGCCTCGATGCGATCACCGGCTTCCTCGGTCAGATGAAGCAGGCGCTCCAGCCGACCGGGTCGCTGCTTGCCGTCGACATCTTCGGCCTGACCATGTGGGATGACGGCGACGGGGGCATCGGCCAGAACTTCGCGGCCATCGCTCCGCTCGTCGACATTATCTGCCCGATGATCTATCCGTCGCACTTCTACCCGGGCGATCTGGGTCTGGACATTCCGAATAATCATCCGTACGAAGTCATCTACAGCAGTCTCGTTAATGGTGCCGCGAAGGTGCCGGACGCGGCCTACAAGTTGCGACCATGGCTCCAGGACTTCTCGTACGGCGAGGGGATTGAGTACGGAGATGCTGAAGTCGCCGCCCAGATTCAAGCGGCAGATGACTTCGGTGGAAACGGATGGTTGCTCTGGAGCCCCAGCAACGAGTACCACGTCGGCGGGATAGCGCCGGAATAGCTAGCCGGCAACACCTGACGATGATCGAATCGCGGCAACCGGAAAAGACGGTATCGGCTCAGACGAGTTCCTCTCCTGCCGCGATTATCCGGCTGCTCCGCCCACGCCAATGGACGAAGAATGCGATTGTCTTCGCGGCCCTTGTTTTCGACCATCGACTCCTTGACGGCCGTCTGCTGGCACTGTCACTTGGCGCGTTCGTCGCCTTCTGCCTGGCCAGCAGCGCGACCTATGTCATCAACGACCTGCGAGATGTTGAGTCCGATCGCCTGCATCCAGTCAAGCGTCGGCGGCCGATAGCGTCTGGCGCGGTTTCCCCGTCCGCTGCGCGCCTGATCGCAGCGGTTCTGTTGGCGATTGCCCTGCCGCTCGCATTTCTCATCGCGCCGAAGTTCGGTCTGGTCCTGGGCGGCTACGTCGTGCTCATGCTGGCCTACAGCTTCGTGCTGAAGCAGCTTGTCATCGTGGATGCGTTCACGATTGCTGGTGGCTTTGTCTTGCGCGCCGCCGGTGGCGCGCTGGCCATCTCGGTGCCGATCAGCCCGTGGCTGTATGTCTGTACCGTCCTGCTGGCACTGTTTATCGCCTTCGGCAAGCGCCGCCACGAGTTGCTATTGCTAGAGGAGAACGCGGGTTCCCATCGCCGGAACCTTGACGAGTACTCCGCAGAATTGCTTGACCACTTCATCATGATTACCGCAGCGGCAACGGTTATGGCGTACTCGCTCTACACGTTCGCCGCCGAGTCGCTCCCCGAAGATCATTCGATGATGTTGACCATCCCCTTCGTCCTGTATGGTCTGTTCCGCTATTTGTTCCTTGTCCATCGTCGCGACGGGGGAGGATCGCCCGAGCACATGCTGCTCACCGATCGCCCCCTGTTGGCGTGCCTGGTTGGCTGGGGCATAGCCGCCATTCTGATTCTCTATCGATAGGCAAGAATCAGATTCCATTCGGCTCCTGAGACTTGAGTCGATCCTTGTCAAGTTTCCATGTACATGCTAGACTACACCTATTCGTGCGACGTGCTTGGCCCACGCATTGCTGGAAGCGAAGCAGAGTCGCATCGGACTCAGAAATGCGAGGCAAAGGAACTTGACGATGTTTGTGGTGCGCAAACGTGGCGGTCGTAGTATTGAGCGCATCCAGTACGAGATGGAAGACACCTTCCACACGATGCTCAGCGGCCGACCAGTGGGAATGCGAATTGACCACGGTTCCGTTGCGGCATGGCGTCCGCCGGTTGAGGTGTATGAGACTGACACAGAACTTGTTGTCTCGGCGGAGATCGGCGGTATCGACGAATCGCAAGTCGAGGTGTCGGTCGACGATCAGGTTCTCTCGATCCGAGGTGAACGAGCGCCAATCGGCTGCGATGATCGTCGGCGAATCCACACAATGGGAATTGCGTACGGTCCGTTTGCTGCGGACATCTTCATCCCATTCACGATCAACCACGACGCCATCAGCGCCGAATACGATGCAGGCTTGCTGACTATTCGGCTGCCTCGCGCCGCCGCGACGCGGATTTCGGTGAACGTCACTACACCTGGTGACGCCGACCGCGGTTGAGAGCCGCTCAACCGAAGCGCACTTCCCACATTAAACGACGGAGGAGACTGGCGTGACTGACGAACAGAAGCGCTTTGACGATACGGAAGCTGAAGCAACAGAGCCGCAGCAGACGAACGAAACGACCGAGGACATCGAGAACACTCGCGCGGAAGAGCGCAGTCAACAAACGCTACCGATCCTGCCGTTGCGCGGCACGGTTGTGTTCCCGTTGACGGTGATCCCGCTCGCGGCGGCTCAGCCGCGCTCACTGCGTTTAATCGACGCGGTGGCGTCTGGTGATCGCACCGTGGTGCTTGTGTTGCAGAACGACGCGGAAGCGGAAGCTGCCGGCCCGGGCGAGACCCGGATGATCGGGACGCTGTCGACGATTCATCAGATGATGCGCGTGCCAGATGGCACCGTCCGGCTTGCCGTTCAGGGCATCAAGCGCGTGCGTATCCTCGACTGGGTTGGCGAAGAGCCGTACCTGACAGCGGTCGTCGAAGAGTTGCCCGAAGAAGAATCGGACGACATTGAGACGCAGGCGCTCATGCGCTCGACCGTGAACCTGTTCCAGCGACTGGTGAGCCTTGTTTCGAATCTGCCTGATGAGCTGGTAACGGCGGCGCTCAATGTCGAAGAGCCGTTGCACCTCGCCTACCTGATTGCAACGAACCTGCGGATGGATCCGGACGAGCGGCAGGTGCTGCTCGAGTACGACTCGGTCCGCGAGAAGCTGACCCATCTCACGCGCTACATGGCAAAGGAGCTGGAGCTCCTGGAGCTGGGCAAGAAGATCCAGGGCGATGTCCAGGAAGAAGTCCAGAAGTCGCAGCGTGACTACTATCTCCGCGAGCAGTTGAAGGCGATCCAGCGCGAGCTGGGCGACGACGAAGGCCAGGAGGCTGAAGTCCAGCAACTGCGCGAGAAGATCGAAAGCTCCGGCATGCCGGAGGAGGCGCGCAAAGAGGCCGAACGCGAGCTCGACCGTTTGTCCAAGCTGCAGCCGGCAGCCGCTGAGTACGGAGTCATCAAGACCTATCTCGACTGGCTCGTGTCGCTGCCGTGGACAGTCTCGACTGAGACGGACATCGACATCCAGAAGACGCGCGAGATTCTCGACCGCGATCATTACGATATGGAGAAGGTCAAGGACCGCATCCTCGAATACCTGGCGGTGCGCAAGCTGCGACAGGAGAGCGAAGTTAGCGGCGAGCCGATCGAGGCGCGTGAGCCGATTCTCTGCTTCGTCGGACCTCCGGGTGTCGGTAAGACATCGCTTGCCCAGTCGATCGCTTCCGCGCTCGGCCGCAAGTTCACGCGGATGTCGCTCGGCGGCGTGCGCGATGAAGCTGAGATTCGCGGACACCGACGCACGTACATTGGCGCGATGCCAGGCCGCATCATCCAGTCGATCCGCCGAGCAGGCGCGAACGACCCGGTCTTCGTTCTCGACGAAGTCGACAAGCTGGGGGCAGACTGGCGCGGCGATCCGTCGTCTGCGTTGCTTGAGGTGCTCGACCCGGAGCAGAACGACACGTTCCGCGATCACTACCTGGACGTGCCGTTTGACCTGAGCAAGGTCATGTTCATTACGACAGCGAACTTGCTCGACCCGATTCCTGGCCCGCTGCGTGACCGGATGGAGATCATTCACCTCAGCGGCTATACCGACGAGGAGAAGGTCAACATTGCCAAGCGCTACCTGATCCCGCGCCAGCGAACTGCTAACGCGCTGGGGGATAGCGCGCCGGCCTGGGACGATGCTGCGATTCTCAGCGTCATCCAGGGGTACACCCGCGAGAGCGGTGTGCGAAACCTCGAACGCGAGATTGGCACCGTCTATCGCAAGGTGGCCACGCGCAAGGCAGCCGGAGACGACGTGCCCGAGACGATCACGACGGATGTCGTCCGTGAGTATCTCGGCCGGCCGCGTTTCTTCTATGAGGAGCTCGAGACGCGCACATCGCAGCCGGGCGTGGCGATTGGCGTCGGCGTGTCGGCGGTTGGTGGCGACATCATGTTCATCGAGTCGACGTCGATGGAGGGCCGCGGCAACATGACAATCACCGGCCAGCTTGGTGACGTCATGCGCGAATCGGCGCAGGCCGCGATGTCGTTCGTGCGCTCGCGGGCGTCCGACCTGGGCATTGCCTCCGAGCGATTCAAGGATCTGGATATCCATATCCATGTCCCGGCCGGTGCAACACCGAAAGATGGCCCGTCGGCCGGCGTCGCGCTCACGGTCGCGCTGGTCTCGTTGCTGACCGGCATTCCGACCAATGAGGACGTTGCGATGACCGGCGAGGTCTCGCTTCGCGGTCAGGTTCTGCCGGTTGGCGGGATCAAGGAGAAGTCACTCGCCGCGCATCGTGCCGGCGTCAAGACGTTCATTCTCCCA
The DNA here is from genome assembly GCA_039810005.1 of Thermomicrobiales bacterium. Taxonomy (GTDB): domain Bacteria; phylum Chloroflexota; class Chloroflexia; order Thermomicrobiales; family CFX8; genus JAMLIA01. The sequence goes on along the minus strand of JBDHWD010000007.1, from coordinate 1,355 downwards.
CGGCGCAATGAGGCGGATCTCGACGATATCCCCGAGGCGCTGAAGGACGAGCTGCGCTTTGTGCTGGTGGACACCATCGATGAAGCGCTCGATGTGGCGATGCCAGAGTCGTTCAAGCACCAGCGCCTGAGCCATGACGGCTCGCAGGCCGTTAGTGCGGACGAGCGAGTGGCAGCGCACGCTGGCTAGTCGCGATTGATTAGCTAAGAAAGACAGGGGCGGCATGAAAGCCGCCCCTGTTTCTTGTTTTGCCGTTGGGGGTGGCTACGCCTTGCCCTGTTGCTGCGCCTGTGCAACGAGCGCGACGAACGGCTTGAGATGCTCCGGGTGCTCCTTGAACATCATCTCCGGATGCCATTGCACGCCGAGGATCCAGTTATTCTCTTTGGCAGACACGGATTCGACGATTTCATCCGGCGCGACCGCATCGACCGAAAGTGCTGGCGCAATATCCTTCAGCGCCTGATGGTGAAACGAGTTGACTTCGATCGTCGATGACTCGTACGTGCGCTCCAGCAGGGAGCCGGGAGTTACCGAGACCGTGTGGCCAGGATCCTCTTTGCGAATGCCCGCAGCTTGCTGGGCATGCTGGATATCGGTTGAGTACTGTCCGGGGATGTCCTGCACGAGCGTGCCGCCCAGCGCGACGTTCAGAATCTGAATGCCGCGGCAGATGCAAAGCATCGGAATGTCGCGCGCGGCCGCTTCGCGGGCGAGCGCGAGTTCAAGCGCGTCGCGACCGGCATGAATGCCGTAGGTCTTCTCATGGACGGTGTCGTCGTTGTACTCCTGCGGATCGATGTCGCCGCCACCGCTCAGGAGCAGGCCGTCGACAATTCCGAGAATCTCCTCAATGTTTCCTGCCTGCGGGGGAATGACGAGCGGTACGCCGCCGGCCGCCTCGACTGCTTCAGTGTACGTTGAGGCGATTGCATATCGATTGAATGATCCGTGTGGCTGGGTGTCGTCCATTGGGGATGGGGTGATCCCAATTACCGGCTTTCGCTGGGCCATGGTGGCGTATTCCTCCTCGACGTATTCGGCAAATCCCGTTGCGCGCATCATCGTAGCGTGATCGCCGGTCAATTGGTAGACACGGGCGTGTCGATTCGGTAGACTTCAGTCCAGTAAGGTCGGTGTCTGCGCCGCCCTGGGTGGCGTGGCGTCAGGCCGCGCTCCCCTGCAAGGGATCCGAGAAAAGTCACCTTGACACTCCCCTGAGTGAAAAGATAGACTCATCGGTGCGCCAGACGAGGTCTTGCGCGATACCAGTGGGCGGGTCGCCCACTGATGTCGGGAAGCACGTTACCAACTGAGCCGTGATGCCGAGCTAGAGTGCGAGCTCGTGGGTGGTG
>JBDHWD010000006.1:0-66090 GCA_039810005.1 Thermomicrobiales bacterium | reverse complement strand
TGAGCTTGCCGGCAAGGACTTCCTCCTGGAGTCGCTCCAGACCGAACTCGGGTTGCGTCACGAGATGTCCTCCTTGATCCCGACCACAATGCGCGCGTTGCGCTGTGCCACTTGCTCGATGGCAATCGATCGATGGGGACGTCCGGTGGGACACTGATAACGCGACACGCGGCCGCACCGCCGGATACTCCGACAGCCGCGGCCTTACCGACTGCGCGTTTCATCCCAAGGCCGGAGCCTCTGACCGCCGACGCACCCGGCGTCAGGTCCCCGAAAATCGAATTGCCTCGATAGCCTGTATACGCACAGAGTTATCAGGGTGGATGTATCACTGTCAAATTTCGACGCATTTGTCAGCATCACTGGGCGTGCTCGCCCGCGATTCGACGGGCGGTATCAGCCCTTACGCATCAACCGATCGATATGCGTCCGTCGTCGTGATCAGCCCATCGCGGAGATCTTCACGAATCGCCTGCGGGTCGCGCTTCTGCGGGTCGCCATAGCCGCCACCTCCGGGAAGCTCCAGCGTGACGCGGGTATCGGCGGCCAGCTCGCGCGCGCCCTTGCGGGACAGCTCTTCGCCAGTTGAGAGCGTGATCCGCGCCGATGCACCGGGCCCTCCGCCGTCAGCGCCCTGCGCCGCAAACTGGACCCGATCGAACAGCGGCGAGAATGTAAAGGGACGGCCGGTGCGGACGGAGAACTCGAGCGTCTGCCCGAGACCACCCCGGAACTCACCCGCCCCACCCGAATCAGCCCGCAGCTCGCGACGGTGGATGACGACCGGCGCGAGGCTCTCAATCACCTCAGATGGCACGCCGGAGATGCCGCTGGGGAACGCGGCGGCGCTGATGCCGTCGCTGGTCGGACGCGCTCCGGTGCCGCCGGTCGAGAACCAGACGTAGGTCCAGAGATCACCGTCGGCATCCTTGCCGGTCAGCTGGATGTTCCAGATATTGGCCGCGCCCTCAGCCATCACCCGGTCGGGGATGATCTGCGCCAGCGCGCCGAAGATCGCCCCCGGCAGGAAATGGCCGATGATGTGCCGGGCACCAACCGGCGCGGGATGCTGCGCATTAAGGATCGATCCGGCAGGGGCCGAGACATGAACGGGGCGGAACGAGCCTTCGTTGTTCGGCACCTCCGGCGCGAGCGCGCACTTCAGCGCGTAGGTCGTATAGGCGTGGGTGTAGTTCAGGACAACGTTGATGCCACGCGAGCTCTCCGGGCTGGAGCCGGCCCAATCGACCCACAGCTCATCGCCGCGCTTTGTGAGCGTCACTTCGAGCCGCACCGGCTCCTCGTAGCCATCGGAGTAGACGACGTTGCTCCACTCACCGTCCGGCAGGTCGGCAATCGCAGCGCGCATCGCCCGCTCGGAACGCTCGATGATGGCATCGGCCAGCGGCTCCAACGCATCCAGCGCGAACTCATCCATGAATTCCAGCAGTCGCCGACCGCCGACATCGTTGCCTGCCACCTGCGCGTGGATGTCGCCCAGCACCGGCTCCGGCGTGCGGACGTTCGCCGCCAGGAGTTTCACCAGCTCGCTGTTCTCGACGCCGCGGTCATAGAGCTTGGTGATCGGAACGAACAGCCCCTCCTCGTAGACTGAACGCGCGTCAGTACCCAGGCCGCGACCACCAATGTCCAGCACGTGGCAGGTGTTGCCGAAGAATCCGACGAGCGTCGGCTGGGTGGCGGAGCGGAAGATCGGCGTGATGACGGTGAAGTCGTGTAAATGCCCCGATGTCTTCTGCGGATCGTTCGTGATGAGCACATCGCCCGGTGCGAGCGTTTCGGCTGGATAGACGGCGAGGAAGTGGTGGATACAGGTCGCCATAGCATTGATGTGCCCCGGCGTGCCGGTGACGGCCTGCGCGATCATGTTGCCGCGCCGATCGAACACCCCTGCCGAAAGATCGCCCGACTCGCGCACGATCGTCGTGAACGATGTGCGCATCAGCGCGGCAGCCTGCTCGTTGACGACGGCAATCAGTCGGTTCCACATGACTTCGAGCGTTATGGCATCAATCATTCAGCTGCCTCCACGACCAGGCTCATCAGCTCATCAACTGTCACACGCGCATCCTGCCCGACGATGAAGGTCGATTCGCGTTCCTCAACGACCGCCGGCCCGCTAAACGTCGCGCCCTGCCCGAGCCGGTAGCGGTCATAGACCGGCACGGAGACGCGCTCCCCGGCTTCCGGCAGGTAGATAGGACGCTCGCGCTTGATCGCATCTTCCGCCGTTGCGGCGCTATCAATCGCGCCGGCGAGCTGATGCAGCGGCAGATCGGGGCGCGGCCCAGCTACCCCGACCCGCCACGAGAGCGCCTCGACCGGATTCCCCTGCGGGATGCGCTCGAAGAGCGACCGATAGACCGCTTCGAATGCACGCTGCAGATCAGCGACGTCCGCATCGCCAAGCGATCCGTCCCGCAGAGGCACCGACACCTCATGTCCCTGTCCGGCATAGCGCAGTTCGGCTGTCCGCGTCACGGTGATGGCCGACTCCGCGACGCCGGCGCTGCCGAGGATCTGGCGACCTTCGGCTTCCATCTCCTCCAGCAGCGCGTTGACGTGCGCCCAGTCGAGCGCGTCGAGGCGTCCGTAGTACGAGCGCACGAAGTCAAACGCCAGTGGCGCGGCCAGGAAGCCAACGGTCGACATCACGCCGGCGCCGAGCGGCACGATCAGACGCGGGGATTGCAAGATGCGGCTGACGCGCCAGGCGTGCACCGGCCCGGCTCCGCCAAACGCGAACACCGGATAGGCGCGCGGATCCTTGCCGCGCTCGATGGCGTGAATCCGGGCGGCGTTGGCCATGTTCTCGTTGACAACCTGATGGATGCCCCAGGCCGCCTGCAGCACGTCGATTCCCAGCGGTTCGGCAACGTCGCGAGCTATCGCCACCTCGGCGGCTGCGACATCAAGCGCCATCCGCCCACCGAGGAAATACTCAGGATCGAGGTAGCCGAGAACGAGGTCAGCATCGGTGACCGTTGGCGCAGCGCCTCCGCGCCCGTAGCAGGCCGGCCCGGGATCCGAACCAGCCGAGTCCGGCCCGACCTTCAGCAGACCCAGTGCATCGATGCGGGCAATCGATCCGCCGCCAGCGCCGATCTCGATCATCTCGATGACCGGCACCTTGATCGGCAGACCGGAGCCCTTCTTGAAGCGATAGACGCGCCCGACCTCGAAATCGGCCGTCGTCAGCGGCTGGCCGTCGTCGATCAGGCAGGCTTTCGCCGTCGTGCCGCCCATGTCGAACGACAGCACGTCCGGCGTGCCCGAGAGGCGGCCGTACTCAGCCGCAGCCAGGGCTCCGGCCGCCGGCCCGGACTCAATCAGGCGGATCGGGAATGTCTGCGCCGTCTCGACCGTGCAGGTTCCACCGGACGCCAGCATGATCAGCAGTCGTCCTCCGACGCCCAGCTCAGTCAGCGATGCCTCCAGGCGGCTCAGATAGCGCGAGACGATCGGGCGGACGTAGACGTTGGCGATCGTTGTCGATACGCGCTCGTACTCGCGAATCTCCGGGACGACGCTTGATGAGGTCGAGACGATCAGATCGGGCGCGTACTCCGCGAGAAGCGCTTCGACCTGCCGCTCATGCTCGGGATCGCGCCAGGCGTGGATGAGGGCAATCGCGACTGCTTCGACACCTTCAGCGGCGAGCTGGTCGGCCAGCTCGCTCACCTGCGCAGGCGAGACGGGCGTCACCTCAGTGCCATCAGCGAGAATGCGTTCGTCCAGCTCCAGTCGCAGATGCCGCGGAACCAGCGGCTGCGGCATCTCCAGGAACAGATCGTAGAGATCGTAGCGATGCTCGCGACCGATCTGAATCGCATCCCGAAAGCCGCGCGTCGTCAGCAGCGCCGTCCGCGCGCCCTTGCGTTCGATAATCGCGTTGGTGACGAGCGTTGTACCGTGAACGATGCCGCGCACCGCCGCCGGAGTGATGCCGGCCTCAGCAAGCGTCGCGACGAGCCCGTCGGTGACCGCCTGACTCGGATCGTCCGGCGTCGTTAGCGTCTTCCCAATCTGGAAGCGGCCATGCTCGGGATCGAACACCAGCAGGTCAGTGAACGTCCCGCCAATATCAACCCCGACCCGCAGGTCCCCTGTCGCCATTCCCGATACCATCCCCTCGTCTCACCACCAATGGCCGCGCCCATGATACGGGGCGCACAGGAGATCCGGGGAGGCAGAGGTTTAGTTATCGAGGCAGTTCCAGAGTGCGCCGGCAACCTTGAACGGGTCGCTCGACACGACGCTGGCCGCGTACAGCTCCATCGCGCCGAAATCGGCGGTGCGGTTCAGCGGGTCGCCGCGATCGACGATACGCGCGATGACCGGGAAGTCGGTCCAATCCTCGTCCGTCTCAGTCAGCGGTGGTCGCCAGATGACGAGGTTGAACGACACCACGTTCAGGTGGTCGGTGAGACAGTTCAGCACCTGATAAACCGTGCGGGTGAATTGCTCGTCCAGCGCGTTGCCAAACAGCATGCACTCCTTCTCCTTTAGCGGAGTGACATGTGCCATCACGCGGACGTCGTTATAGGTGCGGCCCAGGCCGAGCGACTCGTGGACGCGATAGAGATCATCGTAATAGTTCGCGTGGTGCGCGTCGGCGTAGGCAACACCGGCGCGTCGCTGGCGCTCAATGTGACCGTAGTGCATGCCCTTGGTCAGGCTGACCTGCATGTGGCCGTGCGGGATCGATGCACCACTCTTCCAGAGGCAGTTCCACATGATCAGCGGATAGATGGCCTCGGCGTCAATACTGTGACATGCCTCCTGCCAGCGCATCGCGACGTCGAAGGCGTCTTGCACCGACGGTTCGGTGAACGCAAGCGGATCGTGCTCGCGGAAGATGACGACGCCGTGATAGCCATCGTACTTGGCGATGTTGCTGGCGCTGATCGAGTACTTGCCCTCGATCCGACCAAAGACATCGGCCGGCGTATTCAGCTCCGGCTCACAGAACGGATCGGGCGCTGTCCGCGCGATCTCGTCGGCCAGGTCAGCCGGGATGCGTGCTTCCAGCGGACGCCGGGCGCGCAGCTCGTTAAACAGCGAGCCTTCGAGCGTCCAGCGGTTGGTGACGCGCATGATCTTCTGCTCGGAGACAGCCTTGGCGCTGCCAAAATATCGATCGATCCAGCGCAGCATGTGTTCTGGCGGCACCAGCCGCCCCACCGACGCCAGCACCTCGTAGAGCCGCGCAAAGCGAGCACGGTCCGACTCCGGCACCGTCATCAGGATGCGCTCCAGATCAACGATGTGACGCTGTTCCAGCTGCGAGTCAGATAGAAAAGCGGATTCGGCCACCAACAACTCCCCCATCATGTTGGTACGTACGCTGCGGACTGGCGCACCGAGAGTGCTACTTGCGCAATATCAGCACGTGTCCGTTGTTCATGTCAGGTCGCACGCGTCATGGAATGGCGCACCGGATCATGTGGCAGCGCAGCACATCGACAACTGTGCCACGCTGGCCCCGTTGTCTCAAGCCATAACGCCGGCGATGGACACCCCGCCGACGGCTACTCACGACCAGATTGGCACATTCGGGTCGATCGTCTCTCCGCTGACGATCTCAAGCGACTCGAATGCGGTCTCATCGACATCCGGCGCGACAAGCACGTTGCGGCCGGCTGTCACCTTCGCCGGGACGCTGGCACCCCGACCAACGATCGTCAGCCCGGTGTTCAGGCGCGACGGCTCCAGCCAGTTTGGCGCGTAGTCATCGCCAACGCCAAGTTGCGCTCCAGCGCCGATGGTCACGGCCTTGTCAATGATGCAGCGGTCAATGACTGCTCCGGGTCCAATAACGGTGTCGGTCATGATGATCGAATCGCGGACAATCGCTCCTTCATGGACGATCACCCCCGGAGACAGCACCGAGTGATACACCTCGCCGCGAATCACGATGCAGCCGTTTGAAAGCAGCGCGCGCGAAACATGCGAGCCATCCATGATCTTGGTTGGCGGCCGCTCCTCACTGCGCGTGTGAATGCGCCAGTCGGGATCATACAGATTCAGGCCCGGCACATCCTCCAGCTGCTCCATGTTCGCTTCCCAGTAGGACTGCAGCGTCCCGACATCGCGCCAGTAGTCTGCAAACCGGTGGGCGAAGACGTTGCCATCACCAATCAGGAACGGAATGACCTCGTGGCCGAAGTCGATCATTGAGAGGTTACTGTCAGGCCGCCGGAAGACATCCAGCAGCACCTCGGCGCGAAAGACATAGACGCCCATCGAGGCGAGATTGGAGCGCGGCTGGGCCGGCTTCTCATCAAAGTCGATGATGCGATCCTCGTCATCGGTCGTCATGACGCCGAACCGGCTGGCGTCCTCCCACGGCACCGGCTGGACTGCGACGGTCACGTCGGCATTCAGCTCCCGGTGGCGCGCAAGCATCGGGCGATAGTCCATCGCGTAGACGTGATCGCCGGAGAGGATCAGCACATCGGTCGCGCGGGTTTCCTGCACGTAGAACAGATTATGGTAGATCGCGTCCGCCGTCCCGCGATACCAGTCCGAGCGCGCACGCCCAAGATATGGCTGAAGGACATGGACGCCGCCGGTCGCGCGGTCCAGATCCCATGGCCGCCCGTGTCCAATGTGGTCGTTGAGTGAGTGCGGACGATACTGCGTCAGGACAGCGACATCGTAGATCCCGGAGTTGACGCAGTTTGACAGGGCGAAGTCGATAATCCGGTACTTGCCGGCAAACATCACCGCCGGCTTGGCACGCTGGCGCGAAAGCACGCTCAGACGCTCTCCCTGACCACCGGCGAGGATCATCGCAACGGTCTTTTCCCGTTCGAGCGCCGCCATCTCTGCTCTCCCTTCGCCCCAGCCGCACCACCTGGTACGAGGATAGACGATTGTTGGCCGTGCCGCGATACTCGGACGGGGATCAATCCGATGCTATGCTATACTGCCGCCCGCCGACACCCGGACAACGGGAGGCGATTTGCGTGCCACCGTGCTCCGGCAAGGATATCCCGGGACCACAATGAGAGAACTCTTTCGACGCCAGCCACGATTTACAACTTCCGACGAAGAGGACGTCCGTTCGCAGGTGCCGAACGACCTCTGGGTCAAGTGCCCCAAGTGCGGCGAGCTGGCGTACAACAAGGAGCACCTCCACGGTCACCGCGTCTGCCAGCGCTGCGGCTACCACTTCCGCCTCGACGCGCGCGAGCGCATTGCCCTCCTCGCTGATCCCGAGAGCTTCACTGAGTGGGACGTTGAGCTGGTGCCGAATGATCCGCTCGGCTTTAGCGTCGACGGCGAGACGTACGCCGAGAAGGCGCACAAGACAACGGCCAAGTCCGGCGTCACGGAAGCCGTGATCTCGGGCGAAATCACCATTGGCGGTCGGCCGGCCGCCCTGGTCGTGACCGATTTCTCGTTCATGGGTGCCAGCATGGGCTCAGTCTATGGCGAGAAGCTGTCCCGCGCATCCGAGCGGGCTGCCGCCGGCTGCTATCCGCTCATCACTGTCTCGGCATCGGGCGGCGCTCGTATGCAGGAGGGGCTGTTCTCGCTGATGCAGATGGCCAAGACAACTGCGGCGCTTACCAAGCTCTCCGAGCAGCGGCTGCCGCACATCGCGATTCTGACCGACCCGTGCTATGGCGGCGTGACCGCGTCCTATGCAACCGTCGCCGATGTCATCATCGCCGAGCCGGGCGCGCTCGTCGGATTCGCCGGGCCACGGGTGATCGAGCAGACGATCCGCCAGAAGCTGCCGGAGGGATTTCAGACCGCCGAGTTCCTTCTGGAGCACGGCATGATCGACCAGGTCGTCCCGCGGTCGGCACTCAAGGCATCGATCAGCCTGCTGATGAACATCTATCAGCAGGCCGCCGGCTGCCTCGTCCCGCCCGAGCGTCTCGTCGCTGGAGTCGCAGATGCCTGAGTCGAACGAGCGCTCGCCGTGGGATCGCGTCCAGATCGCGCGCAACGCGGCGCGACCGCACACGCTGCACTATGTCAACCAGCTCTGCTCCGATTTCGTTGAGCTGCACGGCGACCGCGCGGCCGGCGACGATCAGGCGCTCGTTGGCGGGCTCGCTCACTTCCGTGGTCGCAGCGTCATGATCCTCGGCCACCAGAAGGGCGAGAACACAAAGGAAAACATCGCCCGCAATTTCGGCATGCCGAAGCCAACCGGCTACCGCAAGGCGCTCAGGTTGATGCGCCACGCCGAGAAGTTCCGCTTTCCGATCATCACCTTCGTCGATACCCCCGGCGCTGATCCCGGCTTGACCTCTGAAGAGGGTGGACAGGCGTTCGCAATCGCCGACAACATCTACGCGATGGCGACGCTTGAGACGCCGATCGTCTCGGTCGTTATCGGCGAGGGCGGCAGCGGCGGAGCGCTGGCGATCGGCGTCGCCGATCGGGTACTGATGCTGGAGAACTCGGTCTACTCCGTCGCGTCCCCCGAGGCTGCCGCCGCGATCCTCTGGAAGGACGCCGCGCGCGCTCCCGAGGCCGCAGCGGCGATGCGGGTGACAGCGCCAGACCTGCTCTCCTTCGGTCTGGTCGATGACATCATCCCGGAGCCGACGCCGGCTCACGAAGACCCGGCAGCGACGATCGTCGCCGTTGGCGATGCGATCGAGCGCCATCTCGATACGCTCATCGAGCTCACCGCCGACGGACCGGACGCGTTGCTCCAGGCACGCTACGCGAAGTACCGCGCGATGGGCCGCTGGACCGAGACGCAACAGGCGAATATCACGACGCCGGCCAGCCAGACGACCTGAAGCGTCAGCCTCTCACCAGAATCGGACCGCTAGTCGTGCGCCACGCAAAGCGGTATCGTGCCTGACGCGCTGGCTAAGCACCCTCGCGTCAATCTATAGCTGCGCACCGCCCATCCATAACCGGCCAACCTCCACGCCCGCCCCAGTTTCCCGGATACACCTTCGAGAACACCACCAACCCGAAGTCGCCTCTCGGCTTCGTAGATGTAGCCTGAGTGGCGCATAGAGCCACTTGCGGGACAGCGCTACAGTAGCATCGACGGAACACGGCACTGCGCAATCGGGTGATGGAGGCAGAGCATGGCAGCAACCCCGATTCAGCCATTCTTTCTTCCGCATGGGAGCGATCGTCGAGGCCAGATCCACAACCTGGGGATCGGCACGCTCGAGATCAAGGTCACGGCCGCCGAGAGCCAGGGGGCGATCGTCATTGCCGAGATCGCTCACCACGCGCCGGGCGGCCCGCCACGCCATGTTCATCCGCATCAGGACGAGTGGTTCTCGGTTATTGCCGGTCGCTACCGCATCGAGGCCGGTGACCAGCAGTTCGACCTGGGACCGGGCGACAGCCTCTTCGGGCCGCGCGGAATCCCGCACACCTGGGCCTATCTGGGTGGCGAGCCGGGCCGGATCATCTTCGTCATCACGCCGGCGGGAGAGATTGAGGACTTCTTTCTGGCGCTGGGCCAGGCCGGCGCGATGGGTCCGCAGGAGCCAACGTTCTGGCAGCGCTATGACCTCGCACTGATCGGTCCGCCGCTGACGATCCACTGACGGTGCGATTCGCATCCCGCCCTCCCGCTGTGTCCTTTAGACTTGGGCGCGGAGAGGAGCGTGGCCTGAGTGAGTGATGCCCGCGTGCGATTGCCTGAACTGATTGAGCGGCTGCCGGCCCGTGAGCACGACATCGTGCTGCGCCTGACCGACGCATTCGACAAAGCCGGCCACGAGCTCTATCTCGTCGGCGGGATCGTTCGCGATCTGCTGCTCGGGCGAGGGCAGGCGGACCTGGATTTCACAACCTCGGCAACGCCGGACCAGACCAAGCAGGCCGGTGCGGCTGCGAAGCCGAGCGCAACGTTCAACGTCGGTGAGCAGTTCGGGACGATCGGCTTCGTCTTTCAGCAGGACGGGCTACCGGACATCGTTGTTGAGGTCACGACCTATCGCAGCGAAACCTACCCGACGCCCGACCGCCGACCGGCTGTCTCGCACGACGTGACGCTGCGCGACGATCTCTCGCGGCGCGACTTCACGATTAACGCGATGGCGCTCGACCCGCGCGATGGCGCGTTGATCGATCCGTTCGGCGGGATCGCCGATCTGGGCCACCGGGAGATCGTCGCTGTCGGCGATGCTGCCGAGCGCTTTCGCGAGGACCCGCTGCGGATCCTGCGCGCGGCCCGCTTCGCTGCTCAGCTTGGCTTCACCATCGCGCCCGACACACTCGACGCCATGCGGGCACAAGGCCAATCGCTCGAGCGCATCAGCCGCGAACGGATCGCGACCGAATTGAACCGCCTGCTGACCAGCGACCACGTCGCCGATGGTCTCTGGGCGCTCCACGAGGCCGACCTCATTCGCTGGGTGCTGCCGGAGGCCCAGCCGATGGCCGAGGACGACCGCGATTCGATCGGCGCGCGCCACAAGGACATCTGGGATCATACCGTCCGCGTCGTTGCCCAGACGCCACCGCGGCTGGCCGTTCGCTGGGCAGCGCTGCTGCATGATGCCGCCAAGCCGATGACCCGATCAGTCGATCCGAGTGGCGAGGTCCACTTCTTCGGCCACGAGATCGCCGGCGCAGACCTGGCGCGGCGTGCGCTGCGGCGGCTGAAGCAGGAGCGCTGGCTGGAGCAGCGCGTTGCGCTCCTCGTCGCCATGCACTTGCGCGGCGCGGGCTACGATCCGGGCTGGACCGACGCGGCTGTCCGTCGTCTGGCCCTGGAGGCCGGCGACGCGTTCGAGGATCTGCTCGACCTGGCTGCTGCCGATGTCACCAGCGCCCGCGCCGACCGGCAGGCCGCCGCATCCCGGCGAGTCGCCGGGTTGCGCGAGCACGCGGCGCGGCTCGAAGCCGAAGCATCACTCGCCCAACTGCAATCGCCACTGGACGGCGACGAGCTGATGGCGATGTTCGACCTGCCGCCGGGCATCTGGATCAAGCATGTGAAAGAGCGCCTGCGCGAGCTGGTGATCGACGGCGAGCTGGCGATCGGCGATCGCGACACAGCCGAAACACTGGCCCGCGCCTGGATCAGCGACCCGGACGACGAGCTTGCCGAAGCGCTCGCGCAGGCGACACGGGGGCGGCGCTAACGACCGCCCCCTGACTCCATCAGACGCGACGCAGATCAACGTCGGCGTTGAACCGACGGGTGAAGGCCGCGATGATCGCGGCACAGTTGTCCAGATCGGTCAAACTCACCATCTCGCTCGGCGAGTGCATGTACCGGTTCGGGATCGACACGAGGCCGCAAGGGATACCGGCGCGCTCGTAGGAGATTGCGTCAGCGTCGGTGCCGGTGCGGCGCGGCGTCGCCTCGATGCTGTGCGGGATGTTCTCCGCCCGGCCCGCCTCGACCAGCCGCTGGTGAACGATCGGATGCACTGCCGAACCACGCGCCAGCGCCGGGCCACCACCGATCTTGCAGATACCGTTGCCGCGGATATCGGCGTCGGGGTGGTCGGTCGCGTGGGTTACGTCGAGCACGATCGCCACCGCCGGATCGAGATGGAATGCGCTCGTGTGCGCGCCGCCGAAGGTGATCTCCTCCTGTACCGCAGCAACTGCCCAGACATCGGCGGCAGGCCGCTCCCCTTCCGAGAGCAGCCGCAGCGCCTCGAGCGCGACGAACGCACCGACCCGGTTATCCAGACCGCGCGAGGCGATCAGGTCATCGCCCAGCTCGATGAGTGGCTGCTCGATGACACCGGCATCGCCGACCGACACCTTCGAGCGCGCGTCGTCAGCATCGCGCGCGCCAATATCGATCCAGAGGGTACGGATCTTCGACACGCGGTTCATGTCTTCTTCGGTCATCTGGTGGCGTGGCTTCTTGCCGATCACGCCGACGACCGGGCCGCCGCTCCCGAGGATGCGGATGCGCTGTCCGACCAGCACCTGATCGTCCCAGCCACCGATGGGCTGGAACCAGAGGAAGCCGTTGTCATCAATGTGCGAGATCATCACGCCGATCTCGTCGATGTGCCCCTCGATCATGACGGTCGGCCCGTCGCCCTTAAGGCGCGCGAAGGAGTTCCCCATCGCGTCGACGATGACCTCGTCGGCAAACGTCTCCGCCTCGGCACGCCAGACCCGCGCTGCCTCATTCTCGAAGCCGGATGGGCTTGCGGTTACCAGCAGCCGATCGAGAAATGCTCGCGTCTCGCTCTTCACGCATCTCCTCCAGTATGTTTGTGAATCCCGGAAACACTCTCAGGCACCGTGCCACATCGACGCATCGTAGCATGCAACCAGATGGCGATCACTCAGTTGCGAGCAGCCGCCGCACGTCCAGCGCGAGTCGCAGTGTGTAGCGAATCTGAGCGTCGTCGAGATCATAGCCGGTGACATCGGCGACGCGCTGCAGTCGGTAGGCGAGCGTGTTGCGGTGAATGCCCAACGCATCGGCGGTCGGCGCGAGCATGGCGGCGTGCGCCAACCAGGCATCGACCGTCTCGACCAGATGGCTGTGGCGTCGGTCGTCCTGCTGCTCCAGCGGGCCGATCACCGCATCGGCGAAGCGCTCCAGGCGCACGCGCAGATCGGCGGCGGTCGTCTCGGTACCGGCGGCAATCGGCAGCAGCAGACCGAAAAGGCCCAGCCGCTCCGGCTCGTCCGCCCGGACCACCTCACCAGCAAGCCCGGCATCACGAGTCAGGCGTGACAGCACGCGTGCCTGAGCAAGCGCCGTCTCGGCCTGCCCAACCGACACCACCGGCTCGCTGATAACGACGCGTGCATCCGCATCGCCGCGCTGCACGCGATGGATTGCCACCGTCAGGTCGCTCAGCAGGACACCCAGCCGCGCTTCGTTGGTCGAGAGAACGGCGAACTCATGCTCACCCAGCGCTGCCGTCGCCCGGCCGCGCTGATCGGAGAGCGCCGAGCGGACCCGGTGTGGCAGACCGGACGATGGCGAGCTGAAGAGCGCAACACGCAATGGTTCGGCGGGGTCCAGCCCGATCAGGCGGGCACGGCTTTCGGCGGCGACGCGGTTTGTCAGTCGACCAGTGAGCAGCTCTGCGACGAGCGGCTCTCGTCCGCTCCACTCACGTCCCTTGCCTCCAGCCTCAATTGCGCGGGTCAGCACCAGCTCCAGCGTCGCCGCGCTCTGCGTGGCCGCCAGCCGTTCCGGCTCGGTCGATGTGTCCGGGGCCAGCCCGACGAGGAGCGCCATCTCACGTCGGCCGTCGTCCCGACTCGGACGTAGCGGCTGGATCAGCCACGATCTGCCGGTGGCATCCAGCACCCGCCGTTGACCACCGACGCGCAGCGCTGCCGCGAGGTCATCGCTCGCCAGTGGCGCCTCATCCGGCGCGTCGTCCGAGCGTGCTGAAATCGCACCGTTCGCCTCAATCAGCATAAGCGGGCGACTGATAACGTCGCGGACCGTGTCGAGCAGCTGGTCCAACCCCGCGCCGGAGACGGTCGCGGTTGAGAGCGCCCGCGAAAGGTCTGAGCCGATGCGATACAGCTCGGCGCGGCGCTCGATGATCAGGCGATTCAGCGTCGCCTCGGCAGCTTGCGGAAACGCGCTGCTGCTGACTAGCAGCGGCACATCAACGGCCACCTCACTGAACGTGGGATCGACCATCAGCGCCGCGATCGGTTGCCCCGCGAGCGCACGCACCAGTGTCGCGCTATCGACCATCTCCGACTCGCGAACCTGCTCCAGCAGGCGCGGCGGCGCGACAACAATCTCGCCGCCGCGCAATGGCGGAAGGATCGGTGCAGCGGCGCGGATCGTCACAGCCCAGGAGACACTGCTGTCAATGCCGTCACCAGTTGCGCGACCGAGTGGCGCGCGATAGGTCAGGCCGCGTTGCCAGTGCAGGATGTCGTCGATCGTGATGTCCGCCATGCGCAGGCCCGTCGTGTCCGTACTGTCTCGTCGTGACGAATATACAACCCAACTGTGCGCAGCGCACAAGCATGACGAAATCCACGCTCCGACCGGCACTTCGACTGGTCAGGCGGGTGTCTCGCATGCCACAATGGCCGACATTGGACTCCCCCATTCAGATGGGGAACAACGAGGAGCGCTCGAATGCACGTCACTCTGGATCGCGAATGCGCCGTGCCGATCTATTTGCAGATCGCTCAACAGCTCCGCCAATCCATTTTGGACGGTGATCCACCCACCGGAGGGCGACTCCCGCCGGAGCGACGGCTGGCCAAGCTGCTCGGCGTCAACCGCACGACGGTTGTGAACGCCTATCGCGAGCTCGCGGCAGACGGGCTGGTGTCGGGACAGGTCGGCCGCGGCACGATCGTGATCCACGGATCTCCGGACGAAGAGCCGGAGGCCTTCGGCGCGAGCGCCTGGTCGTCCCGCACGCACACGTCCGATGGTGCGGCAAGCACGACGATCGACAGCGCCCGCTCACGCTCGACGCCGATCCCGTGGGCGCAGTTGTTCACGCCGACCACCGATGTCATGGACGACGCGCTCCTGCGTGACGCGATGACCGTCTCGGCCCGGCCAGACGTCATCCGACTGGCGACCGGCATCCCGTCGCCGGAGCTGTACCCCATCGCCGACATTCGCGAGCTCTTCGATGAGGCGCTCGGCGATGCCGGGCAGACGCTCCTCCAGCACACGCCGACCGAGGGCTACCCGCCCCTGCGCGATGAGCTGTCGCGCTGGATGGCGCGGACGGCGGCCGGAGCGGGGGTCAACGCACAGGTCGACCCAGCGCACATCGTCGTCGCAGCCGGTTCGCAGCAGGGACTCTATCTCCTGGCTCGGACGCTGATCGACCCGGGCGATCTGGTCATTCTCGAGTCGCCGACCTATCTCGGCGCGGCGCAGGTCTTCCGCGCAGCCGGCGCGCGACTGATGTCGATCCCGGTCGATCAGGATGGCATGCAGGTTGATCTCCTGCAGGAGATTCTGCCGCGTCGCCAGCCAAAGCTCATCTATACGCTGCCGACATTCCAGAATCCGAGTGGCGCGGTGATGTCGATGGGCCGCCGGCTACGGCTGCTCGATCTCGCGGCGCGCTACCAGATCCCGATTGTCGAGGACGATCCGTACGGCGCATTGCGCTTTGATGGCCGCCCGTTGCCACCGCTCGTCGCCATCGACCAGGCCGAGGGGCGCTCAAACGTCATCTACCTCTCGACCGTATCGAAGATGCTCTTCCCCGGCTTCCGCATCGGCTGGGTCGCCGCGCCGAAGCCGGTCGCGGAGCGCCTGACGCTGATGAAGCAGCTCGTCGATCTGGACACGAATGCGCTCGCCCAGCGCGTCGTCTGGGCCTTCTTCGCCCGTGGGCTGATCGAAATGCACCTCGCGCGGGTCAACGCCGCCTACCCGCTACGGCGCGACCGCATGCTGGCAGCGCTGGAGGAATACTGCGGCGACCTCGTCACCGCGAACCGGCCCGAGGGCGGCATCTACCTCTGGTGTCGCCTCGCTGAAGGCATCCGCGTTCGCGACCTCCTGCCCGAGGCGGCTCGCGAGGGCGTCGTCTTCGCCCCCGGCGAGTCGTTCCACGCCGATGGTGCGTCGGGTCGCGGACGATTCGACATGCGTCTCAACTTCACGCTGCCAACCGACGACGAGATCGTCGAAGGCGTGCGGCGCTTGTCGGTCGCCGTCCACCGCCTGGCCGACCGGCTGGACTCCCACGGACGTCAACCGCAGCACGCGCTCACACCGATTGTCTAAGAGCTCAGCCGATCAGGACTCAAGCACCTCGCTGCCGAGCAATCCCCCGAGCACCTGCCACTCCGGCGGGTTTTCGGGATGGTATTCAAACCGCTGGCGCTCGAAGTACTGCACCGTATAGCCCGTTTCGGAATCGGCGTACTCCTCGCTGATCGGAAAGCCGAAGATCGCAAGGCCGCCGTGCGCCTCCCAGAAGCTGCGGAAGCCGAAGCAGAGCCGGTGGCCCGTCTCCGGGAAGAACGTGCAGTTGGCGTCATTGTGACCATCGACCGGCAGGAACGGCTGCGTGCCGAGCAGACCGTGGCGCTCGGCGATCTCGACGCCCAGCAAGCCAAGCTCGATGTCGAAGCGCTCGGCCCAGTCGCCCGGGTGCCACTCCAGCCGGGCACGCTCGAAGTACTGAGTCAGATAGCCGGTCGAGCCGTCGACATACTCTTCGGTGATCGGGAAGCCGAAGACGGCCAGACCGCCAAAGGTGTTCCAGTACTGCAGGAATGGCCCACGGACCGTGTAGCCAGTCTCCGGAAAAATGCGACCCGCCGACAGCGACGCGCGGAGCGTATCGACGCGGCCAGTTGCCGTCGCGAAGGCACCGGCATCCAGCCGACCAGAGTCGAGCGCGCTCGCCAACGCGGCCGCAACGCGCTGCCCCTGCCCGACATCGCGCCCCGAACACAGGATGAGGTCCATGCCAGCCTCGGCGGCCAGCACGGCGCACTCCTCCTGCGAGCCAAAGGCCGTCACCGCGCCGGCCTCCAGCGCGTCGGTGATCGTCACGCCCGCAAACCCGAGTCGGCCACGCAGCTCGTCGGACGCGATGACACCAGACAGGCCGGCCGGGCGCGAGCCGTCCAACGCCGGATAGATCGCCCACGAGAGCATGACGAGCTTCGCGCCGGCATCAAACGCTGCCGGATATGGCGCTTCGTCGATCGAGCGCAGATCGTCGAGGCTCACCGACAAAGTCACCGAGCGGAGATCGGTGTTCTCGTCGGCGCTCGCTGCGCCCAAACCCGGGAAATGCTTGGCCGTCGCCGCAACGCCGACCGCCTGCTGCGCCGCAATAAACGCCGCGCCGCAGGTTGCGACGACGCCCGGGTCGTTGCTGAACGAGCGACCGTACTGATCGTCGAACCCACCCTCCTCGCGGAAGACGTCCAGAACCGGCGCGAGGTTCACATTCATCCCGACACCGGCCAGATTTTCGCCGGCAGCACGACCGGCCGCGCTCGCCGCTCCGGCCGGATCGCCTGAGAGGCCGATGTCACGCGCCGATTCGTCCGGCGGGCCAGGCAGGCGCCGGACCAGCCCACCCTCCTGATCGGTCATCAGCAGCAGCGGCGCGGTCATCGGGCTCGCCTGCTGCGCTGCGGCGAGCTGCGCGACGACGCCAGCGATCTGGTCATGGTCAACGATATTCTCGCCAAAGAAGATGACGCCGCCGGCTGCCCCAGCACGGATCTGCGCCAGCAGCGACTCCGGCACGGTCGTGCCCGGATAGGAGAAGATAACCCGCTGGCCTGCCAGCTGCGTCGAAGAAAAGGTGGATCGCGCTGTCGCAGGCGATTGCGCCAGTCGGGGGAAGCCGAACTTCCCACCCAGCGCCACAACCGCGCCTGCCGCAACCGTCCGCTTCAGAAATGTTCGCCGCGTCGTCATCAGGATGCTCTCAAGTCCTCTCGTAGATCGAACGTCGTCCGCGGCTGGAACCGCCCAGGCATGCGTTGCCGGAGCGATTGACAGTCGAACACATGTTCCGTTACAGTGGCCGCGTCGGGCATGCCGCCGAATGGAACTGCGATGGCTGACCAGCACGATAACGCACACGACACTGACCAGCCGGTGGGATCGTCACAGCCACCGCTGTTTGATGTTGTTGGCCGCAGTACCTATGCCCCGAAAATCGCCGCCGTCGCGCCGCTGACGCCGCAGGCGTCATTGCCAATCGCCCGCTTCTGGTTCCGGCGTGCGCTTGAGCAGGCCCAGCATCCGAAGAACACGGTCGAGTCCTACATCTACGACCTGGCGATCTTTGAGCAGGTCGTTGGACCCAAGGCGATCGACGCCGTCACGGCGCGCGACATCGCACATTACCTCGGCGAGGCGCAGACGCGCTCGACGCGCAAGCGACGACTCACCTCAGTCAGCCAACTGTTCAAGTGGCTGGTGCAGAGCGCGAAGATGCTCGAAACCGACCCGACCGAGTCGTTCTATCCTGACCACATCCCGCTAAAGACCCCGCGCCCGCTCTTCGAGGCCGAGCAGCAGGCGATCCTCGACGCGGCAGCGAACGACTCGTCGCGCTCGGCGCTGATTGTCTGGCTGCTGCTCAACCTGGGGCTGTCGCGCGGCGAGCTTCTGGCGCTGCGCCGCGACCATATCGACTTCAGCGATCCCGACGCGCCAATCGTCTACGTGTTCTATGAGAACCCGCGCTGGGCGGCCAAGGAGCGCAAGCTCGCCGCCGGCCCGGAGCTAACGGCGCTCTATGACCGCTACATCGAGGACTACGCGCCAGAAGACCGCCTCTTTGAGCTGTTGCCGCAATCGGTCAACAAGCTCGTCGAGCGGGTAGCGCGGTCGGCCGGCATCAGCAAGCAGATCTCGCCGCAGACATTGCGCGACACCTACGCCGTCGAGCAGGCCCGCGATGGCGCAGAGGAGGAGCAGCTGCTCCTGCTGCTGGGGCTCGCCGACGACTCACGCAATCGCATGAGCGTCCGCCGCTACCTCAAGCTCGCCGCCCCACCAGCGAACGCATCGTCCGACTGAATATGAGCGGCCGCCAAACGACGGCTAGCCCTATTACCTCAGTAGATCGTCAACGCCGTAGTGGCGAGTATTCCAGTGCGGAAGCCATGCGCAAGCGACGCGGGCGAAAGCCGTCCCCATAATTCACTCCGCGCTCACAGCCATAGCCAGGTCGGATATGTAGCGTTCCGCTAGACTGGTGTCAATCGGTGGCCGACAGGCTCGATTGCTATCCAACATCGACGGATTGCCGGTTCCCGGTAGACTCCTGTATCATTGCGGGTTGTGGCCGACGTCACTTCCCGCCCGTGTTCGGGCCGTCGGTTCGAGGAAAAGGACAACCGGACAGGGAGCAGGGAGAACGTCATGGCCGGGACATGCGAGATTTGCGGTAAGACTGTCGCCTTCGGACGCAACGTCAGCTTCTCGAAGCGACGCACCAACCGCCCGTTCAAGCCGAATATTCAGAAGACTCGTGTCTTTGACAGCGGCACGCTCCGCCAGGTGAACGCCTGCACGCGCTGCATCAAGACACTAGCGAAGCCGGGCATCGAGCTCGACCTCAACAAGGCACGCCGCCAGCGCGCCTGAGCAACACCACCATAGACCGTTGTAAGCGGGCTCCCGTTTGGGAGCCCGCTTCTGTTGTACGTCAGGCAAAGCGGGACAGCGCGAGGAAGTCGATGTCGTGGCGCGACGCGCCGTCGATCGCCAGATCGGCCAATACCTCGCCGATGGCGCTGGCGAACTTATAGCCATGCCCGGAGAACCCACAGGCGATCGTGACCTGCTCGGCTGCCGGATGATGGTCAATGATGAAGTTCTCGTCCGGCGTATTCGTGTACATGCAGGTCAGGCTCGACGTCACCTTGCCGGCCGCACCCGGCAGATAGCGGGCCAGCGCAGCCAGCAGCGTCGCGATCTCGCCCTCATCGACCTCACGACGGATGTCGTGCGCGTTGGTGATCTCGCCGCCCTCGTGGCGACCAATCTTCACGCCCTGCCCCGGCAACGCCGGGAACCCGTAATACTGCCCTTCCGGCACCTGGAACAGGTAGACCGGGAAACGATCGGCGCCATACAGCTCCGGCTGCGTCGGCTCGACGTGGATATTGACGATGCGCTCGACCGCCAGCGGCAGCGCGAGATCAGGGATGACCTCGGCCGACCAGGGCCCGGCCGCGATAACAAGACGATCCGCATGGTACGTCCCGGCGGCGGTCGTGACTGACACTCCGTCGCCATCGGCAGCCCAACGCGCCGGGCCCGTTTCGAAGCGCAGCTCCGCGCCATGTCGCTCGGCGACGGTGAGGTGCGCGTCGATGCAGTCCTCCGGTCGCAGGAAGCCGGCGTTCGGCTCGTGGACCGCCATCAGCCCGTCGCCCAGCGCCAGACCGGGGAATCGCTGCTCAGCGGCTTGATAATCCAGCAGCTCGTAGGGCAATCCGTGGAGCTTTGCGCTTTCCAGTGCGCCCTCGATGAAGTTCGAATCGGGCGCTCCGATCGTGAGCCCACCAGTAATTGTCAGCAGGTCGCGCTCGGTCGCCGCCTCCAGCTCACGCCAGAGCACATAGGCACGCTGAACAAGTGGCACGTATTCCGGCGCCTCGAAGTAGGCCTCACGAATGATCCGGCTATGCCCGTGAGATGAACCCAGCTTGTGGAGCCTGCCGAACTGCTCCAGCCCCAGCACGCGCAAACCGCGCGTCGCGAGGTGCGCCGCAGCGGCACTGCCCATACCGCCAAGGCCGATCACGATGACATCGTATGACTCGCTCACTCGCTCGCCTCCCAACGCACGACCACCAATCGCTGTGTTTGCACTTATCGTTGCAGGACACCAGTGTCGCCGACAATGAGATAGCGTGCATCTCCGGCAAGATCCCGGCGAACGACGGCTGCTCGGCCCATCGTCTGCTGTGCGACATCGACGGCCAGCTCCGCCTGCGCCGGATCGATCTCGCCAACCAGCATGCCATCGGGCGTGAGCAGGGCGGCTGCCTGCCGCAGCAGCTCTCGATACAGGGAGAAGCCATCCGGGCCGGCGAAGAGCGCCAATCGCGGCTCGCGATCAGTCGATGGGTGCATCTGGCCCGGTCGCAGATAGGGCAGATTGGCGAGGATGAGGTCGAACGAGCCGCTAATCGCCGACAGCAAATCGCCGGCAACGAGATCAACCCGCCGCTGCAGCCCAAGCCGTTCGCGATTCAGACGCGCGACAGCCAGCGCATCTCGCGAGACATCGACCCCGACGATCTGGACATCAGACCGCCCGGCATCCAGCTCACTCCCCAGCGCCAGCGCAATCGCGCCCGAGCCGGTCCCGACATCGACGACACGTCGCGGCCCTCTGTGCTGTGCCAGCCACGTCAGTGCCAGATCGACGATCCACTCCGTGTCGGGGCGTGGTATCAGCACGCGCTCATCGACTGCCAGCTCGATCGAACGGAATCCGCGTCGCCCGATGATGTAGGCGATTGGCTCGCCGGCACGGCGACGCTCGATGAGTGCGTTGAAGGTCGCACCCTGCTCGTCCGGCAACAACTCCGCAAAGCGCAGCAGTAAGCCGACACGATCTAGTCCCGTCACCTCACGCAGCAGCACCTCGGCATCCAGCCGTGGCGAGTCGCTAATGCTGGATAGTTGGACTGTCGCATGCTGTAGCGCCGACAGGTGGGTGCGGGTCATGAGGGGACCTCACCCCCGGCCCCTCTCCCGTGGGGAGAGGGGTGTCCTGGGGCTGGGGCGGTTGGGTGCCGGGATGTAGGCGTCACATCGCTTCGTAGGGACAGGACCCGGCCTGTCCATCGCGGGGTGCCCTCTGGGCCATGTCGACCTCCCGGGGTCGATGAAATGCATCCCGATCGGCTCCGCATCTGTGCGGGGACAAGGGAAATCTGGTGCGACGCGCATCGTATATGTAGGGGCGTATTGCATACGCCCGTTGCAAAGGTCGACCCTGATGAATGGCACACGCCGAGGTGGTGGGGGCTGGCCGTGAATACGCCAACCCGACCGATCAGCACGCACCGACGCGGTGGTGAGGCCTGGCCGGGCGTATGCAATACGCCCCTACATCGATCGCCTGTCTGCCTCGCAGCATGCCGTTGGCTGAACCGCAGTGACCCAACGGGGAGACGGTCTGCGTGGGGGCGTCGCCATGGCCCAGAGGGCACCCCGCGATGGGCAGGCCGGGTCCTGTCCCTACGGAGAGACGAAATCATCTGCTGTCGTGCTTACGCCATGCCGGCGAGCTGGAGGCGCTCGGCCTGGTCAAGGGCTTGCAGCTCGCGGACGAACGCCTCGATGTTGCCGTCCATCACGCTCGGCAGATTACTAAGGCTCATCTTCAGGCGATGATCGGTGACGCGGTCCTGCGGGAAGTTGTAGGTGCGAATCTTCTCCGAGCGGTCGCCGCTGCCAACTTGCGAGCGCCGCATGCCGCCGCGCTCCTCATCGAGCCGCTGCTGCTCCAGATCGTAGAGGCGCGCGCGCAGGACAGCCATCGCCTTGGCGCGGTTCTTCAGTTGCGACTTCTCGTCCTGGCAGCTCACAACGATGCCGGTCGGCAGATGGGTGATGCGTACCGCCGAGTCGGTCGTGTTGACGCTCTGGCCACCGTGGCCGGTCGAGCGAAACACATCGACGCGCAGGTCGTTTTCATCAATCTGAATATCAACGTCCTCGGCCTCCGGCAGCACCGCGACGGTTGCAGCCGACGTGTGGATACGTCCGCTGGACTCCGTCACCGGCACACGCTGGACGCGATGCACGCCGCTCTCGTAGCGCAGGTGGCTATACGCGCCGCGCCCACGCACCTCCAGCACGGCTTCCTTGATGCCACCGATGCCAGTCTCGTTCAGGTTCAGGATGTCGGTCTTCCAGCCTTGCCGCTCGGCGTAGCGCGAATAGAGGCGCACCAGCTCGGCTGCAAACAGGGCGGCCTCATCGCCGCCGGTGCCGGCCCGGATCTCGACGATAACGTTCTTCTCGTCGTTGGGGTCCTTCGGGACGAGCAGGCCGCGCAGCCGTGAGATCAGCGGCTCGCGGTCGGAGCGCAGGATGTCGAGCTCCTCGCGCGCCATGCTGGCCATGTCAGCGTCGCTGTCGTTCGCCATCAGCTCGGCGTCGGCGATCTGGTCGTCGAGCGCGCGCAGGTCGCGATAGGCAACGACAACATCCTCGATATCGGAGCGCTCGCGGCCGAATTCGATCAGCTTGTCGGGATCGGTCGCGATAGCCGGATCGCCGAGCATTTGGGTCAGCTCGTCGTAGCGGCGCTCCAGCTCTTTGAGGCGGTCAAACATGTCGGTCATTGGGAGACTCCTGATCTGCAGGTCAGCGGCATGATGCCGGAAATGAATGTCGTTCTGTCGTCAATGTCTGCGGTCGCTAACCGTGATCGTCAATCTCCGGAAGTGCGCCCAGTTGCCACTCGTGAATCGTTGTGTAGGTCGGTCCGCCGGGCCCCAGCTCACTCCGAATGAGCTGCAACCTGTCGGCCACGAACGGTACAGCGCAGCGGGTAATTCGATCCACCACAGCACGGAAGTCGGACGGAGCGGCAGCGCCATCACGCAGACGCGCCAACGTAATGTGTGGCGCAAATGGGCGACGCTCCGGCGGACCGAAGGCACTCGTTGCGGACGTCACTGCTCCGGCGAGCGCTTCGAGCGGCTTGACGTCGCCCACCAATCCGAGCCAGATAACACGCGGGCGATGCTCGGACGGGAACGCGCCAATTGTCGACGCTTCCAGCCTCAATGGTCGAGCGGCCTGCGCGACCGGCGCGATCTGCGATGCCAGGTCTGGCACTCGATCGCTCGCAACATTGCCATAGAACCGTAGCGTCAGGTGAGCCAGTTCCGGCCGCACCCAGCGCATCGGCCAGCCCTGTGGCGCGAGCGCGCTCTGGATGTCACGCATCTGCCCACGGACAGCGTCGCTGACCGGCACAGCAGCGAAGACGCGCCAGGCGGCGGTCTCGTGCTTCGTCGTGCTGGTTCGTCGCAGCCGGTTCGTCACCATAACGCTTAAGTATAGTCCACCACCCTGGCCGGGCTTGGAATAGACCGGCCCGATCAACTCACGCGATCCGGACCTCAGGTACGTCAGAACTCTGGCACCGGCACCGCGCTCACCCCCGCCTCCAAACAACATCGCCGCCGATGATCGTCGCCTCGACGCGCAGATCGAAGAGCGCGTCCGGCGCGACCCGCCGCGGATCGTCGGAGAGGACGGTGAAATCCCCGAGCTTGCCGACGGCAATCGAGCCTTTGTCGCGCTCCTCGAACGTGCCGGCCGCCGGCCAGCGGGTGAAGAGCTTGAAGGCTTCCTCGACCGTGATGGCCTCTTCCGGGACGTACTGCCGGCCGGAGAGCGTGCGGCGCGTGACGGCGCAGGCGATGTTGAACAGCGGCGCGATGCCGTCCGGCACGCTGCCGGTCGTATCGCTCGACCCGATCACCTCGAAGCCGTGGTCGATCAGGGTGCGCAACCGGAACTTGCGCGGGTAGCGCTGGCTGTTCGGCAGCGACAGCACGTCGCCCTGGGCGTAGATGAACTGCGGCGTCGTCACGATGCGGATGCCGAGATCGCGAAGTCGCCGCATGTCCGCCTCGTCGATAAGGTAGTCGGCGGCGTGCTCGATGCGATGGCGGTGCGGCGCTGGATGGCGGCGCAGCGCCTCCTCAACGGCATCGGCCACCAGGTGAATGGAGGGCTGCGAGCAGACGTGCATCCATAGTTGCTGGCCGGCGGCATGCACACGGCAGATGAACTCGGTGAGGTCGGCCGGATCCCACTTCACGTCCCAAACGCGGTTGCCGTAGCCATCGTGCCCAACCCCGTCGACGAAGATCTTGACTCCGCCATAACGCAGGCGATCGTCGCCGAAGCCCGGCCGCAGGCCCATAGCCAGCAGGCCATCGAGGTCAATCTGGTGCGGCACGTGATAGTACATGCGGAAGCGAATCGGCAGCTCCCCCGACGCCTGCAGATCCTGGACGGCGAGGATGTCCTCTGCCGAGTACGGCAGGTTGTGGATCGTCGTCACGCCATTGGCCAGGAAGAGGTCGGTCATACGGGCACGAATCGCCGTTGTAACTTGCGCGACCGTGAAGGGCGGGACCAGGTCCCAGGCCTCGGTAACGACACCGGTGGGAGTGCCATCCTCAGCGCGATGCAGGACGACGCCCATTGGTGGCTCGCGATCCCACAGGCCGAGCAGCTGCAACGCAAGGGTGTTGAGCATCGTGACGTGCAGCGACGAATACACGACGATCGGGTGCTGGTCCGAGATGGCGTCGAGCTCCTGGCGGGTGAAGAGCCGTCCCTCGTCGACGCGGGCGTAGAGATTGAACGACCCGCGGACGAGAATCCACTCGCCGGGCGGGGTCGTGCTGGCGCGCTCGTGAATCATGTCGGCGATCGAGGCGAGGCTGTTGTATGGCGGCGTCGTGAGCGAGAGACAGTGCGTCAGCGCGCAGCACGTCATCTCGAAGTGCGCGTGGCCGTCGATCAGCCCGGGAACGACCGTTCGTCCGTCACAGTCGAATACGTGCGCATCACCTGCCGACTGACGGATCTCGCTCGACGTGCCGATGCGGGCGATCCGGCCATTGCGAACGAGCGCCGCCTCGGCGGTCGGCTGCGCATCCTCCATCGTCAGCAGGTTGCCGTTGACCAGTGCGAGATCCATGCCTGTGTAGCTCCCCTTCGGTAATCACATTGAGGTCATGCTGTAGCGCACCAGTGAAGGTGAACGGCGGGCGATCGGGATGGACCAGCCGATGATACAGTCGATCGGAGATTTCGATCGAGCCTGTGGCTCAGCGTCACGGGATCGATGACCAGCATCACCTCAACCTGAATGGCACCATCGTCTCAAAACTCAGCGCCGAACGCGAGTGTCAGCACGGTGACGTCCGGCTTCGCCGGGGCCGACCTGACCAACCTCGTCAATGAGGCGGCGTTGAAGGTTGTCGCGCATCGCGCCAGCCAGGTCGAGCCGGGCGGCGACCATCGCTGGCTCGACCAGCGACATCCCCCTCCCCATCGCCGCCCTCAACGCCATCTGAGCCGAAACCTCTCACCCGATTGGCCGCGCGTGGCCCCGCTCGTGCGTGAGCAGGACCCTGAATGCGCTACCGTGGCGCGAAGGGATCCATACGACCACGGGGAATCACCGGAGAGACAAGGGAGATCGCGAGAATGTCCACTCGAACCGCCAACCACTCGATCTGGTCCATGCTGCTCCTGAGCGCAGTCGCCGTACTACTGATCGCGGTGCTGGCCGCCTGCGGGGGCGATAGCACTGACGATGCGACAGCGACCAGCGTCACGACCGGCAGCACCGCGACGACCAGCCCGGCCGGCACGACTGCGTCTCCAGCCACTGGCATGGGTGAGGTAGGCGCGATCGGAACCTGCCTGCAAGAAAAGACAACGCCGGCGATGGTCCAGGAGCTGCGCGACGGCAAGACCGACAGCGCCACCGGCGTCTATCGTGACTGTCTCGAGACAGCGCTACCGGCTAGCCTGGTCGCCCAGGCCGAGCCGATCATCCAGCAGACGGCCGACTGCGGCGTGACCGCCAGTAAGGATCTGACCGATGCTGACGTCCAGAAGATCGAGAGCGGGGACCAGGAAACGATCCAGACGCTGACACAGTCGACCCTGGCGTGTGTCTCCGACCAGCTCGGCGTCCCACTGCAGTAACCTCACGACGTGCCGATACCCGCCGCGCGACGCCCTGACCGGGCGTCGCGTTGCAGTCAGCGACTGGGGGTGCTGAGGGATCGCCCGTCGTACATCCCCGGCCTGACTCCCAGCATCGCGCTGCTGTTGCTTGCAGCCCGTTCGCCGCTGAGCAGCCTCGGCACCGACGCCGCCCCCACGTCAACGCCGATACCACGTCCAACTCCTGCGCCGATCCCGTTCATTCCGCCGACCGTCGCGGTCGAGACGGGTACTCGGTTCAGGGCCGCCTGGAGGGCAGACTGACGCCAGCGCTGCTGATCAGTCTGTCGATGGACGACACGTCGTTCACCCAGGCGGTGATGCGTACCTGCCTCGAGACGCAGATACCTGGACCGATCGTCTTCCTGCTCGACCCGATCATCAAAGACGCCAGCCTGTGCGAGATCGACGTCAGCAAGACCCTCACCCATAGCGAGTTAATCGTCCTCTCCGGCTCAGACAGCGCACAGAAGGACGCCGTTGTCTCGCAGGTGTCAAATGACATCGTCGACTGCCTGTTCAACAAATACGGCATCGACTTCCTGCGCTAGCCTCCAGCGCGCTCGCCCAGAGCGGGACGAACCAGGAAGTTGGGCGAGCTGGTCGCCAATTGTTCCAGCGCCTTGACACCACGGATGGCGACCATGACCAGGTGATCCGCCTCCGTGAGCATCTCCGCGACGAACGTACGAGTCGCGGTCGTCTGTGAGACAGAGCAATCAGACCACGCGTGTGCGGGTATAGTCGGTATGGTGTCTGCGGGAGCATCGCCGGTGGATACGATGAACACTGAACCGGCGTCGCCCGCCCTGACCTGCGCGGGCGAGCCAGGTGCAGGCGCGGTCGACGCATCACGGAACAAAGGAGTACGAATATGCCACTCAAGGGCGAATACGCGCCGAGTACGTCCGATTGGGCACGTGAGCAGGCCGAGCTGTACGAGCGGTCGGGAGGCATCAAGGGGACGACGCTGAACGGCTTGCCGGTCGTCGTCGTGACCTCTGTGGGCGCAAAGACCGGCAAGCTGCGCAAGACGCCGCTGATGCGCGTCGAGCACGAGGGCGAGTACGCGGTCGTCGCCTCGCGCGGCGGTGCACCCCAACATCCCGTCTGGTACTACAACCTCGTTGCCAACCCGCACGTCGAACTGCAGGATGGCCCGGTCAAGCGGGACTATCTGGCTCGCGAAGTCACCGGAGAGGAAAAGGCCCAGTGGTGGGAACGCGCCGTTGCCGCCTATCCTCCGTATGCTGACTACCAGGCGAAGACTACGCGGGAGATTCCGGTCTTCGTCCTCACACCGATCCCGGCCAAGTAGCGTCAGTGCCGGACCGCGCGTGACATGGTCCGACATCGACTGCAGCGCATTCGCGCGAACGGGGAGGGTGGCGTGGGGAAGAACTACGCGTCCTATAGCTTCTGGCTCGAGACCTGTGGCGACG
Source organism: Thermomicrobiales bacterium (assembly GCA_039810005.1). GTDB lineage: Bacteria > Chloroflexota > Chloroflexia > Thermomicrobiales > CFX8 > JAMLIA01. The sequence continues at coordinate 38,466 of JBDHWD010000006.1, read as the reverse complement.
ATCTCACGCCGCGGCCATCGCTGCGCGGGACGGTCGATGTCGATGTGGCTATCCTCGGGGCCGGCTTCACTGGCCTGTGGACGGCCTATTATCTTCTGCAGCGCGAGCCGTCGCTGAAGGTGGCGATTCTGGAGAGCGAGATCGCCGGATTCGGCGCATCCGGGCGCAACGGCGGCACCGTGGGCAACCGCTTTCCAGTCGGCCTGCGGCGCATGGCGCAGCTCTTCGGGCGGCAGCCGGCCATTGACGTGCAGCGTGCGATCGGAACGGTCCTCGACGAGATCGCCGGTGTCGCCGAACGCGAAGGCATCGACATGGATTACGTGCATGGTGGCTACACGCGCGTGGCGCGCAGTCCCTACCAGCTGGACCTGCTGCGTGGCGAGCAACGCACGCTTGAAGAATTCGGCTTCGGCGACGACTCGGTCGTGCTCGACGCCGACCAGGTGGCAGAGCGCGTTGCTGTCGCCGGCGCACTCGGCGGGCACCATCAGCGCCACGGCGCGAAGATCCATCCAGCCAAGCTGGCCCGCGGGCTGGCGCGCGCCGTTGAGCGCCATGGCGCGACAATCTACGAACAGTCGCCAGTCGTCGGCTGGACGACCGGCGCCTATCCGGCACTGCACACCGCAGGCGGCCACACGCGGGCGAAGACAATCGTGCTGGCCGGCGAGTCGTATCTATCGCGCTTCCCGGAGATGCGGCGCAAGGTGATGCCGGTCTACTCGCTAATCACGCTCACCGAGCCGCTCTCCGAGACTGACTGGCAGCAGATTGGGTGGGAGGCGCGTGAGGGACTCTCGTCGGCGACGAACATGGTGAAGTACCTGACGCATACTGCCGATGGCCGGGTGCTGTTTGGTGGCCGCGGCGCGCCGTATCACCTTGGCTCACGCATCCGCGACGAGTATGACCGCCACAGACCGACGCTCGGGATGCTGCAGGATGACGTGCGCGCGTGGTTTCCGATGCTGAAGGATGTGCGGTTTACCCATAGCTGGGGTGGCCCATTGGGCTGGCCGCGAGATTACGTTCCGACCGTCAGTTACGACCCGAAGGATGGCCTGGCCGCCGCCTATGGGTACACCGGCACCGGCGTCGGACCGTCCAACCTGTTCGGCCGCATTCTGGCTGACATGATCACGCAGACCGACAGCGACATCACACATCTGCCGTTCATCAACCGCACGGGCCGAAAATGGGAGCCGGAGCCATTGCGCTTCCTCGGCGTGCGCTTCGTACAGCGCGGCTTCGCCCAGATCGACCGCAGGGCCGAAGCGACCGGCGTCGCGCCGGACGGCACGTCGCTCGTTGAGCGCCTGACGCGGCACTGAGCCTGTACTCCGGAACGGGCCTACCAGGGCATGGCGTTGTTGAGCGGCGCGATCTCGTCGGGAATCAGCTGGTCCGTGATCAGTCGATCCCAGGCGCGCACAGCAAAGATGGAGGCGATGTCGCGTACCCGGAATCCGGGCCTCGTTGTTCCATCCGGGACGTTGAGCGTTTCCCAGAGCGCGCCGCGAACGCTTGGATCGTCGGCCTCATCGCTGAACTGCGCCGCAGCGAGAAAGCGCAGGCTGCGGCCAATGGCCTCGAGATAGACCGGATCGTTCGTGCGAGCGTGGAGATCGGCCCACAGGATGGCCGCGACCGCCGCGCCGCTCGTCGCCAGCGCGAAGGATCCGTGACGACCATCGCGTAACGTCGCGTAATAGAAGCCACCATCGAGGTTCTGGTTGTCCAGATACCACGTGCCCGCCCGGACAGCCGCGTCGAGGAATCGACGATCGCCGGTCAGATCATATGCGGTCAGCATCGGTCGGCCCCACCACCAGCTACAGCGGATATGTTGCCGGCCCGTGTCACGGTGCCACGGCGGGAAGACGATCCACGTTCCCGGCGGGTCCTCTTCGCGTAGCCCGCGTTCGGCCATCGCAAGGAACGCGTCGCGATAGCGAGCATCGCCGGTGCGCTCCGTCAGCATAACGAGCGCTGCGTCGTCGAGCATGATGCGGCCCGGCAATGGATTGTCACGATCGTGGAAGAAGCGGCGTTCGGCGACGTGGTAGTGGTCGACGACGAGCCCTTCGTCCGGCAGGAAGCCCCGCAGCACGACGTCCGCAGCGCGGCGGGCCAGATCGAGCCAGCTCTCGTCATCAGTCGCGTCAGCAAGATCGAGGAGTCCCGGCAGCGTCTCCAGCACCGTCTGGTTGTTGACGGTGACGTTGTCCCCCTCGTAGGCCAGCAGCAGCCCGTAGTCGGGGTCGTCAGGATCGCTGACGACGTTTCGAGCAATGTACTCACCCATCGCCAGCGCGGCCTTCAACAGCGCCGGGTCGCCGGTGCGCCGCCAGGCAATCAGAACAGCCCGAATAGACTGGCCCGTGTGCCAGACGGGCCCGTTCAGGTACCAGACTCCGGTTCGCGTGTCGTACTCGTTGCGCACGGCACCGAGGTAGCCTCCCTGCGGCACGGGGTAGCGGTATGGATCCTGAACGTCCTCGCGCCCCGGCACGATCCGGGCCGTGTTGGCGAGCCAGCGCGCTGCTGCGAGGAGCCTGCGATCCGCCTGATTTGCCATCGATCCCTCACCCTCGTATCGCCGCACCGCGCGGCCTGTGGCTGGCACGTTGACTTCGAGCGCCGCGTCAACGTGCATGAGGCCTGCACACCGCGAGATCATATCGGGCGTGGATGCTGATGCATACCGCCACGCACCGACACGGAAAGCGGCTCTGTCGTTGTCCTTGTCGAATTCGGTCGCGCTCGTTCGACCAGGTTACAACGGAGCGGATACGGCACCGGCAGCGGAGCCGGGGCCAGTGATGAAGGAGCAGAACCGTGACACAGAAGATCGTCCCCTGCCTGTGGTTCGATGGAACGGCCGAGGAAGCAACCGAGTTCTACGTCTCGCTCTTTGAGGATTCCGAAATCCTCAGTGGAATGCGCGATCCACAAACCGGCAACGTCATCTCGACGTCGTTCCGGATCTGCGGCCAGCAGTTCATGACGATCAACGGCGGGCCGGAATTCCAGTTCACCGAGGCAACGTCGTTCATGGTGCGCTGTGAATCTCAGGAGGAGGTCGACCGACTCTGGGATGCGTTGACGGCAGACGGCGGCGAGGAGAGCCAGTGCGGCTGGCTGAAGGACAAGTACGGCGTTTCGTGGCAAATCACGCCGACCCGGCTCCTTGAGCTGGTTTCCAGTGGCGATCCCGAAGGCAATTCCCGCGCGACGCAGGCGATGCTGAAGATGCAAAAGATCGACATCGCGACCATCGAGCGCGCCTACGCCGGAGAGTAGCGACGTATCAGCCGCCGGACGAGCAGGCCGAGCAGTCCGGCGGCGATCAGGGCGCTCGAAACGTGCGGGATACGACGGGCAATCCAGCCGGGCAGAAAGATGTCCGAAACGGTCCCGCTCTCGGCCCCCAGGTCCTCGACGATGCCGGACAGCGGACAGCGCCCGCCATTGGCGATGATCACCGCAGTCTCGATGCCGACGGCCGCCAGCGTCAGCCCCATCCAGCGTGCCCACCTCCCATGCACTCCCGACCAGGCGAACCGGACGATGACACTGGAGAGAACGAGGAATATCAGCGTGTGAGCCAGCTTGACGCTGATGATGACCCGCTGCTCCCACCCACGCGCAACGATCACGGGACGGAGGCGCTGCCACGCCGCCGTGTCGATCACCGAGCCGATCGGCGCATCCGGGCGCGATCCGCCGTAGAGCGTACGAACGACGACGTGGAGTCGACGACTGCGCACGCGATAAGCACTCTCCTGTCCGATGGCTTCACTCATGCCTGCACCCTGCCAAAATTGTTGCGCCGCTGCTGCCCCACCACAGGGCTGTCCGAGCAGGTCACGTATACTCGCAAGGACGGGTTTTGCGAAGTCTGCAGCAGAGGCGGAGTGGGATGCGAATAGCATTTCTGGGGCCAATCGGAACGTTCAGCGAAGAGGCGGCCATGATGGTCGCGAACGAGGGCGACACCCTCATACCGTTTACATCGTTTCCGGCCCTTGTCTCTGCCGTTGAAGCCGATGTCGCTGACACCGCCGTACTGCCGATCGAGAACTCGATCGAGGGTTCCGTCTCCGGCACGCTCGATCTCCTGATCCACGAGACGGCGCTGCAAATCTCGCGAGAAGTTGTCGTTCCGGTGCGCCACTGCCTCTCGGCAGCCCCCGGGGCATCGATCACCCAGATCAAAACAGTGCATAGCCACCCGCAGGCGCTCGGGCAATGCCGCCGCTTTCTGGAGCGCTGCCTGCCCAACGCCAACCAGACGGCCGCGCTCTCGACAGCCGGCGCGGTCGAAGCCGTCGTCAAGGGCGGCGATCCAACCGTCGCGGCCATCGGCACAGCGCGCGCGGCGGAACTGTATGGCGCAGAGATTCTGGCGCGCAACATCGAGGACAACCACCTGAACGCGACGCGCTTCGTCGCCCTGTCCAGCCGCGACCATCCGCAAACGGGCAACGACAAGACCTCAATGGCCATCGCCGTGCGCCGCAATGTGCCCGGCTCGCTGTTCGCCGTCCTGGAAGAGCTGGCCGCCGACACGATCCAGATGACGCGTCTGGAGAGCCGACCGGCCAAGAACGTCCTCGGCGAGTACTACTTCCTGATCGACATCGAGGGCCACCGGCTGGATGCGCCGATTGCCGCGGCGCTGGAGCGTATGCGCGCCAAGAGCGACATCTTCAAGGTGTTCGGCTCCTATCCCGCGTTCGTCGACGAAGCAGCCACCGAGTAGCCAGCGCCGCCATCAGTCGCGCTGCGCGACGATGCGGACGTATTCAAGCTCGCCGTTGCGGAAGCCCTTGTAGAGCACGCTGCCCTCGGAGGCCAGAAATTCGCGGGCCAGACCGTGCAGCGGCTTCGGAACCGACCGCTGCACGACATCGGCCATTCGACCGGCGTTCTCGTCCAGCGAGCGCAGGACGTTCGCCGTGATCGCCTCTTCTTCGACAATCGTGAAGCCGGCCTGCGCAAGCTGGCTGCGCAGGTGCGGAATCGCTTCGACTTCGCGGAAGTCTGCGAAGAGCAGATGGCCAGCAGGACGCAGCACACGGTGGACCTCACGCAAGAAGCGATCGAAGTCGGGGTACGCGTGCGACGATTCGATATTGATCACGGCGTCAAAGGCCGGCTCTCGGAACGGCAGATTCTCGGCGTCGCCCTGCTTGAACCGCAGCCGATCATCGCGATGGTTCGCGACACACTGCTCAATCGCTCGTTCCGCCAGATCTATTCCGGTCACCCTGCGCGGCGCGAGATGCTGCGCGACGAACGCGGCCCCGCCACCACGCCCGCATCCTATTTCAAGTACGTCCATTCCCGTCAGGTCGATCGCGCCGGCGACCGCGTTGTACATCTGGAATCCGGCGCGCTGGTCCTCGTCCTCTGGAGGGAGCGGCAGACGCGGCTCGTCGCTCAGGAGTGCATATCCGTAATTCATGAACGAGATACCTGTCTCAACTCCGCGCCGGTTCAGGTACTCGTAGGTCAACTTCGTCATCGTCCTTTGCGCGCGCGGCTTCAGGCCTGGCGCAATCCGGAAGGTCGTGTTGGCGAGCGCGGCAAACGGGCGGAAGCGTCGGGGTTGAGTCTGCTCGCCGTGTGAGATTGTTGCCATTGATGAGGCGCTTTCCGTTTGAATTGCGATATTGGCCAAAGCCACCCGACCCATCCGGTCGCTCAGCCTGGACGTAGCGAACGAGCCTCACTGGCTGCATCGCTACGGCGCGAAGAGTCGCCGTCAGGCCATGTCAGAGCAGCAGGGGCAACTGCGCGCGACAGGTCACCGCAACACGAGAACCGGAAGAATCCAGCTCTCACGAAACGTGCAAGCACAAACGAACTGCTGCATATTGAATGCAGCGAGATCATGCGCATGACAAACAGCAGTTGCCTCGTAGCGCGTCCATTCGCTTGGAGTAGCCAAGAATCATCCTACCACGGGTTATTGTGGTCCGTTTTCGCGAATCCAGTCCAGATATTTGGCTACGCCGACATCAAGCGGAGTGTCTGGCACCCAGCCGAAGTCTTCCCGCAGACGGTCATTCTTCGGACGAGGCCCGCGCGGCTCATCGCGCAGGGGAGTATTCGCCTCACCTTCCGGGACGAGCCGGTACTCGATCTCCGGCCAGACGCGCTTGAACGCCTCCAGCATCTCGCCAATCGAATACTGCCGACCATCGGTGATCGAATAGACGTCATGCGGCAGATGCGGCGTGGCCCAGGCCCGGACGATCCCCTCGGCGATGTCCTCAACATAGGTCCAGTCGCGGTATGGGCCGTCGAGGCTGGCCACGCGCAGCTCCTCGCCGGTTACCAGCACGCGAAGCATCTCGCGCAGCTCGGTCGCGCCGACGTAGCCGGGTGTGTCGCGCTCCATCGGGCCGTAGACATTTGCCGGACGCATCGACACGATATCAAGGCCAAACAGTTCTTTGTACCGCAGGGCCACACGCTCGCTCGTGTGCTTGGTGATGCCGTAGAGGCCGGTCGCCAGGCTCGGCGCGTCCTCGTCGATCGTCTCGCCGGTGTGCCCCGAGCCCCAGGCTGCGCCGGAGCCGATGTAGACCATGCGCTCAAACTTCGGCAGCGCCCGCGCCACTTCGAGGACGTTGATAGTGCCACCGAGGTTGACATCGAGAATCCGCCGCGGCTCCTTCTGCTCGCGCCAGAGGCGCGGCGTGATGGCCGCCGCGTGAATGATCCGGCTGACACCGGTGTTCCTGGCGATAGCGAGCAGATGATCCACGTCGGTAACGTCACCGTGGATGAACGTAACGTTGGAGATCGCATCCCCCAGATGCTCGCGCAACATGTCATCAACCGGCATCAGATCGTAGGAGATGACCCGCTCACCAGAGCGCGCCAGCTTGCGCATGACAAAACTCGGCACCCAGCCGTTCCCACCGGTCAGTAACGTCGTCATGTCCCCACGATCCTCTCTCTAAGCCTGCTGTCTCCCGCCACAGTATGCGGTAGAAATGCGCTGCTCGCGCCGGATTGCTGATGCAGGTTGCGCCTGTTATTCTGGCCTTGTCTGACACCCGAACTGGTCTTTCCGGGAGAACTGCTATGCGTCTTCGCCTCTCCGGTCCGTCTGCTGCTGCGGCCACCGCTGATCTGGTGGGGGTCGGTTTCCTGATCGCTCCAATGATTGTTGCGGCTGCCGCTATTGTCGGTCTGATCGCGCTCTCCGGCCTGGTGATCCCGTGGTCGTGGTACCTGGCGGTCATCCTTGCGCCAGTCCTGTACGTCATCTGGCTCACCATCTTCCTGGCTATCTCGGCGGCCATCGTCCGTTCGATCGGCGGACGCTACCCCAAGCCGCGCTTCCGCGTCGTCGCCAAGAACACCGAGCTCAAGCAGGTCGTGAAGGACGACATCAACGTCGTCACGGCGATCGTCTGCTACCGCCGCCTGGCGCTGATTTCCGGCCTGCCACTGGTCCAGCTTCTCGGCTCGGTGGCCACGTTCAGCCGCCTGGTCCTGCGTGCCTACGCGCCATCCAGCTCGATCGGTCAGGATGTCACCAACTGGGGCCGGATCTACGACCCCGACCTGACTGAGATTGGCAACCAGGTCGTCATCGGTGGCGGCGCGGTGCTGGTTGCGCACAGCGTTTCCATCCGCGCCGACGGCAGCCTCGTCTACCTCAGCTCACCGATCCGCATCGGAGATCGCGCCACTATCGGCGGTGAGTCGCGCGTCGGTCTGGGAACCGTCATCGAGCATGACGCGATCGTCGAGCCGGGCGCGGTCGTCGCAGCAATGACCCACATCCCGGCCGGACAGGTCTGGGGCGGCAACCCGGCGCAATACCGGCGCACCCGCGACGAATTCGTCGATCGCGCCGACACAGCGCCGCAGCCTCCCATCCCGGCCAACGTCGTCGAAGGGGCACCGACCGAAGCCGAGGCCGACCTTCGGCGGCTCGTGCTGACGGCGCTCGACATCGCGCCAGACGCCGCGCCGGACGACCTCAGCAGCGATACCTGCTCCTCGTGGGATTCGCTGGGCCAGCTTGCGATTGCCGCCGCCATCTTCGACCGCTACGGCGTCTCGGTCGATGAGGAGGACATCTATCGGCTCAAGACGCTGCGCGACATCGACGACGCGATCCATAACCGCCTCGGCACTCTGCCGGCGCAAGCAATCGGCGCAACCAACGGCGCCGTGGTTCACGCGCCCGCTCCGACTACGTCTGACCTGCCGGACGATATCGACATGCTCCCGCTGCTCGACCATCAGGAGGCGACGCGCGCATTGGCCGCCCAGCCACCCACAGGACCCGATGAACGGCTCGTGGTGCCGGTCACCATCGCCGCGTCGTTCACCGCCCAGCCGCTCGCGTCGTCGCTGCGCCTCTGGGGTGCGGCCTTCGGATTCGACTTGCCCTGCTCCTTCGCCGACTACGATCAAATCATTCAGACGCTGCTCGACGAGCACGGACCGTTCGGAGCAAACCGGGCCGGGGTGAAGGTCGTGCTGACGCGGCCCGAAGACCTCTGGGCCGGCTCGAACGCAGCCACGCAAGCACGCATCGAGCAGATCGCTGACGCGCTGCAGCACTTTGTTTCGATCGGCTCGATGGCCGGCGAGCTGCTGGTCGGCACACTCCCGCCGCTCGTCTCTTCAGCAGCGCCGATCGACCGTGCTACAGCCGAGTCGATCCGGCGGACGTGGTCGCGGAAGATGACCGACATCGCCGGCATCACACTCTTCGACTTCGCAACAGTCATCGAGGAGATCGGCATCGAGCGCGCGCGCGACGACGCGGGCGAGATGCTCTCGCGCGCGCCATACTCGCCACGCGCATACCAGGAGCTGGGCATCGCGTTGGCGCGCACCATTCGCGGACGTCGTCGCTCTCCGGCCAAGGCGATTGCGATCGACTGCGACAACACGCTCTGGGGTGGCGTTATCGGCGAGGTCGGCATGGACGGCATCGAGCTGGGTCCGGACGGTCCCGGTCGCGCCTATCAGCTCTTCCAGATGCAGCTCAAGCGCCTGAAGGAACGCGGCGTTCTCCTCGCGGTCGTCAGCCGCAATGAGGAGGCGGACGTTCTGGAGGTCTTCGAGCGCCACCCGGGCATGATTCTGCGGCCCGAGGACATCGCGACCTGGAGCGTGAACTGGAACCACAAGTCGGAGAACCTGCGGGCGCTGGCCGACGAGATGAACCTCGGCCTCGATGCCTTCGTCTTCCTCGACGATGACCCGGCCGTGCGGCTCGAAGTGGCGACGCGCGTGCCGGAGGTACACGTCGTTCCGATGCCAACGCAGCCGACCGCCTACGCCGACACCCTGGCGCGGCTCTGGATTTTCGACGGCGCGCAGGCCACGGCAGTCGATGCTGCCCGCACCCGCATGATGCAGGAAGAAGGACGGCGGCGACGCGAGTCGACCAAGTCCGCTAGCCTCGAAGACTTCCTCGCCAGCCTCGATCTGCACGTCGACCTGCACCGACCGGACGATCAGGAGTGGGCGCGCGTCGCGCAGCTCACCCAGCGCACTAATCAGTTCAACCTCTCGCTCAAGCGCCGAACTGTTGAGGAAGTCCGCGCGTTCTCGCAGAATGCAGCCGTGCTTGTGCTGAACGCAGCCGACCGCTTCGGCGACTATGGGCTCGTCGGCGTCGTCTTTGTCTGTCCGCCAGACGGAGACGGCGTAGCCGAAATCGACACGCTGCTGATGAGCTGTCGAGCGCTCGGGCGCGGCGTCGAGGACGCATTCCTGGCCGGCATCGCCGACCTCGCCGTGTCACAGGGCGCGACTCGCCTCGTCGCGCCGTATATTGAAGGCAAGCGCAACGCGATGGTGCTCGACTACTTACGGCGCAGCGGGTTCAGCGAGACGGAACCGGCGCGCTGGGAACTCTCGTTGCTGGAGCCGCCGACGCTCCCCGCCCACGTCACGTTCCGTGGGCCGTTGCTCTCCGCCGACGTAACCGGCGGATGACCGCGGCAGGAACCACTGCCACAGAAGGGACCGCAGAGATGGAGACCGTTCGTTGCCTGTTGTGTGGGCACGATAAGAGCACGCCTCGCGTCCGGGGCTGGGACCGGATGTGTGGCGTCGAGGGCGAGTACACCCTCTCCGAGTGTGCCAACTGTGGGTTTCTCTTTCTCTCTCCGCGTCCCGACGCCGAGGAAATCAAACGCCACTATCCCGAAAACTATCCTGTCTATAATTCCGTCTTCGATCAGCCAGACTATGTTAGATCGATCGCCGAATATGATTTTGACAAGCGTTGCGAGACTGTTATCAACGCTGCACTCGACGGCCGCAACGTCTTGGATATCGGCTGCGCCGTCGGCGATTTTCTCGCGACGATGAAGGGCAAAGGGTGGGATGCGCGGGGCGTTGAGCCAAACAGCTGCGCCGCCGCCTACGCCGCCGAGCGTCACGGACTCGACATATACAACGGCTTCGTTGAGGATGCGTCATTCGAGCCTGGATCGTTCGATGCGGTGACGATGTGGGAGGTTCTGGAGCACACCCCACAGCCGCTCGACACCTTGCGTCATGTTTACGACCTACTCAGGCCGGGAGGCGCGGTCGTGCTTTCGGTGCCAAACCGAAACTCCATCCAGTCAAAGGTGTTCGGCACGTACTGGATCGGCAATGACTTCCCACGCCACTACTCCGTTTTCTCACCACGCCATATGAGACAAGCTCTTCGGACGGCCGGATTTATCGGACCAAAGATCATGAGCCAGCGGGGCCGGCTCGGAGCGATGCATAACGAGATCATTTTCTTGGTCAGCAGTATTGGACTCTGGATAAACGATAGCGACTCCAGTAGAGGCATGCGCAGGGTTGTAAATCGAACCGTAGTACCCGTCATCACTAAGCCCGCCGGCGTCATCCCGTTCTTCCTCGTGACCCTCCCCGCATCGTTCGCCATCCGCAAGCTCCATCGTGGCTCGCAGATGGTCGCGATCGCCCACAAACCGGCTGCCTGACGACGGGAAACGACGCGCCGCGTACACTTCGATCCGGCCAATAGAGGGCATGAGGGAGGGCGCGTGACGCTACGGATTGCAATCGATCATCGACTGGAAACAGCCAGAATGGCCTACCCGTTCGCGGCGGGTTGGGCCGATCAGACAGACGTCGATCTCGTTCCGGGAATGACCTCCACGCGCGCATCCGATGCCGACGTCGTCCTGATCGACAGCATCTCCGGACTGACAATGCTCGACTCGTGGGCCATCGTCGCCGACTATGCCGTCGCCGCCCGTCGCGCCTCGATGCTCACGCTGGCCACCCACACGCGCCCGGACGACGTTGACAACGTCAGCGTCTCGGTCACTGGCGTCGCGCCGGCTGGACGCGCCGTCGCCCTGGCAACGCTGCGCTCGTTCTACGGCATCAGCGTAGCGGAGTGGACCGAGGAGCCCGCGCACGTCGATGATCTGCACGCGATCGTTAGCGACGGGCCATCCGGGCTGATCCCGCTTGAGGGCGACCACATCTACCAGGAAGACCTCGGCCGCGCCTGGTTCCTGATGACCAACACACCGTTCGTCAGCCATCTCTGTCTCGCGCGCCGCGCGCACCTCACCCGCGACCCGGCGTCCGTCTCGGCAGCGCTGAATCGGCTGGCGCGGGCAATGGAGATCGGCGTCGAGCGCGGCCGCGAGTTGCGCCGCAACCTCTCGCGCGACCACGGCATCGACCGCGACCTGCTCGTCGAAGTCCTGGCCGACCAGGAATGGACCCTCTCCCCCGAAGGCATCGAAGGCCTCACCCAGCTCGCCCGCGTCTCCAACCTCTCAACCGCCAATATTCAGCGCTCAGTCGTCCGAATTGGGGCACCCGAGAAGGATCAGTGAGGGGACTGGGCTGGCGGGCCGGCCAGGTTGGTTGTCAGCAGTGCAGGGCTCGACAGCATTGAGTCGATCACAAACCCGCGCGCTGAAATGATTCCATCAGCCATAACGGCGGCTGCGCGTTCGCCATCACGGTCCGACAGTGCCTCAACGAGATCACGATGCTCATTATGGGCGTCTCGGTTTCGGTCGCCAATCAGGTGGGCCAACCTGTTGATGCGTTCCTCCCGATCGAGCAGCGTAGCGACAAACTCGCCGAGTAGAGCATTTCCGGTCGCCCTGGCGATGGTCACGTGGAATTCGGTATTCGCGCGCAAAAATGCTTCGGCACTACTGGCATCACCTGGAATGTAGTGGACGACGCTCAACTCTCTCAATCGCGCGAGAGTGTCCACGTCGATGCGACCGGCTGCCTGACGAGCAGCATGAGGCTCCACAAGCAGGCGCATTTCGAAGACGTCATTCGCATCTTTCAGGGTAATCGGTGCGACGAAATAGCGATTGCGTGTTGCCAGCTGGATGAATTGCTCCTGATACAGCCTCTTCAGTGCCGGCCGGATTGACCCCCGGCTGACTCCATATTGTGCCGCTAACTGCTCTTCGGTCACCTGCTGACCGGGCTGCAACTCGCAACGAATGATTGACGCTTTGATCTGATCGTAGGCCGCCTCGGCTCGATGACGGCCGTTTTCGTGCGTATCGTCCACCATCATCGCCATCTCCCCAGCCCCGCCTCTCTGTACGACATGCTATGTCAACCGCTATGCGAAAAGTTCATTGTGCCTGACCGCCGATCAAGCGTGCCATCGGGCGCGCAGCCATCAGGATCGTGCTGGCTGGATCGTACTTTTGAGCAGTTCAGCATACTGTAACATGATTATCAGACGCCTGAGATTATTGACACAGCATTCTGGAACTGCTAGGTTTGCCCTCAATACCCTGGATCGACTCAGTTGCACATCATCGACAGGCATCAAGTCAGCACTCAGGTTCGGCAGGAAACTGCTGGAGATGAAATCTCAAGAGGCTGACCCTGTTGGACACATCTCAGGATCAGGACTGGACACCGCCGTCTCGTCCGACTCTGGCGAATGTCGTGCAGGCGCTGGTATCAGCGCGATGCCACCCGTCGCTTCGCGATGGCGCAGCCGTGTCGAGTCAATAGGCGAGATATCGAGGGGAAGAGTACCTGCGAGATGCGCACATACGTACTGAAGCGGCTAGCCCTCGCTGTGCCGACCATTCTCGGCGCTATCACCCTGGTTTTCTTTGCGATGCACATGGCACCCGGTGATCCGGTGGCGTTGTTCATCCCTCCCGATATTCCGCCGGATAAGAGCGCAGAGCTTGAGCGCCAGGTGAATGCAAAGTATGGATTCGACAAACCCATCTACATCCAGTATGTCGACTATGTTGGGAAATTAGCGCGCTTTGACTTTGGCGAATCACTTCGCGAGGGACGTTCAGTCACGGCAGACTTGAAGCGCCGTGTTCCTCATACACTGCGCCTGGGATTAGTGTCGCTGCTGCTGTCAGCAGTCATCGGGATTTCAGTTGGCGTCATATCCGCGGTGTATCGCGGGCGCTGGATCGACAACGTCTCGATGTTCGTAGCATTGTTCGGCATTTCCGTGCCGAGCTTCTGGCTCGCGTTAATGCTGATTCTCCTATTTTCAGTCCGGATCCCCATCCTTCCTCCATCCGGGCTTGGCGGACCGTTTCTGAGCATCGATGGGCTGACGCACATGGTGCTTCCAGTTCTGGTTTTGGGGCTGGGCGGCGCTGGAGGCCTCGCCCGGTACACACGTTCAAGCATGCTCGAGGTAATCAATGACGATTATGTGCGCACGGCTCGCGCGAAGGGCGTTCATGAACGCGTCGTCATAATCCGACACGCGTTACGCAACGCGCTGATCCCGATCGTGACGCTCCTGGGACTGAGTTTCGGCTACATCCTCAGCGGCACTGTGATCGTCGAGACGGTATTCGCCTGGCCCGGCATCGGGCGCTACCTGATCGATGGTGTCAACGGTCGGGACTTCCCTGTCGTTCAAGCAACAGTTTTGCTGATCGCGATCGGATTTGTGTTCAGCAACCTCATCACAGACCTGTTGCTTGCCTATATCGACCCGCGAATCCGCTTCAGCTAATCGTGCCGATACTTGCTGTCTGCTGCGAGAAGAATGGGGAGTATGGTCTTGTCAGTCAATCGTGCATCTGAAGCACCCTTGCAAGAGTCTCAGCCAAACAAGAACGCAACGATAACGCTCCACCAGTCCGACAACAGTTCACAAGGTCGGCGCCGTCGGGTTCTCCGCGAGCTTGTGCGCAACCGGTTTGCAATGGCCGGCGCGGCGTTCCTTTTTTTGATTGTCGCCATCGCACTGATGGCGCCTGTCATTGCCCAACAGGACCCGAATGAGCAATCTCTCCTTTCGAGACTCCAGTCACCTTCGTCCGAGCATTGGCTCGGAACCGATGAGTTGGGACGAGACGTGTTCTCGCGGCTCGCATACGGAGGACGCATCTCACTGTTCATCGGGCTCGTCGGCACTACCGGGGGGGTGATCCTGGGAACATTCCTGGGCTTGATCTCCGGATTTTTCGGCGGTTGGACCGATACGTTGGTAATGCGCCTCATCGACATCATGTTCGCTTTTCCGGGCATCCTGATGGCGATCCTGATTGTTGCGGTGATTGGCCCCGGCATTCTGAACCTCGTCGTCGCATTGACGATCTGGGGAACGCCAACGCTCGCGCGCATCGTCAGATCCGGTGTTCTCGCGCTGAAATCGCAGGAATTCGTTGAGGCTGCTCGCGCCATGGGTGCCAGTCGCAGCAGGATCATGTACATCCATTTACTGCCCAACAGCATGGCCCCGATTATCGTTTACGCCACGCTGGGAATCGCTGGCTCACTGCTCACTGCTGCCGGCCTCGGGTTTCTTGGCCTCGGCGTACAGCCGCCGACAGCCGAGTGGGGCGCGATGTTGAGTGTGGGTCGTGGCTATCTTCGCGAAGCTCCGCATCTGATGATCTTCCCGGGCCTGCTTATCTTCGCCACGGTGATCTCACTAAACATGATTGGCGATGCATTACGCGACGCGCTCGATCCGCACCTTCGCTAGACCGCGCCGAAGGCTGATCCATCGTCCGACATAGGTCCCATTAATAACGAGTGGGAGGAGAGTGGCATCAGGCTAGATCAACGATCAGTGACATCGAGAAGAGCGTTTGTGAACCGACTCGGCAACTTTTCTGAGGTGAGAGGAACCAGTATGACACGGCTTAACGATCTCACGGCCAAGGCCCTTTCCTCGCGACTGAACCGGCGCACCATGCTTCGCCGTGCGGCCGCCGTCGGTATTGCGTTGCCGACAGTCGGAACGCTTCTTGCTGCCTGCGGCAGCGATGACGAAGGCGATCCAACCAGCACGACGGTTTCCGGATCGACCGAGCCAACCGCTCCAGCAGCAACCAGCGACAGTGGCTCCGGATCGGCGACCGAAACAACAGGCGCATCAGAGTCCACGACAACGACGACAGAAGGCTCCGGCAAGACTGGCGGTACAGCCCGCGTGGCTGTCGCGGCAAACCCGGCCAGCTGGGATCTGACAAAGTCCACTTGGCCAACCTGGCAATCAGTCCACTTCATGGTCGATCGACTGCTGGTGTTAGACGAAGATGAAGAGCTTCAACCGTGTCTCGTGACGGACTGGGAAATCTCTGAAGACGGCATGGAGTACACGCTTCATCTCCGCGATGACGTCACATTCCACGACGGCGAGCCGTTCAATGCCGAGGCGGTCAAATTTAACATTGAGCGCCACATTGAGTCGGGAGACTCGGCGTCCTATACCACGTACGAACCGGTTGATCATATCGAAGTCGTTGATGATTACACCGCCAAGATCGTCCTCCGCGAACTGAAGGTGTTCTTTGCCTACAACGGCCTCGCGCTCTGGGGAGCGATGCAGATCAGTCCAAAGGCTGCTAGTTCCGGGAGCTTCGATGATCATCCGATCGGCACCGGGGCATTCAAGTTCGACTCGTACGAACCCGGAAGCAGCATCAAATACGTCCGCAACGACGACTACTGGAACGGCGCGCCGCTTCTGGATGGTATCGAGGTTCGGATCATTCCAGAGACAAATGTCCAGCTCGTCGAATTGCAAGCGGGAACCATCGAGGTTATCGGCCTTGATGCCAAAGATGTGGGCACCGCAAAGGACGCCGGAGCTACGATTGAGACCACGACCGCTCCGGGAGTCCAGTTCATCAGCATCAACGTCTCGCGCGAGCCAACGTCTGACCTGGCTGTGCGCCAAGCAATTGCCTACGCCATTGATCGTGACACGATCATCGATCAAGTGCTCTTTGGGTATGCAGAGAAGTCGCGAGCCGGCGTCAATTCCAACTCACCGTTCTACACTGAAGACGTGCCGATGATTGACTACGACCCGGACAAGGCCGAGCAGATTCTTGAAGACGCAGGTTGGACAAAAGGTGACGGAGGGATCCGCAAGAAGGACGGCAAGCCGCTCTCTGTCAGCATACTCTCCAGTGATTTCGCAGGATGGGGTCTCTACAATCAGATCATCCAGGAACAGTTGAAGAAGGTCGGAATCGACTCGGAGATCTCCACCCTGGAGTGGAATGCCTACCTTGATCAGTGGCGCGAGAACCAGGGAGACTGGAACGTCACCTACCATTCTCAGGGATCAGTCATCGCCTCAGCAAGCGCCATTCAGGCTTCGTGGGCGCCTGAGTCCTACTGGTCCATTACACAGATTGATGATGCGACGACTCCAGAGCTCCAGCAGATTGCCACCGAATTGCAGACGCTGTCAGACAATTTCGAAATGGAACTTGACTCTGACAAGCGTAAAGATATTGCCAAGCGGGCCCAGATGCTGTTCCAGGAAAACCAGCTCACCGTCTGGCTGTGGCATGGCGCATCGCTCATGGCGATTCAGCCAAAGCTCACTGGATATACGCTGAGTCACGCCGGTCGAATCATCGAGCTCGACAAGGCGTCTCTGGCCTGAGCGACTGCGTTGGATCGCAGAACCGTGGGACACAGCGGACATTCAACTCGCATGACAGTAGCGCAACTGTCATGCGAGTTGAGCCAGCAAAGAGTCGAACGCGCTGAATATGGGGAGGCATTTGTGACCCGTGTCAACGAACAACCAGGAAACACGCATCAGCGCCCAGTGGCGCTAACCCCTGAAGACTACGCTCGTGCCGAACGATACCTGCCCTGGAACGCGAATCAGCGCCTGTTCGGCGCTGAAGTCGTGCCACACTGGAATACCCCTGGTGACGCCTTCTGGTACTGGCGAACGTCGCGCAATGGCAAAGAGGTCATCTTTGTCGATGCAAAGAGCGGCACCCGGGAACTAGCGTTCGACCACGAGCGATTGGCAGCCGAGCTATCGCGTTCCTCCGGGATCCCGGTTGACCCAACAGCGCTTCCACTCGCTGACCTGCATCTGGATGACGATCGAACAGCGGTCGACTTCACGTTCGACGGGTCTCGCTGGACACTGGATCTGAACACATATGCGTGTGAGCAGAGGGGCAGCGCTATCGCTCCAGACCCGGAGGTCGTGCGATCGCCTGATGGGAAATGGGACGCATTCGTCCGCAACGACAATCTCTGGGTCCGTTCGGTTCAAACGGGCAAGGAGCGTCAACTCTCAACGAATGGAGATGCGGACAAGCCAGTCGGCAAACGTCTGCCGTCGCCACTCATCGCGGGCGGGCTTGACGAGCCTGACGCTCCCGTAGTCATCTGGTCGCCCGATAGTCAGCGCCTGCTGACGTGTCGTCTTGATGCGACGAACGCGAAACAGTATCACCTTGTGCAATCTGTTCCGCTCGATGGAAGCATTCGTCCTCGTCTGCACTCCTATGCATACCCGCTGCCTGGCGACGCTGATGACGAGATCCCACACGCGGAGACGTGGTGCTTCGATCTGGAAGGTGAGAGCACTGCGGCACAGATCGATCCGCTGCCGATGCTCTACTACGGCTCGCCGCTAAATACGCCCTGGGTGCAATGGTCAGACGACAGTAGCCAGTACACCATCATTACCCGCGATCGAGGTTTCCAGGCGTATCGCATGACAGCGATTGATGCCCGCTCAGGCGAGGCGACGCAGATCGCTGAGGAATCGAGCACCCGCGGAATCGATCCGTATCTTCACTGGGCGAGCGTCATTCCGCGGGTGCTCGGCAACGGTGAGCAAGTCATTTGGTATTCACATCAGGATGGCTGGGGACACCTGTATCTATACGACGCGGGCCAGTCTGAACCAACGCGTCAGTTAACGCATGGGGCGTATACGGTTGCCGAAGTGCTGCACGTCGACACGGCAAAGCGCATCGTCTACTTCACCGCGCTCGGACGCGAAGCCGGTCGTGATCCATACTTCACGCATCTCTATAGCGTCAGCCTCGACGGTGGCACACCGACGCTACTGACTCCGGAGAATGCGGACCATACGATCACGTTCGCGCCCGGCGGCGCGTACTTCATCGATACGTACTCCACTGTGGCTACCCCGCCTGTTTCCGTCCTTCGCACCGCCGAAGGACGTGACGTAGCTCATCTGGAAGAGGCGGACGCGTCGCTGCTCCTGGCCGCCGGGTGGCAATTGCCCGAGCGATTCACCGCGAAAGCGCGCGATGGTGTCACCGACATCTATGGGGTGATCTATCGACCCTCAACCTACGACCCAAATCAGAGCTACCCGGTCGTCGACTATATCTACGGCGGCCCACAGGTGAACCAGGCTCCGACATCGTTCGCGGATGTCGCTCGTGGTCGAGCTACCGGATTCTGGCATGCGCAAGCCCTGGCCGAGCTTGGCTTCATGGTCGTCATGATCGATGGACTCGGGATGCCAGGCCGCTCAAAGGCCTACCACGATGTCTCCTATCGCAACCTCGCCGACGGCGGTATCCCCGATCACATCACGGCGATCCAGCAGTTGGCAGATCGATATCCATCGTTCGATCTCAGCAACGTCGGTATCTTTGGCCACTCGGCTGGCGGCTATGCCTCGGCACAAGCAATCTTCACTCACCCCGAGTTCTACAAGGTCTGTGTCTCATCAGCCGGCAATCATGATCATCGTCTCGACAAAGCAACGTGGGTAGAACGCTACATGGGCTTGCCGGTTGAAGATCACTATCGAGCGCAAGCGAATCAGACATCAGCGAAGAATCTGGAAGGTAAGTTGCTGCTCATTCATGGCGATATGGATGAGAACGTTCACATTGCGTCCACACTCGTGGTCGTTGATGCGCTCATCGCGGCAAACAAGGATTTCGACCTGCTGATCATGCCGAACCGCAGCCATGCGTGCGGGAACGACCCGTATTTCGTGCGGCGGCGGTGGGACTACTTCGTCACCCACCTGCTCGGCGCGACACCTCCGCAGGGCTACCGCATCTCTGGTGAGGAAAACGCCTGAACAGTGTCGTCAGATCAGATTGAGCGAACACTCGTCAGGAATCGACGAAACGATTCTCAGGGGAGGAACCGAATTCGTGTCAAGTACGCAATCGGAACAATCGTCGGCGATCGTAGAACGTACGCTTAGCGGGCTGGAATTCCGCTTGATCGGGCCGCATCGCGGTGGCCGTGTCGTGGCTGTCGCAGGGGATCCGAGCGATCGACAGGTCTTCTACTTCGGAGCATGTGCGGGCGGGGTATGGAAGACCACGGATGGCGGTCTGACCTGGCGCAACATCTCGGATGGCTTTTTCAATACAGCAGCCGTCGGAGCGCTGGCTGTCGCCGAGTCGGACCCGAACGTGATCTACGCCGGCATGGGCGAGACGAGTATCCGCGGCAACGTCGTCCACGGCGATGGAATCTACAAGTCGACTGACGCGGGGCGGAGCTGGCGAAATGTCGGCCTGGCTGATACGCGCCACATCGGCAAGATCCAGATCCACCCAACAAACCCTGATGTCGCCTACGCCGCCGCACTCGGTCATGCGTACGGACCGAACGAGGAACGCGGCGTCTACCGGACAACCGATGGCGGTGAGACATGGGAGAAGGTTCTCTATAAGAGCGATCGCGCCGGCTCACACGACGTCTCGATGGACATGACCAACCCGCGCATCCTCTACGCCGCCGTTTGGCAGGTCCAACGCTATCCATGGACGTTGGTCAATGGCGGAGAAGATTCGGGAATCTGGCGCTCTTTCGACGGTGGAGATACGTGGGAGGAGATCACCCGCAACTCCGGCCTGCCCCAGGGCTTGCTGGGCAAGATCGGCGTCGTTGCTTCACGAGCGAAGCCGGGCCGTGTCTGGGCGTTGGTCGAGGCCGAAGACGGTGCTGTATTCCGCTCCGACGACTATGGCGACACCTGGATTCGCCTCAGCGAGCAGGCACTGCTGCGCACCCGTCCCTGGTACTACATGCACATTACGGCTGACACGCAGGACCCGGACACGGTCTACGTCCAGAACTACAGCCTCTGGAAATCGATCGACGGCGGAGCCAGCTTCGACCGCATCCCCACGCCACACGGCGACGACCATGCGCTCTGGATCGATCCGCTCGATAACCAGCGCATGATTGAAGGAAACGATGGCGGCGCCTGTGTATCGTTCAACGGTGGTGCCACCTGGTCGAGCATTTACAACCAGCCAACGGCGCAGCTCTACCACGTCATAACCGACGACCAGTTTCCGTATCGCGTCTACGGATCGCAGCAGGATAACAGCGCGATCAGCGTTCCGAGCTCGACAACCGACGGTGCCATCCACGAGCGCGGCTGGTATGCGCCGGGTGGTGGCGAGAGTGGCTATATCGCCATCAAGCCAGACGAGCCCTGGCACGTCATCGCCTCCGGCCCGGCCGGCCGACGCGCCTACAACGACATCATGACGCATTACGACCATCGCACCGGCCAAATCCGCAACATTACCGTCTGGCCAGAGCTGTATGGCTGGGGGGCCGGAGCGGAAAGCCTGAAGTATCGGCTGCAGTGGACCTTTCCCATTATGTTCTCTCAGCATCCCCCGCACGACCTCTATGTCGCGGGCAATCAGCTGTTCCGCTCGCGCGACCTGGGCTCAAGCTTCGAAGTGGTCAGTCCAGATCTGACACGGAACGATCCGGAAAAGCTGGTTCCGTCGGGCGGCCCAATCACTCGCGACAACACCGGCGCGGAGGTGTACTGCACAATCTTCGCGCTAGCCGAATCACCGACTCAGCCGGGAATGCTCTGGGCAGGCTCGGACGACGGGCTGGTCCATATCTCGGAAGATGGTGGTCGGAACTGGCAGAACATTACACCGAGCGATCTTCCCGAGTGGGCGCTCATCTCCATCATCGAGCTCTCGCCGCACGAAGACGGAATCGCCTACCTGGCGGCTACGCGATACAAGCTCGACGACACGAAGCCCTATCTCTACAAGACCAGCGACTACGGCGAAACCTGGGAACTCATCACAAACGGGATTCCGGCGGACGACTTCACCCGTGTGATCCGCGAAGATCCACAGGTGCGCGGCCTGCTTTACGCGGGCACCGAATCGGGCCTGTACGTCTCGTTTGATGACGGCGGGCAGTGGCAGCGCGTGAGTGGGAACTTCCCAGTCGTACCGGTTCACGATCTGGTCGTGAAGGGTGACGAGCTGGTAATCGCGACTCACGGACGCTCATTCTGGATTCTTGATGACGTCACCGTCCTGCGGCAGCTCGCGCAGGAGTCAGGCACTGAGGCAGCACGGCTCTTTGCGCCGAAGCCCAGCGTCCGTTTGCGGCGCTATCGCGGGTTTGGCGGTGCGCCCGTCAAGGGTGTTGTGAATTACGGCTCGGCCGGCACAAGTCAGGTGCTCTTTGACCCAGTCGACCAACCAGACGGAACAACGGGCAGACAACTCCTTACCGCAGGCGAGAATCCGCCCGAAGGTGTCGCCATCCACTACTATCTTGCTGAGACACAAACTGAGCCGTTGGCGCTTTCAATCCTTGACAGTGACGGCAGCGAGATCCGCACCTATCGGAGTGATGACGAGCACGCCCCCCGCCCAACAACGTCAGTCGGCCTCAACCGCTTCGTCTGGAACATGCGGGAGATGGGAGCCGAGTCAGTCACCGCCGCATTGCAAGCGTGGGACCAGCCCGACGGCCCAACCGTTTTGCCCGGCCAGTATCAGGTACGGCTGACGGTCGATGGTGCCGACCACCTGCAAGGATTTGAAGTAGTGCGCGATCCGCGCATTGAGTCAAGCGACGCTGACCTGGCCGCCCAGCGGGATATGCTGCGAGAGTTGCGCGACCGACTGAGCGAGACGAATCGGACAATCAATGAGATTGACGCGCTGCTCGACCAGACAGCCATCTGGCAGCGGCGAACATCCAATGAGACTGTCCGCCAGGCCGCTGATTCTGTAGAGGAACAGCTTCGCGAAATCCTGCCGACCCTGATCGATGTCAACATCCATCAAGCACAGCTTTGGCCGAGCGGACTTCATGAGAAGCTGAATGCGCTATTCAACTCTGTCGACGGAGCAGATTACGCTCCGCCCCAACAAGCACGCGACGTATTCGCGGAGCTGAGCGAGCAGCTTGAATCGGCGAAAGCCCGCCTTGCAGCTATTCGGGATACTGAGGTGCGAGCGCTGAACGACGCAATTGCGTCATCCAGGGTTCGAGTCGTCGGAGACTAGCAGCCCGACGTACGCTTAGAGGTGGAAAAGTGGCTCGCCGGTGAGCCACTTGGTGGCGTGAAAGGGACACCAGATCACTATGGCACTTCGTGCAGCGTTTCATAACGAACCCTCTACCGATTTCTCGATCGAGGAAAACCGCGCGGCGATGAAGGCCGCGCTGGATGATGTTCGCTCGCAACTCGGGAAGCGCTACCCACTGGTTATCGGTGGGGAGCGCCGCGAGACGGGCGAATGGATTACATCGACGAATCCTGGTAAGCCGGACGAGGTCGTCGGCGAGGTCGCGAAGGCGCGACCGCAGGACGTTGAAGACGCGATCGAAGCCGCGACCTGTGCGTTCCAGTCATGGAAGAAGATGTCGGCGACGGGCCGCGCCAGCACGCTGTTCAAGATGGCTGCTATCCTGCGCCGCCGCAAGCTGGAGCTGGCTGCATGGATGGTCTTCGAGCTCGACAAGCCCTGGGACGAGGCCGATGGCGAGGTCTGCGAGGCGATCGACTTCCTGGAGTGGTACGGCCGCAAGGCGTTTGAGCTCGCCCAGCCGGTGCCGCTGGCGCACCTGCCCGACGAAGCGACCGAGATGGTCTACGTCCCGCTCGGCGTCGGCGTCATCATTCCGCCCTGGAACTTCCCCTGCGCGATTCTGACCGGTATGACGATGGCTCCGGTCGCAGCAGGCAACGCCGTGATCCTGAAGCCGGCCAGCAACACGCCCGTCATCGGCTACAAGATGGTTGAGGCGATGGAGGAGGCCGGCGTACCGGCTGGCGTCGTCAACTTCCTGCCCGGTAGTGGGTCGGATATCGGCGACGCGCTGGTTGAGCATCCGAAGACGCGCTTCGTCGCCTTCACCGGCTCGAAGGATGTCGGCGTGCGCATCTATGAGAACGCCGCGAAGGTGCAGCCCGGCCAGCGCTGGCTGAAGCGTGTGACGGCCGAGATGGGCGGCAAGGACGCGATCATCGTCGATGCTGACGCTGATCTCGATGCAGCCACGGCCGGCATCGTCACGTCGGCGTTCGGCTTCAGCGGCCAGAAGTGCTCGGCCTGCTCGCGCGCCCTGATCCATCAGGATGTCTACGATGAGATGGTCGATCGCATCGTCGCCCGCGCGAAGGAGACCGTCTCGGTCGGCTCCGGCGTTGAAGGCACGGCAACGATGGGTGCCGTCGTCGACAAGCGCCAGTATGAGTCGATCCTGAAGTACATTGAGATCGGCAAGGACGAGGGTCGTCTCGTTCTCGGTGGCAGCGCGCTGGATAATGCGGGCTACTACATCGAGCCGACGATCATTGCTGACGCCGCGCCAGACTCGCGGATTGCCTGCGAGGAGGTCTTCGGACCGGTGCTGGCACTGGTCAAGGTGCGCGACTTCGACCACGCGCTGGAGGTTGCCAACGACTCCGAGTACGGGCTGACCGGCTCAGTCTACGCGAAGGATCGCGCCAAGCTGGAGAAGGCGCGCGAGGAGTTCGAGGTCGGCAACCTTTATCTCAACCGCAAGTCCACCGGCGCGATGATGGGCGTCCACCCGTTCGGCGGGATGAAGCTGAGCGGCACCAACACCAAGGGTGGAGGTCCGGATTACCTGATGGCCTTCGTCGAGGCCAAGTCGATCGGTGAGCTGCTGTAGCAGGCAGAACGTGGTCGGTCGGTTGCTTCGGCGACTGACCGACCAGCATTGAAAGGGACACTCCGAAGTGGCGTCTGTGGTCACGACGATGTTCGATCCGATCGCAACCAGGCTCTCGTCGGTCGCCAATCCCTTGTTCCGCAAAGGCATCCTCGCCGCGACGCACAATCGGCTGGTTGCCAGTGGCGTTCGCCGCTATGGGATGCAGCTTGGCGGGTCACGCTTCGTTGCGGGTGAGGACTTCGACGCGGCGGTGCCGGTGCTGCGGCGACTGAACGAGCAGGGGTTGCGCACCAACACGACATTGCTCGGCGAGGCAGTCCGCGACGAACGCGAGGTCGCTGCGGTCGTAGCCGAATACAAAGCGGTCCTCGATCGGATCGCCGCCGAAGGGCTGCAGACGAACATTGCGCTGAAGCTCACCCATCTCGGTCTTGACCTGGGAGAGGACATTGCCTACGCCAACGTCGAGCAGCTGGTCAGGCACGCGGCCACGCTCGGCAACTTCATTCGCATTGACATGGAAGAGTCGGCGCGCGTCGACCCGACGCTCCGGATTTATCGACGGCTACGCGAGGCCGGCCACGAGAACGTCGGCACCGTCCTGCAGTCGGCGCTGTTCCGGACACCGGGCGATCTGGAGTCGCTGCTGCCGCTGAAGCCGAACCTGCGGCTGGTGAAGGGCGCGTATCTGGAACCGGCGACGGTGGCGCACCAGAAGAAGGCCGATGTCGACGCGGCCTACATTCAGCTCGCCGAACGAATGCTGACCGCCAACAGCTTCACCGCAATCGCTACGCACGACGAGCGCATCATCGATCACGTCATCGCCTTCGCGAGGCAGCATGAGCTGACGAACGAGCAGTACGAGCTTCAGATGCTCTACGGCATCCGCAGCCAGTACCAGCTGGATCTGGTTCAGCGAGGGCAGCGGGTGCTTGTCGCGACGCCGTATGGCTCGGAGTGGTACTTCTACCTGATGCGCCGCCTGGCAGAGCGGCCGGCGAACGTGCTGTTCCTTCTGCGCGGCCTGCGGCGGCGGTAAGGCTCAGACCTCGATCGCCTGCGGCCACCAGGCAACCATCTCCATCCGGCGCGCGAAGTGGAGCAGCGGATCACCATGGAGCTGCAAGCCAAGCGGCTTAACCATCGTGTTGAGCCGGATCTCGGCGCGCGCCGGCTGCAGTGGCCAGGGGACGTGGTCGATCTCCAGCCGACTGACCTCATCATGTCGACCGACGGCATAGAGGCAGTAACGTCGTGTCAGGAAGTCTTCAAGGCTGCCGGGCTTGGCGATGAAGACGTCACCAGCCGGCTGGTAGCGCATTGACAGACGCGCCGGGACAGCCGCATTACCCAACCGTTCGCTGTCGTACTCCACCCAGCCGTCGCGCCATTCGCACGACATGCGGGCGTACTGATAGAGCAGATCAAGCCGCCGGGCTGCAACGACAGCAAGCGGATTCGCTGCATCGAGCGAGAAAAAGTAGACGCCCGGCTTGTCGTCGATCGTCACGTAGGTCCGCACATTCAGCTCAGGGAAGGCCGATATCAGTGGCATCGGCGGTACGAGCCGCGGACGCACGCCGGACATGCGAAACGGCACAATGCCGATCCAGGCAGAGCCGTCATAGACATCCAATGGCAATTGCGGCGGCACCACCCTCCGAAGGTCTGCGAGCGGCACCGACCAGTGCATGAACAGGATGTCGTGCCAGTTCTGTCGCATCAGCCACGGGCGGTTGGGCACGGGCCACGGACGTGGGTTATCGGTCACTCGGTCACCTCCAACGATCTCTTCTCCAGTTGCGAATACGATGCCATCGTCGATAATGCCCGGCGAGGCAGTCGAGTGAGTGAAGGGGAATCTGGTGGCTTCGACCTATGACGTACTGATCCGGGGCGGCAGGATTATCGATGGTACCGGCAACCCGTGGTTCTACGGCGATGTCGCGCTTGCCGGCGACAAGGTCGCCGCAATCGCCCCGGCCGGCCACATTGATCCAACCAGCGCGGCCGAGGTTGTTGACGCGACCGGCCATGTCGTCTGCCCCGGCTTCATCGATATCCAGTCGCATTCGATCATGCCGCTCTTCGCCGAGGGCCGATCGCTCTCCAAGGTCACCCAGGGCGTCACGACAGAGATCATGGGTGAAGGCTGGACGCCATCGCCATTTGGCGGACGCATCACCAGCCCGCTGCGCTCGTCGATCGTCGCGTCCGAGGTGACCGACGAGTGGACCGAACGGGCTCGCGGCTGGTCAAACTTCCGCGCCTGGCTTGAAGCGATCGAGCAGCGCGGGGTCTCGGTCAACATCGGCTCGTTCGTCGGCGGCGCGACAATCCGCGAGTACGCCATGGGCTGGGACATGCGCGAGGCGACCAGCGACGAGCTCGCGACGATGACGAAGGTCATGGACGAGTGCATGCGCGATGGCGCATTCGGCATCGCGGCTGCGCTGATCTACCCGCCGGGCTCGTACGCCACGACCGACGAGCTGGTTGAGGTCTGCAAGGTGATCGCTTCACATGGTGGCGTCTACATCACGCACCTGCGCTCCGAGGCGGACCTGCTGCTGGAAGGCATGGCCGAGGCAATCGAGATCGGTCGCCGCTCAGGCGTCGCGGTCGAGGTCTATCACCTGAAGGCATCCGGTAAGCAGACCTGGGAGCTGATGCCGCGCGCGATGGAAATGATCGACGAGGCACGCGCCGAGGGCATCGACATCACGTCGGACATGTATCCGTATGTCGCCAGCGGCACTGGACTAACGACGCTCGTCCCGAACTGGGCGTCCGAAGGCGGCAAGCTCTTCGACAATCTCGCCGATGAGCGCACCTGGGCGATCATGCGCGCCGAGATGATCGACCCGCCGCGCGAGGCACCGTCGATGTCGCGCTCGCAGAATCTCGAAGGCGTCATGCCGGTCGGCTTCGTGAAGGAAGAGAACCGTCAGTACATCGGCAAGCGCCTGCCGGAGATTGCCGAAATGCGCGGCGAGGAGTGGCCGGATACTGTCCGCGCGCTGCTGCTGTCCGAGGGGCACCGCATCTCGACGATCTTCTTCATGATGAGCGAGGAGAACGTCCGCCGGCAGCTGAAGCAGCCGTGGATCAAGATCAGCACCGACGCCGGAGGCATCGACCCGACCGGCCAGACCAACCCGACCCACCCACGCGCCTACGGCACCTACACTCGTGTTCTCGGTCATTACGTCCGCGACGAGGGTGTCATCACGCTAGAGGACGCCATCCGCAAGATGACGTCGTCGGTCGCCGACCGGCTGAGCCTGCGCGATCGCGGTCTACTGCGCGAGGGCATGCTGGCTGATGTCGTCGTCTTCGATCCGGAGACGGTGCGCGACAACTCAACGTTCACCGATCCACACCAGCTCTCGACCGGCATCCGCGATGTCTGGGTCAACGGTGGCCGCGTCCTCAAGGACAGCGAGCACACCGGCGCAATGCCGGGCCGCATCGTCGACGGCCCTGGTCGACGCTAACTGATTGGGTGCGCAGGCGGCTAGTCCGCCTGCGCACCAGCCATCCCACACACCGGCACATCGAACATCCCTCATTGAAGGTCCATCGGCGGAAGCCCCACGCCCCAGACACTGTTGGTGCGGCAGTCCGTTGACGCAGAGCGCACGGCGACCATATACACGTGCGTCGCCTGCAATCACGACCTGTTCCGCAAGCGCATACGAATCACCCTCCCAACGCACATTGCAAGGCAGTTAGATGCTGCTCGCACTTGCGATATGCGGCATCCTCTTACGCGGATATCAGCATTGCCGCGAACGTTATCTTTCGATGTTGACGGATTTCTCAATCACTCGTAGCATCGGGGCAATCCGCAAATCCACGATCCGCCAGCAGTCATGGGCGTCGACTCATAGTGAGTGGCGCACCAGCCTGTGACGCACAACGGTAGGAGGTGTCGATGTGAGCGACCTGACTGGCCAGCAGATCAATGACAAAATCTATGCAAACTGGCAGCGCTTCTATCGCGAAGGCAGAATCGACCGACGCACATTGATGAGGGCCATGATGGTCTGGGCTGGCGCAGGCTCAGTCGCTGGCCTGTTGGCAGCATGCGGTGGCGACGACGATGACGGCAATTCCGCCAACTCCGGCACTACCGGCGGCGGGGCGGCAACCAGTGCCCCCGCGGAGGCGACGGACGCGCCAGCTGGGGCGACAGACGCGCCAGCTGAGGCAACGACCGGCGAGAGCGAAGGCAGCACCGACGCTGGCGGCGAAGGCGGGACGCTGCGGGTCATCCTCGACCAGTCCGACCTGCCGACGATGGATCCGCACATGCACAACCTGCGCACCGGCATCATCGCCTTCTATCACACCCACGACAACCTCGGAGAGCGCAACGCGGAAACGAACCTGATCGAGCCGTGGCTCGCCGAGAGCTGGGAGAACATCGAGCCGACCGTCTGGGAGATCAAGCTCCGCCAGGACGTGAAGTTCCACAACGGCGACGACTTCACTGCTGAGACGGTCAAGTGGAACTGGGACCGCGTTATCAACCCTGACCAGAAGAGCCCGCAGCTGGGCAACCATGCCCAGATCGCCGGCGTCGATATCGTCGATGACTACACCGTCCACGTCAACACGAAGGAGCCCTATCCGATCTTCGTTGAGCGCCTGCAGAACTTCCAGATGATCCCCGAGAAGCTGGCGCAGGAGAAGGGCGATGAGTGGCTGGCAGAGAACGCTGTCGGCTCCGGCCCGTACAAGTTTGTTGAGTGGAAGCACGGCCAGGAGCTTGTTCTCACCCGCAACGACGACTACTGGAATCCGGACGTCAAGCCCGCATACAAAGATCTGATTCTGCGCTTCGTGCCGGGCGTTCCGACGCAGCTCGCTGAGCTGCTGGCCGGCAACGTCGATATCGTCCGCGTCGTCCCGTTCGACCAGATGAAAGCGGTTGAGAATTCGGGCGTCGCGACGCCGATCACGCAAGCGATTCTGCGCGTTGGCATTACGCGCCTCGACGCGATGGGGCGCTCCGGCCCGAATCCGTTCCAGGATGTGAAGGTCCGTCACGCCGCGAACCATGCGTGCGATATCCAGGGCTACATCGATGCGCTGCAACCAGGCGGCGATCGCACACCGGCCATGCTGAACCCGATGCACTTCGGCTTCGATCCATCAATCGAGCCGCACGAATACGATCCGGACAAAGCCAAGCAGCTGCTGACCGAAGCAGGTTACCCGGATGGCATTGATGTGAAGTGGGTGCGTGGGCCGTCCTCGATGCCGAACCAGGATCAGGTCGACCAGGCAATGCAGCGCGATCTCGCCGCCGTTGGTATCCGCGTCGAGTTCGAGACACTCAGCGACGGCAACGTCTTCACGACGCGCCACAACGAAGGCAACGCCGGGCCGATGTGCTCATACAACTGGGGCTCGTATTCCGTGTTCGATGCAGACGGCATCTACTGGGACATGCTGCACACCGATTCGATCTTCACCTACTACAACAACCCGGACCTGGATGCACTGCTCGATGAGGGCCGCAGCTCGCTCGATCAGGATCATCGCAAGGAGATCTACTCGAAGGCACAGCGCCTCGTCCGTGACGAAGCGCCAGTGATCTTCATGTGGGGGTTCCACTCGGTCTGGGGCGTCAGCAACAAGGTCGACTGGAAGCCCCGGGCGGACGAGATTGACATGTACTTCACCGCCAAGCCGAAGGCGTAAACCGATTCCAGCCGGGATGGCTGGCGGCCCGGTCAACAACCGGTCGTCAGCCATCCCTGGAGAGGCTCTCGCCAATGGGCGCATATGTCATGCACCGCGTGATCCAGATGCTGATCGCGGTCTTTGGTATCTCGGTCATCGTGTTCATCATCACGAACATGATCGGGGACCCGGTCAACGTCCTGCTGCCGCCGGAGACCCCCTACGAGCAGCGCGAGATCTTCCGCGAGGAAATGGGCTTCAACAGGCCGCTGTACATACAGTACGCCGATTTCCTGTCCAGCGCGGTCCGCGGCGATTTCGGGAACTCATTCCGCACAGAGCGCTCAGCCCTGTCGCTGGTGATGGAGCGCATGCCGGCCACGCTGCTCCTGACCGTCGCGGGTACGATCCTGGCGACCGTCATCGCCATCCCGATGGGCATCCTCTCCGCCTACAAGCGCTACACGCTCTGGGACAACCTGTCGACGCTGTTCGTCGTTGCCGGTCAGGCGATGCCGATCTTCTGGCTCGGCCTGATGCTCATCATTGTCTTCGGCGTGAACCTGAAATGGTTGCCGCCATCCGGCTATGGCGAGATGGGCATTGATCGACTCAAGCATCTGATTCTGCCGACTGTCGTTCTGGGTGTCTTCCTCGCGCCGGTCACCGAACGACTGGTGCGGTCCGGCATGCTCGACGCGCTGACGCAGGACTATGTCCGCACCGCGCGGGCAAAGGGCCTGAGTGAGCGGGTCGTGCTCAGTCGCCACGCCTTCCGCAACACGATGATCCCGGTCATCACGGTACTCGGTCTGCAATTCGGCCAACTCCTCGGTGGCGCGGTCATCACTGAGTCGGTCTTTGCCTGGCCGGGGGTTGGGCTGCTGGCCATCGACTCGATTCGAAATGCTGATTTTCCGGTTACGCAGGCGGCTGTCGTCACACTTGCGATCATCATCAGCCTGGTCAATCTGTCTGTCGATATTGTCGTCGGGTTCATCGATCCACGTTTGCGCCAGTAGCAGCACCGGCAGTGGGTCTGTCGAACGACCTTGATCGGCGACAGCAGTTGGAGGGTTCATGGCATCGGTCGGCTCCGCCACGCAGGATTCTGTTAATTCCGCCTTCTCTCAGCAGCGCCTGCGTCAGCGCACGCTGCGCTCGGTCCTGCAGGCTGCCTGGAAGCTCAGGATGTCAGTTATCGGCGGCGTTATCCTGCTCATACTGGTCTTTATCGCTGCTGCCGCGCCGATCCTGTCGCCGTACACGCCAGAAGAAGGACGCACCGTGGATCGTCTCCAGCCGCCAATCTGGCAGGGCGGCAGCTGGTCGCACCCGCTCGGCACGGATGGCATCGGCCGCGACTACGCCACGCGCCTGATGTATGGCACCCGGATCGCACTGGCCGTCGGCTTATTGGCAACGCTGCTATCCGGCGCAATCGGCATCGCGCTCGGTGTGATGGCCGGCTTTTTCGGCGGTCGGATTGATGCCGTCATCTCGACACTCGTCAACGTGATGATGACGTTCCCGTTCATTCTGCTCGCGCTAGCGGTCATATCCGTGCTTGGCGCGAGCTTCACGAACGTTGTTCTTGTCCTCGGGATCGGCGCATGGCCGATCTACACGCGGGTCGTGAAGTTTGAGGTCGAGCGCATCAAGTCGCTGGATTACATCCACGCCGGGCGTGTGCTCGGCGTCAGCAACCTGCGGCTGATGGCTCGGCACATCATGCCGAATCTGGTGAACGCAATCATCGTCATCGGTACTGTACAGGTCGCGCGACTCATCATCTCGGAGGCGTTCCTCAGCTTCCTCGGCCTCGGCATCCAGCCGCCGACACCCAGTTGGGGTTACATGCTGCAGGAGTCGCAGGCGTTCATGTTCTCGTGGAGCGACATCTGGCTGCCGACGCTGCCGGGCCTGGCCATCTTCATCACGGCGCTCTCGATCAACTTCGTCGGCGACGGCCTCCGCGACCTGATGGACCCGCACCAGCGCGCGTCGTTGTAGGGGGCCGCAATGTAGGGGCGAAATGCATACACCCGGCCGGGTTGGCCGCCACGTCGCTGCGTGCCGAGCTCCATATCCGTGGCCACCTGTTGGCGACGCTATTTCAGTTTTCGGCCGAAAACGATAATAGAACGCGCGAAACGGCCCGCTTATTACAGTCCGCAATAATAGGGAGGTAGCGTCGGACCTCAGAACTTCCCACGTGCCTCACCCAAAAGCACGTCGCCAACGACGTTCACCCCTGCGTGACACGCCGCGCGAACACGCAAACTCGCATCCCATTGCGCACCCGGCTGTTGTCACGTGCCAACCATCTCCCATATCCTGTCGCACCAAACCACTTGCACCAACAGAGACGATGATGAGCGATGCAACGGAATCAGAGCCCGCACGACGAGCCGATGGAAATTGAAAGTGTCCTGAGCGAGGATGAGCGGATTCAACCGCCCGCGCATACTCGCGCAGCGGCTACCGTGCCCGACCCCGAGGCAGAGTTCGCACGCGCCGCCGCCGATCTGGAAGCGTTCTGGGCTGAGGTCGCGAACGACTTCGAGTGGTTCCGACCGTGGAGCTCGGTCATGTCCGGCGAGCACCCGCACTACCGCTGGTTCGACGGGGCGCAGGTGAACATCACGGTCAATGCGCTCGACCGCCACGCGAGCGGACCACGCGCCAATAAGGTCGCCTACATCGCGCTCGGCGAGGACGGCAGTGAGCGAGTCGTGACCTACCGCCAGCTGGCGCGGCAGGTGAACCGCTTCGCCAATGTCCTGCGTTCGCGAGGTGTCTCAATCGGCGACCGCGTGGTCATCTACATGCCGCTGTCACTGGAGGGCATCATCGCGATGCTGGCCTGCGCGCGGATCGGCGCGATCCACAGCGTCGTCTACGCCGGTCTCGGCGTTGGAGCATTGCGGGATCGCATCGTCGATGCCGAGGCGCGCGTCGTGGTGACAGCCGACGTTGGCTATCGCCGCGGCAAGCCGGTGCCACTCAAGCCGATGGTGGATGACGCCATCACCGGGCTGGAGCAGGTACGCCACATCATCGTCTGGCGGCGCGAAACGCCGGCTGTCGAGCTGACAGATCCGCGCGAGGATGATTTCTACGCTCTGTTGAACAACGCCAGCCCCGACTGCCGCGCCGAGCCGGTCGACGCCGAACATCCACTCTACGTTCTGTACACGTCCGGCACGACAGGACGACCGAAGGGGGTTGTTCACGTCCACGGCGGCTACATGGTCGGGACGACCTACCACCTGCAGACGTTCTGGGACATCAAGGAGGACGACGTCTTCTGGTGCATGTCGGACATCGGCTGGGTCGTTGGGCACTCGTACATCGTCTACGCGCCGCTCGTCCTCGGCGCAACAACCGTCTTCCGCGAAGGGTCGCCAGATTTCCCGCACTCCGCCATCATCTATGAGGTCATCGAGAAGTACGGTGTCTCGGTGCTGTTCACCGCGCCGACGGCGATCCGGATGCTGATGAAGTTTGGCGATGACGCACCGGCGCGCTACAACCTGCGCTCGCTCCGCCTGGTGACCTGTGCCGGTGAGCCGCTGAACCCCGAGGCTTGGCGTTGGGCATACCGAGAGCTGTGCAGCAACGGCGACCACGCCTGGCTGATCGACAACTGGTGGCAGACCGAGCTTGGCGGCCCGACGATCGCGACGCTTCCCGCCATGGCAACCAA
This sequence comes from Thermomicrobiales bacterium, assembly GCA_039810005.1. Lineage (GTDB taxonomy): Bacteria > Chloroflexota > Chloroflexia > Thermomicrobiales > CFX8 > JAMLIA01. The sequence continues at coordinate 4,847 of JBDHWD010000006.1, read as the reverse complement.
GCCCGGATCGGCCGGCAAGGCGCTAGCAGGGGTCGTCGCCGATGTCGTCGATCGAGCGGGGAATCCGGTGGCAGATGGCGTTGGCGGACTACTCATCCTGCGCCAGCCGTTCCCGCACATGTATCGCACTGTCTATAACGATCCCGAGCGGTATGTGCGCGACTGGTCAATCGTGCCGGGAGCGTATACGTCTGGTGATGTCGCGATGCGCGACGATGACGGCTACATCACCGTCCTCGGTCGTGCCGACGATGTGATCAACGTCGCTGGCCATCGAATCGGGACGGCCGAGGTCGAGAGCGCGCTGGTCAGCCACCCTCAGGTAGCCGAGGCGGCGGTCATCGGCAAGCCGGACGAGGTGAAGGGTCAGGCGGTCAAGGCATTCGTCACGCTGCGTGTCGGCAACGCACCGACCGACGAGGTGCGTGCCGCGCTCGCCGAACACGTCCGCCGCATCTGCGGACCAATCGCCACCCCGGCCGAAATCGAGTTCCGCGAACGCCTGCCCAAGACACGCTCCGGCAAGATCATGCGCCGCCTGCTCAAAGCCGAAGAGCTCGGCGTCGATCCCGGCGACCTGACGACGCTGGAGGAATAGGAGACCTCACCCCCCAACCCCCTCTCCCGCGGGGAGAGGGGGCGTTTGACTTGTGCGATTGCTGTTGGCAACTAATACGCCATCTACATGACTCCCCCTCTCCCGGCGGGAGAGGGGGCAGGGGAGTGAGGTTCCCTACTTCACAACAAAGTTGATCAGTCGACCGGGAACGTAGATCTCCTTGACAACCGTCTTTCCGGCCAGGTGTTCAGCGACACGGTCGCTGGCGCGCGCTGCATCGAGCGCGGCTGCCTGGTCGACATCTGGCGGCAGGCTGACGTGGCCGCGGACCTTACCGTTTACCTGAACGGCGATCTCGATCGTGTCTTCGGCTGCGAGTGCTTCGTCCCACTCTGGCCATGCCTGCGTGTGAACCGAGAATGGCTTGCCCAGCCGGCTCCACAGCTCTTCGCTGATGTACGGCGCGCCCGGGGCCAGCAGCAGCGGTAGCGTTTCGATCGCCTCACGCCAGGCGGCAGTACTGGCGACATCGCTGTCCTTCTGGCGCATCAGCTCGTTCACGAATTCCATCAGGTGGGCAACCATCGTATTGAACGAGAACGACTCGATATCGCGAGTGACAGCGCGAATCGTCTGGTGGGTGATGCGGCGCAGGTGGCGAGTAGCGTCGTCCTCACGGGCCTCAGCCGGATTGCCTGCTGTCTCGGTCACGACCATCCAGACGCGATCCAGGAAGCGCTGCGGGCCGGCAATGCCGCGCGAGTTCCACGGACCGCCCAGATTCCAGGGACCCAGGAACATCAGGAACAGCCGAACGGTATCTGCGCCCAGCTCACCGACCAGCTCGTCAGGATCGACGACGTTGCCGCGGCTCTTGGACATCTTCTCTGAGTCTTCGCCCAGGATGATGCCCTGGTTGTACAGGCGCAGGAACGGCTCGTCGAAGTCGAGCATCCCCATGTCGCGCATCGCCTTGGTGAAGAAGCGCGCGTACAGCAGGTGCATCGTCATGTGCTCGACGCCGCCGGTGTACTGGTCGACTGGCGTCCAGCGGCGCACCAGATCGACGTCGATCGGGCCATCGTCCTTGTGCGGTGTCAGGTAGCGATACCAGTACCACGACGAGTCCATGAAGGTGTCCATGGTGTCAGTCTCGCGCCGACCCGGCCCGCCGCAGGATGGGCAGGTCGTGTGGATGAAACGCTCGTCGGATTTCAGCGGCGACTCGCCGGTCGGGCTGAACTGCGAGTCGTCCGGCAGGACAACCGGCAGGTCCTCCTCGGGGACCGGCACGATACCGCACGTATCGCAATAGACGATCGGGAACGGCGTGCCCCAGTAACGCTGGCGTGAAATCAGCCAGTCGCGCAGCCGGTAGGTCACTTCAGCAGTCCCGACTCCGCGCTCGACCAGCCAGTCGATGGTCGTCGCGATCGCGGCATCGCCGCGTGTGCCGGAAAGCTCGCCGGAGTTCATCATCGTGCCGTAGTCGCTATGGAACGTGACATCCGGCTCGGCGACGAAGAACGGCACGTTGTGCAGGATCTCCATCGCTGTCCGGCCTGCGCCCGTGCGCTCAACGATCTCGCGGTCGGCAGCGACGCTGTCCAGCTCGATCGACGTGTCGGCGAAGATGAAGCCATTGCGCGCACCGGCGTAGGCAACCCAGTGCCCTGGCGCCAGCGAAGAGCGGACCATCGCCACGAAATCATCTACCTGGTGGCCGCCAAGCGACACGTGGAACTCGCCATCAGCTTCGGTCGCGGTAATCGCCATCGTTCCCAGCGCGTGCTGGAAGTTGGCGCGGTCGCTCACCGCGTCAAACGGCACAACAGCCCGTACCTGACCATCCAGACGGCGAATGACCGGGATGATCGGCAGGCCGAACTTCAGTGCGAAGGCGAAGTCGCGGTCGTCATGGGCCGGGACGGACATGATCGCGCCGGTGCCGTAGGTGATCAGGACGTAATCAGCGATCCAGACCGGCACGCGCTCCCCGTTGACCGGGTTGGTCGCGTAGCCGCCGGTGAAGACGCCGGTCTTCTCCTTCTCGGTGGACTGCCGATCGATCTCCGACTCGCGGGCCGTCTGCTGGCGGTAGGCCTCCACGGCCTCGCGCTGCTCGTCGGTCGTCAGGGTATCGACCAGCGGATGCTCGGGTGCCAGGACCATCGCGGTCGCGCCCCACAGCGTATCCGGCCGGGTGGTGAACACCTCGATCGGGTCGCCCTGCTCGGTGGTGAAGGTTACCCGCGCGCCCTCGGAGCGGCCGATCCAGTTGCGCTGCATGATCTTGCCGCTCTCGGGCCACTCAACGCCGGGATATTCCAGCAGCTCGTCGGCGTACTTGGTGATGCGGAAGAACCACTGCTCCATCTGGCGCTGGTACACCTCTGCGCCGCACCGCTCGCATTTACCGTCGACGACCTGCTCGTTGGCCAGCACTGTCTGGTCATTCGGACACCACCAGACGTTCTGTTTCTTCCGGTAGGCGAGGTCCTGTTCCAGGAACTTCAGGAAGAACCACTGGTTCCACTTGTAGTACTCCGGCAGGCAGGTAACGACCTCGCGATCCCAATCGAACATCGTGCCCATGCTGCGCATCTGCTCGCGCATGTTCTCGATGTTCGACAGCGTCCACGTCGTCGGGTGAATATTGCGCTTGATCGCGGCGTTCTCGGCCGGCAGGCCGAAAGCATCGAAGCCCATCGGGAAGCACACATTGTAGCCACGCATGCGGCGATAGCGCGCGGCGGTGTCGGAAGGGGTCATCGCGTACCAGTGGCCGATATGCAGATCGCCGCTGGGATACGGATACATCGTGACCGCGTACCACTTCGGCCGGGAGGTGTCCTCCAGATCGGTGCGGTACAGCCCGGATTCCTCCCAGACTTTCCGCCACTTCATCTCCATCTCAAACGGGTTACCCCGTCCGGACCTCGTGGCGCGGCCGGTGCTTTCAGTCGTCGGTCTGGTCGTTGTCATCTCGGGTCCCTTTCTCGGTGAGGCATCAGCGTTGGAGAAACATGCTCGCCGCGCGGGAGTTGTGCCCGAGCGGCCCGGCAAGGAACCCGGCGCGCCGGGCCATGCACACGACAATGCCGGGGCGAGCGGTCGCCTGCCCCGTGGGAGATCTACCGCGCGTGAATCCGGGCATCTCGTCGCCCCGCCTCCCAGAACCTCGTCGTCCTGCCGACAGCGAGAAAAACAACGAGCCTTCCGTCCGGTCAGGGACGAAAGGCTCGGCTTCCGCGGTACCACCCTGCTTGGCCAGTCCCGCGTCATCCATATGGTGGAGCTGCGGGGACTCGAACCCCGTACCTCAACACTGCCAGTGTTGCGCTCTCCCGGATGAGCTACAGCCCCATGATGATATGCGTGAGGCTGGCCCGCTTGGTGGCCTGCTAACGGAGGCTAACCGGCGGACGCTACTGCGGCTGCATTCACGTCCACGGCTCCCGGGCGAGTTCGACCGCGTTGCCGCCTCACACCACCGGCGACTCGCTGCGTTCGGTCTACTACTCCCGATCAACGCCAAACTATTGTCGCGGTTTCCCGCGAACCGCGTAATCATACCATCAGCCGGTTACCAGTCAACCAGCAACCATGCTGGATCCGGTCGCCGACATCGTACAGTCCGCGCTCAGGAAAGGACCGAATTCATGGCCGAACAGCCGCCGGTGAGCGACCAGATCTCGACGATCGGGGAGCGTGTGCTCGCCCGTCTGGAAAGCACCAATGTCGCCCGCGAGAGAGCACTGGCCGAGACGCGCCAGATTGTGCGTATGAGCGCGAACGCCATCCGGGCGGTCCACCGCAACAACTTCGATGAGGCCCGCGAGCTGCTGTCCAAAGCGCGCGCGATGCAGGACGCGCTGGCAGCCGATCTCGTCGATGCGCCGAACATCTACTGGTCCGGCTATGTGCAGGATGCGCAGAAGGAGCTAGCCGAAGCGAACATCGTCCTCGGCATCATCTCCGGCAGTGGCGTCCCCGCGCCGGAGGACCTCAATGTCGAAGACGCTGTCTACCTGAATGGGCTGGCCGAAGCCGCCAGCGAGCTGCGGCGCTATATCCTCGACGCACTGCGCCGCGGCAAGCCGGAACAAACCGAAGCCCTGTTGCAGACAATGGATGATGTTTATGGGCTGCTGGTCAGCGTCGACTATCCCGACGCCGTAACCGGTGGGCTGCGCCGCACGACCGATATGCTGCGCGGCGTGCTGGAGCGCACACGTGGCGACCTGACGATCTCAATGCAGCAGCGCGACCTGTTGGCAGCGCTCGA
>JBDHWD010000005.1:0-68223 GCA_039810005.1 Thermomicrobiales bacterium | reverse complement strand
CAGTCAGTGACGTATTCAACGAACGCACCACCGTTTGGGCGACGCTGAAGTTGACCGTCTCCTCGTAGGTCGGCGCAATACGCCGATCGAGATTTTCACGGATACGGTCGAACACAACGATCGTGTCGTGGACGGAGAAGCCCATGACCGTCAGCACTGCTGTCACGAAGAGCGCGTCGATCTCGACATCCGCGACCCAGCCGAGGATTGAAAAGACACCGAGGACGAACAGAACGTCGTGCAGCATGGCGACGATGGCGAACGCGCCGTAGAGGACCGGCTGCTCCGTGTTGCGGAATGCCCAGGCGATGTACAGGAGCACGCCAATCGAGGCCAGAATGACAGCCAGGATGGCTCGATTGCGAATCTGGTTCCCGACGGTAGGTCCAACGGTTTCAATCTGAAGCTCTGTAAAGTCACCGAACTGGCTGCGGAATTCATCCTCAATCTCCGCCTTGATTGGCGAGCCTTCCTTCAGCTCCTTCATGCGGATCAGGATTGAGTTGTCTTCTGACGTCTGCACAACGGAGTCATTGAAGCCGTGCCCCGCGAGAATCGTTCGAACCTGTTGCGAGTCAACAGGTCGGTTGAACTGCAATTCCCAGGACGTACCGCCGGTGAAGTCGATGCCGAGACTCAATCCGTGGACTAACAGCGCAATGATGCCGGGCACGAGCAGAATCGCCGAAATGGCGTACCAGATGTGGCGCTTGCCAACGATGTCGATCATGATGGTGCGATTCCCGTCCTCTTGGTTGCTACTCGGTCGCGCTCGCTGGAACGCCCTGCCCGTGATCGACGCCCAGCCACCAGCGATCATTGATTGGGCGAATCGTCAGAAGAATTCGGAGCATGTTGCGGGTAACGACGATTGCCGTGAACATCGAGACAACGACACCGATGAAGAGTGTCAGCGCAAATCCCTGAATGATGCTGGCGCCCGTGTAGCGTCCGAACCAGAACAGAATCGCGCACGTAATCATCGTCGAGACGTTTGAGTCGCGGATGGATGGCCAGGCGTGATCGAAGCCCGCCTCGATGGCTGCCGGGATTGGTCGCCCGAGGCGTAGCTCATCTTTCAGGCGCGCGAAGATCAGGACGTTGGCATCGACAGCCATACCGATCGACAGGATGAAGCCGGCGATACCGGCCAGAGTCAGAGTTACCGGGATTAGCTTGAAGAGCGCGAAGACGATCGCTGTGTAGATGAACAGAGCAGCAACAGACAGGATGCCCGGCAGTCGGTAGTACAGGATCATCATCAGCGCAACGAGGCCGAGGCCAACAGCGCCGGCGAGGATCGACTTATCGATCGAGTCCTGACCGAGCGACGGGCCGACCGTGCGGCTCTGGACGACTTCCAGCGGCACCGACAGCGCGCCGGACTTCAGCTGCAGGACGAGATTCGTCACTTCCTTCGCCGAGAGTCCGTTGATGACACCTTCGTTGGAAATAGCGTCCTGGATCGTAGCCGTGTTGATGACCGTCTTGTCGACGACGATTGACATCGGCTGGCCGATGTGGGTGCTGGTGTACTGGTAGAACTTGTCGGCGGCGTCCGCCTTAAGCCGGAAACCGACGACGAGTGAGCCAACGCTGTCTTGCGTTGGGAAGGCATCTTCCAGGTCTGCACCGGAAACGATCGTTGTGTATGTCGGCCCGGCAACTTCCGGCGTCGACTCAGCGCCCGGCGTTGCTTCGGCGGTGGCCGCGGCGGTTGCATCAGGGCTGGCCTCAGCCGTGCCCGGCGTGGCGCTGGATCCCGGCTGTGAGGCTTCGCCCAGCGTTGTGTTGACTTTTGTGCCGATAGGGAGCGATTGACCCTGCGGATCAATGATTTCCAGGAGGGCAGTCTGCTTCAGAAGATCGACCGCCTGCTGGGGATCGCTGACGCCTGGCAGCTCAACGACGATCTGATTGCTGCCCCGCGTCTGAATGAGCGGCTCTGAAACACCAAGACCGCCGACACGCCGCTCAATCGTGTCTCGCGTGCCGACCAGCTCGTCACGACTAACCGATTCTCCGGTCGGTGGACGCGCTTCAAGCACAACCTGCAAGCCGCCCTGAAGATCCAGGCCCTGATGGACATAAATGTTGTCCTTGGCGCCGGCAATGTTGAGCCAGTCTGACGGGATTGCGATCCATGTGGAAACGAGTGTGATAACGAGGATCAACGCGATTGTCAATTTGGAATGCGCGCGCAATGAATTACACCCCTTGCCGGTGCCAGCACCGGATATATTCGGCACGAACCGCGCCAAGCCCAACATATCTCATCATGCCGACCGATGAGTGTACGCATGGTATTCGCATCGTGTCAACGTGATTGGGTTTCAGTCGAATTGCCCTCTCGATAGAGCTGGTGTTCCTGTATGTAGTCAGCCACAGTCGGCAGAACCTGAAACCTGAACGGTCCACCGGATCGCACACTCGCGCGGATGTCTGTCGCCGACACACCAATTAACGGAATCGGCACCAGCTCGATTCGGTTACGCGCTTCCGGTATGCGCAACTCGATGTCTTCAACGTTCACATTGACCCCCGGTCGCAGCGCGACGCCGAGGCGCGCCAGTCCGGCGATCGCGCCCGGCTGATACCAGGTCGGGAAGTCGCGCAGCGAATCCTGCCCCATAAGGAAATACAACTCGACGTGATCTCCGAGTCGATCCTTGATGAGCTTGAGCGAATCCGCAGTATACGACCAGCCGGGGCGATCAATGTCCATCGTGCTGATCTCAAAAAACGGATCGTCGCCAACCGCCAGCCGCAGCATCGCCAGACGGTGAGCTGCCGACGAAATCACGCGACCCGGCTTGTGCGGTGGCGCACCCGCCGGCAGAAAGATAACTCGGTCCAGCTCGAGACGGAACCGCATGATCTCGGCACTGATCAGGTGGCCGACGTGAATCGGATCGAACGTACCACCGTAAATTCCAATGCGACTATCGCGAGCCAGCTTCGTCCTCCGTTGGCCCTCGCCTCTAGACCAGCGCAGCCTGCTTCGTCCGTACGCGGGTGATACTGGAAGTTATAGCACTGCGCGATCGTATCCGGACGGTAGAATGTGGGAATGAGACAGCACCGACCACGACAGTCTCCGCAGCCGCGACGCCATTTTCAGCCACCACGGCAGCGCCCACCGCGTCGTCAGCGCGTTTGGCTGCCGGCTGACTGGCGCGCATTAGTGCCGCCATCGCTATTTCGTGCCATCGCGGCGGCCGTGCTGCTGGCCGTGCCGGCCCTGGAGCGCCGCGCCGGGGATAGCGCGCTTGCGGCTGCGCTCGTCGCGCTTGCCATCATGCTCGGCATCGGTGCCTATCTCGTTTATCGCTCTGAGGCGCAGGTGAGCTGGCCGATACCTGCGAGCGACGCACTCGCAATGATCATCGTCGTTCCAGCGGCGTTGGTCGCATCGAGCCTTGCGCAATCCACGGTGCAGCTTGAGGGCGGCTGGTGGCCCATTCTTGCGGCTGTCGCTGCTGCCTGCTGTGCGGGTGGCATTGTGCTCGTCTGTTCAGCGGTTGCCACATCGATGGCCGAGACGCAGCCCGAGTCCGCAGCTCTGGCTTTCCTGGCGGGGCCAATGATGCTCGTTGCGGTTGTGCTCGGGGCGGGGCGATTTGGTGGACAGGACGCTGCACTTGGGCTTTCGGCAGCCATGATGATTGCCGCGCTGGCGACGATGGCAAGCGGCGTGGTGGCCGCTCATCTGCGTCCGTGGGTTCCGATTGTTGCAGCGTTGATATTCATCGTCGGAGTGGCGATGCTGTCGCGATCAGCGGCAAATCTGTCGACCGCGGCGACGACAATCAGTCTGTTTGCGACAGCGCTGGCTGCGGCGTCGTTGCTGGCGGCGCCTGCGGTGGCGAGCTGGCTCGATCGCCACCGCAGGCGGAGAATCCGCCCAACTGTCGATTAGCGCTTGGCCCTGGCTGCGCGAGGGGTGCGGCCGTTCGTCTTCGGGCTGTCATTTGACGATGCGTCGATGTCGGCGAGGGTGTCGACGAGCGCGTCGGCTTCCTCACTCTGCTCAGAGAGTACCGTCATCGAAGCCACATGGTCGCCGCCACCAAGCTTCATGACAGAGACACCCTGAGTTGCTCGGCCATAGCGTGAGATTTGTGCGACCCGCATGCGGATGACGATCCCGTCGTTCGACATCAGCATGACTTCCTGCTCCGGGTTCACCATCTCGGCGCTGGCCAGGCGCCCGTTGCGCTCGTTCAGACGCATTGCTGTGACGCCCTGCCCGTTGCGATTCTGGACGTTGAACTCGGTCAGCGCGGTGCGCTTTCCGAAACCGTTCTCCGAGATGGTCAGCAGATCATCTTGCGCTGAGACCTCATCAACGACGATCGCCGCCATGACGCGATCACCCTTGGCGAGCTTGATGCCGCCAACACCTCGGGTCGCGCGGCCCATCGGCCGGGCGTCGTTCTCGTCGAAGCGGATCGCCTTCGCGCGCTCCGTCACAAGAATGACGTCGTCCTTGCCGGACGTCATCCGGACCCAGGCAAGCTCGTCGTCGTCCTCCAGGACGATTGCGATCAGACCGGTGGATCGTACGGATGAGAACTGGCTGAGCTCGGTGCGCTTCACTCGACCATTGCGAGTGCAGAACAACAGGTACTCGGCCTCCTTGAAGTCGCGCACCGGAAGGAGCGTCGTGATCGACTCGCCCTGTTCAAGGCCAATCAGGTTGATGACCGGCATGCCCTTCGCAGTGCGACCGGCATCAGGCAGATCGTAGACCTTGAGTTGGAACACGCGACCGCGGTTGGTGAAAAACAGCAGCGAATCGTGCGTGTTGGCCGCGACAAGGTGCTGGACGCCGTCTGCCTCACGCATGGTGACGCCGGTCACGCCGCGACCGCCACGGCGCTGCGTGCGGTAGACGCCGTCCGGGATGCGCTTCACATAACCACGGTTGGTGATCGTCACCAGGACGTTCATCTCGGGGATGAGGTCCTCGTCGCTGATTTCACCGTCGGCGTCGATGATGCGCGTGCGGCGCTCGTCGCCGTATGTCTCCTTGAGATAGGCCAGATCGTCCTTGATGAGGCCGAGGATCTTCTCCGGGTGCGCCAGCAAGTCTTCGAGGCGTGCAATCTCCTTGAGGAGCGCCTTGTATTCATCCTCGATCTTCTTGCGCTCCAGCGCCGCCAGCCGGCGAAGCTGCATATCGAGGATGGCGGTCGCCTGAACTTCAGTCAGGCTGAAGTTCTTCATCAGGTTGTTGCGCGCGCTCTCGCTGGATCGCGATTCTCGGATTGTCTTGATGACCGCATCGAGGTTATCGAGGGCGATCTTGAGACCTTCGAGAATGTGTGCGCGTCGGCGCGCTCGCTCAAGCTCGAACTGCGTTCGGCGGGTGATGATCTCCTGCCGGTGCTCGATGTGCAGCTGGAGCATGCGACGCAAGCCGAGAACGCGCGGCTGCACGCCATCGACGAGCGCCAGCATGTTGACGCCGAATGAGGACTGCAGCGCGGTGTGCTTGTAGAGATTGTTCAGGACTTTGCGCGGCTGCGCATCGCGCTTCAGCTCAATCATGATGCGCATGCCCTCGCGATCGGACTCGTCGCGCAGGTCGTGAATTCCGTCGATGCGACCGATCTTGACCAGCTCGGCGATCTTCTCGATCAGCGCCGACTTGTTCACCTGATAGGGCAGCTCGGTGACAATGATCGCGTAGCGCCCGCGATTGGTTTCTTCGATGAATGCGTTGGCGCGGATGACGACGCGGCCGCGTCCGGTGGCGAATGCAGCCCGAATGCCCTCGCGGCCGAGGATTGTCGCGCCGGTCGGGAAGTCCGGACCCTGAACGAACTGCATCAGATCATCGATCGTCGCTTCCGGGTTATCAATCAGATGGATCGCGGCGTTACAGATTTCAGTGAGGTTGTGCGGCGGGATATTCGTCGCCATGCCGACTGCGATGCCGGCCGCACCATTGATGAGCAGGTTCGGGATCTTGGCTGGCAGGACGACGGGCTGCGTCGTCGTACCATCGTAATTCGGCTGGAAATCGACCGTGTTCTTGTCGATATCCGCCAGCAGCTCCTCGGCAATAGCACTCAGCTTGGCCTCGGTGTACCGCATAGCAGCTGCGCCGTCGCCGTCGACCGAGCCGAAGTTGCCCTGGCCGTCAACGAGCGGATAGCGCAACGAAAAGTCCTGCACCATACGAACGAGCGCGTCATAGACGGCGCTGTCGCTGTGCGGGTGATAACTCTTCAGTACTTCACCGACGATACCGGCGCTCTTGCGATATCGAGAATTGGCGCGGATGCCCATCTCGGACATTCCGTACAGGATGCGTCGCTGGACTGGCTTCATGCCGTCGCGAACGTCGGGCAATGCGCGCTGAACGATGACGCTCATTGCATAATCCAGGTAGGAGCGCCTCATTTCGGTGTCGATACTGATTGGACGAATGTTCCCGATTTCCACGAAGCTGGACTCCCAACTGCTCGGCACGCACGCTCAACAATAACCGTACAATCATACCATTTTTGGCGTCTGGACGCTGAAATCGACGGTTTGGAATGCCCCGAAGTCAACTACTCTTCAGGCGCGACGGACGCCTCCATGTGACAGCCGGAGACGGTCGCGAGCGGATCGCTGATCTCGTTCGGCAATGCGCAGAGCTGACGGCGGTTGTCGCCGGCGACTACGTATTCAGTATTTCCGAAACGGCGCTCTGGGGCGCTGCAGCGCGAGGCGTAACGAGTGCGCAGGTAATCACCAACCTGGACGCGATCAGCGCGGTGCAGGTGCCATCCGATGTTGCCACCCACATTGCCACCGCCATGGCGCGTTGGGGTCGGTTACGACTGCTTGCGAAAGACAATGTCACGCTGCTGGTTGCTGATGATCCTGCGTTGCTTCGAGAGCTGGATCTGAAGCCGCGACGCCACAACGACCAATGGGCGGCAACAGTTGATCGCAACACGGTCGGCCAGCTAAAGCTCAAGGCGATGACGCTCGGCTGGCCCATCGCCGACCCTCCGTTCGTGGCTGGTGGGGACTCAACCTATCGTGCAACCGTGCAACTGCGTCCATACCAGCAGCGGGCGATCGAAGCGGTCATGCGCGGTGGCTCCGGCCTTGTCCTGCTTCCGTGTGGTGCGGGTAAGACAGTCGTCGGCGTGGCTGTTGCGGCGCGCGTCGGTGGCAGGGTGCTGGTGCTGACCCCTTCGCGCACGGTGTCCGAGCAGTGGCAGATGGCGTTCGACCGTTTGACAACTGTCGGCGATGGGAATGTGCGAGTTCATCCGCGCGCGGTCGGGAACGAGACTGTGACGATCGCCACCTACCACGCAGCGACGACCGGAAGGATTCGCGGCGAGCTCGTTCACTATCCGTGGGATCTCGTAATCTACGACGAAGTGCAGTCGCTGCCGGCTGACGTCTTCAGGCTGGCAGCGGGATTCCAGTCGGCGCGGCGGCTTGGGCTGACCGCGACGCTCGTGCGTGAAGACGGGCGCGAGCGCGAGATTACGGCGCTGGTAGGGCCGGCGCTGTTCGATGTCTCGTGGTCGGAGCTGGAGCGCCAGGGATGGATCGCGCCAGCGCGGTGTGTCGAAGTGCGCATTCCGTATGCGTCGACGCCCGTCGAACGTGAACGCTACCGGCTGGCGACGCTCCAACGGCTGCTGCACCGACATCGTGGCGAAGCGACGATCGTCGCCGGCACGAGGGTCACACAGTTGCGCCGGGCTGGAGAGATGCTCCGCTTTCCGATTCTGGACGGTAGCTCGACGGCGCAGGAGCGCGCAGATCTGTACGCGCGGTTCCGGAACGATGAGATACCGGTGCTGGGTCTGTCGCGCATCGGCTCGGTCGGCGTTGACTTGCCGAACGCTACCGTGCTGATTCAGGTCTCAGGAACGTTCGGCTCTCGCCAGGAGGAGGCGCAGCGCCTCGGTCGCTTGCTACGGCCGGCGCAGGGCAAGACCGCATCGTTCTATCAGCTGGTGAGCGTTGGCACCGCAGAGGAGGACTACGCGCAGCGTCGGCAACGTTTCCTCGTCGGTCAGGGCTATCAGTACGAGCTTCTGAACGCTGGCGACTTACCGCGTCCGGGGGTGGACGATTTCGCTCCCTAGCGTCGCCTCTGCTGGCTCCAGCCAGAGTCCGCGCGGCGGCATCCATTGATCGACGTCTCGCTGAATGAGGCGCTCTAGCGCGCGCAGTACCTCGTCGGCTTCGGTAGCCCACGTGAACGGCCCAGCGATGTGAACCTGCAGGTCATGCCCGCCAGGTCGCAGGACAACGCTCGCAACGCCGACACGCGCATGATCGGGGATGTCAAGCGACAATGTCGCAGGGCCGCGAAAGAACGTGAACGCTCTTCGGTCAGCGTGGTGGCCATCGACGCAGGCGAGCGGCCGGTCGGCGTTGACGACTTGCTGAAGCGCCTGTCGATACCACGGCACGGCCCCCAGCGTCGCGACCAACCAGACGTCGATCTCATCCGACAGGTGCCCAGATGCAGCAACGATTGCCGGCACGCCCGTTATCTGCTGAATACGCTCGGCGTGCGCATCGATGTCGCGAACGGTTTGTTGAACGGCGTCAGAGCGAGAATGTTCGTGAAGAACGTAGGAGAGATTTGTGGCGAGGTACGGGCGCTGAGCTGAGAAGCCGGGCCGACGGCGTCCGCGATTGTGCAGCGCTCTCACGGCCCGGCTCAGTGACATGGGAAAGACTAGCTTTCCGCGGCATCCTCGGACGGTGCCGACGCCGACGTGGCGTTCACACCGATCCGGTTCTGCGCAATGAATTCCTCGACCTTATTGTGGGCGATATCGTCGTGGTACTGCTCAGGCGGGGACTTCATGAAGTACGAGGAGGGAGCGAGCAGCGCGCCTCCGATGTTGTTGTCCAGCGCAAGCTTGGCGCATCGCACGGCGTCGATTACGACACCGGCTGAGTTTGGCGAGTCCCAGACTTCGAGCTTCAGCTCCAGATTCAGCGGCACGTCGCCGAACGTTGTGCCCTCGATCCGGATGTGACACCACTTGCGGTCTTCCAGCCACGGCACGTAGTCGCTCGGGCCGACGTGCACGTTCTCTGCCGGCATCTCGTAGTCCATCTGCGACGTGACAGCGTTCGTCTTGGAAATCTTCTTCGACTCCAGTCGCTCGCGCTCCAGCATGTTCATGAAGTCGGTGTTGCCGCCGAAGTTCAGCTGGTAGGTGCGGTCGATGCGCACGCCACGATCGGCGAACAGGCGCGTCAGGACGCGGTGGGTGATCGTCGCGCCGACCTGCGACTTGATGTCGTCGCCGATGACCGGCAGGCCGCGCTCCTCGAAGCGCTTCTGCCAGTACTCTTCGCGGGCGATGAAGACCGGGATGCAGTTGATGAATGCACAACCGGCATCAAGCACCTGCTCGACGTACCACTTCGTCGCCATCTCCGAGCCGACCGGAAGATAGTTGATGACGACGTCGGTCTTGGTCTCCTTGAGAATATCGACGATGTCTGCTGTCGGTCCGGGGGCTTTGGTGATGATTTGCGACAGATACTTGCCCAGGCCGTCGTGCGTCATTCCGCGCTGGACGGTAACGCCGAGGTGTGGCACATCGGCGAACTTGTAGGTGTTGTTCGGTCCCGAGAAGATCGCCTCGCTGAGGTCCTTGCCGACCTTCGTCGCGTCGACATCGAACGCCGCCGAGAACTCGATATCGCTGATGTGATATCCGCCGAGGTCGACGTGCATCAGGCCGGGCACGAACTCGTCAGGATTTGCATTCTGATAGTACTGCACGCCCTGAACAAGCGACGACGCGCAATTGCCGACGCCAATAATCGCTACCCGGATCTTTCGATCTGCCACCCTGTTTACTTCCTTCACTGACGTCGCGCGCGGGGCAGCCCTCGCCCAGGTCGGCGCGGCACTGCGCAAGCCCCAGTCTACTGTCACCAGGGCAAACAGATGAATTCTAGGCCCAAATGCGGTAATCGGCCAATCGAGCCGCGCAACTGCGCGGCTCGATCGTCGTAATGCGAGTGGGTGCGGAGGCTAACCGGAGGTGAGTTGGGTACCGCAGTTCTTGCAGAAGCGTGACCCGGCCTCGTTGTCTGTGCCGCACTTCGGGCAGGTAATGCCAGTCGAAAGTCCGTGCCCGCAACTCGGGCAGAACTTCGCGCCGGCCGGCACAGCTTTTCCGCAATTCGGGCAGAAGGTCTGTCCGGCAGCCGGTTGCGTACCCTGTTGCTGGCCACCGCTCATCGATTGTCGCAGCGCATCTGCCATCGCCGCGCCGATACCGATGCCAGCGCCAAGTCCGGCACCCTCAGCAAGGCTTCCGCCCTGCCCGCCGCCTTCACCGCCTTCGCCGATACCACCGATCGCTTGTGCCGCCTGATACTGCGTATACGCCTGCATGTTGCCGATCGCACCCATTGAGCTGCGCTGATCGATCGCCTTCTGGACTTCCTCAGGCGGTGTGATCGCGCCGACCTGGAACGAGCGTATCTCGAGCCCGAGCCGGGCGAAGTCATCTGTCAGGCTGTGAAGGGCCAGCGTCGCCAGATCGATCGTCTTGGCCTGTACGTCGAGCAGAGTCGTCAGCGTCTCGCCCATCATGTCGTTGAACTCGTTGATGATGACCGAGCGCAGAAATTCCTCGATATCGTTGGTCGAGTACGAGCCCTGCGTACCAACGATCTGGTTGACGAACAGCTGTGGATCCTTCACCCGCATAGAGTAGGTGCCAAAGGCGCGGATGCGGATCATCCCGAACTCAGTGTCGCGGAAGAGCACCGGCTGCGGCGTTCCCCACTTGAGATCGGTGAACTCCCGCATCATCACGTAGTAGACCTCGGCGCGGAACGGACTCTTCGAGCCGAACGGCAGGCCGAGGATGCCGGTCAGCAGCGGGATGTTCGCGGTCGATATCGTGTGGCGGCCCGGCGGCAGGATGTCGAGCGCCTTGCCGTCGCGGACGAAGACCGCACGCTGGGACTCGCGCACCACGCACTGCGAACCCAGGCGGAACTCACCCGAACCGTACTCCGGGATACGATGCACGATCTCGTCAGGTCGTTCGTCGGCATATTCGATCAGGTCGAGAATGGCCAATAGGATCGCCTCCTACCACTGGCAGACGGTTCGCCGGGTCGACGCTAGCTCGACGAGGATCGGTCGTCCGACTCCGAGCCTGTGCCGAGGCTGCGGGGCTCCTCGCCCGATGCGCGAGCCTTCAGCGCGGCCAGCTCACTCTCGATGTCCTCGTCGCGGTCAAGCTGCTGGAACTGATAGTCGAGGTCTTCGCCCTGCAGCTCGCCCATCGCCTGTGTCTTCGACTCTTCCATCCGGATTCGCTTTTCCATCCGGTCGAGCTCGCTGAAGGAATCAAGCCCCGGGAGCGTCGAGATCGTGTCCTGAATCTGGCGCTGTGCCTGGGTCGCCTTGTGTCGCGCGATCAGCACGTTGCGCTTTGACTCCGCCTCATCGCGCTTGGCCTGCAGCATTGTCAGCTGCGACTTGAGCTTGGTGACCATCTCCTGCTGCGAGTTGAGCTGTTGCGCATAGACGGTGCCGATGCTCTCGGAATCGCGCTTGCGGCGCAGTGCCTCGCGAGCGAGGTCGTCCTTACCTGCCCCAACCGCGAGTTCAGCACGGCGATTCCACTCGCCGGCCTCGCGTTGCGCGTCGCGCAGCTCGGCCTCGAGCTCCTTCTCCTGTGCGATCGTCGCCGCGACCTGCGAGCGCGCGTCGTTGATGCTGGCGTCCATTTCGCGCAGCAGCTCGTTGAGCATTTTTTCAGGATCTTCAGCGCGGTCGAGCAGGTCGTTGATGTTGGCGCGAATTAGCCTTGCCATTCGATCGAGTATAGCCATCTGAGATTCCCTCCTCTACGATCGAGATATTCCCTGTGCCCTGGATTCAACTAACGTCGGAAGATTTCCACGTCGCGCTGGTCGATTGCTACGCCCTCAAGCACCAATCGCTGCGCACCCCAATCATAAATGTGCAGCACGCTGTTCTCTGCCGCGTACATGAGAAAGCGGACATGACGGGCTTCTGTGCCTTGTCGGCCTTCCACCTCACTGCTGCCCTGCTCTTCCCTCTGCAGCTGGAACGTTCGATCGCCGATAGAAATCGACTGCTCGAGCGCACCCCGGTTGAGCATGCCTTCTTCGAGCCAGTAGAGATTCTGTGACGCGCCGACCACGACAGAGAGCCACTGCTTGTCGTCGCCGCCCCGAAGCTGGAACGCGAGCGCCTTGCTGTCGCCGAAGGAAGCCGAAATACGGCCGATCACAACGTAATCTGAGCCGTCGTATGAGACTGCGTCTCCCGTCTGCAATTGCATCGCGGCCGGCGCATTGGGTTTGTCGGGCTGCAATACGGCCAGCATATCCTTCTCGGGGAGCGGCTTGCCAGCCTGGATGATCTCCGCGCGCGTAGCGAAGCGTCTGCTGACCTGCTGAATCGTCTGGCTCAACTGCTCGGCTGCTGCCTTGAAGGCAGGGTCGGCAGGAGGTGCTGCTTCGAGTGCGGCGACACCGCGCTCGACGTCAGGGACGTAGTCGGCCAATGCGCTATCGAAGGCGGCAATCTGGTCGAGCACCGACTCGTCGACTTCGTCGTTAGCGAAGATGGGTGCGTAACCGTAGGTGGCTGTCCGCACGCGGTCGAGGAACGAGCGCAGCTCGGTGAGCGGTCGATTGACGACGCCAATCGCGTCGAGTTGTCGATCATCGGCGAGCCTGTTTGCCAGCCGCCCGAGGCGCTCCGCCTGCTGACCGAAGTCAGCCTCGATCTTGTCGCGAATAGCGCGGTCGCTGTCGCGTCGACGCTCCTTTTCCCGATAACCGGCATAACCAGGGATTCGGTCGAGTATCCGGTCAAGCCTGCCGCCTCTGGACATCCGTGTCCTCCCGTCAGGGTCATCCTGCCCGATCAGGGCAAGAAGATCTCGGCGCCACAATACGGGCAACGAATCATGCCCTTACCAGCCAGCTCAAGCTGTCCGCCGCAGTTCGGGCAGGTCTTTTGGCCGCGTAACTCGGACGCACCCCGTGTGTAGAGCATGCCGCGGTTCCAGTCCGCGTAGCCCGCAAACAGTCCCTTGGAGACAAGATCATAAAGATCCTGTCGGACGGAATCGCGCGTACCTCCAAGCTGCAGCGCCAGGTCTCCGATACTGATCTGACCGGCGGTCTCCACGATCGCCAGCATCTTGCGCTGCCGTTGGCCGGACGCCATCTGCGCATCCTCGCTACGGCCCTTGACGAAGATGTAGATGCCGGCGGCCAGCATTGGCAGCACGATGACGATAAATAGCATGGCACCGCCGAGGACTGCGCCGGAGAGGCGCAAGCCTGATTCGTCATCTGCGACACCCGCAGCAAGCCATGCTCCGGCTAGTAACGCAACCGCCAGACCACCAGCGATGAGCAGGAGCCCAATTGTTCGACCGCTACGAAACATCAGGATGCCTTCAGGATACGATCGATTGCCTGCAGCACGTCCGCGACTGCCACGCGATTCAGGCACGTGCGCGTCGGACAACCTTCTGGCCTGCCGAGCCGATATCCAGCGTATAAGCACGGCTGACAGGGAAGGTCATGGTACACGACAGCCCCATTGAATGTGGAATCGATGTCCACGTTGTCAACGTCAACAGAACCCCACGGACGCCAGGCATCGCGATTCGATGGGCCGAATATCGTCACTCTTGGAACATCGAGCGCGGCCGCCAGGTGGCCGACGAACGAATCCCCGCCGACGACAATGCGCGCGCCGGTAACGACACCGGCTAGCTCCGGGAGCGAAGTAGCGCCCATCAGGTCGATTGTCGATGGCACGGCGTTCCGAATATGCGCTCCAAGCTGCGCTTCGCCGCGCGATCCGACGACAACAGGAGTCAAGCCGTCAGCGGCCAACGCCGAGGCCACTGCCCCGTAGCGCTCCACTGGCCACGTTCGCGCCGATGAATACGGGCCGGTCGCCGGATAGATCACTGCGTAGTCTGCCGGCAGAGCCGGACCGCGTTGAACACTAGCGCGGTCCACCTGAGGTGCAGGATCGACAGGCGCACCCCCAGCGGCACGTGCGACGTCGAGCATGTACGTCGCTTCGTGCTTTGCGCCAAATCCGAGGTCGATGACGCGCGCCGTCAGGAAGTTGCCACGCCCGTTGTCCAGACCGACGACGTTCGCAGCGCTCGTGGCCCTCGCCAGCCAGCGCTGCTTCGTCGCCCCACCGGGCGTCGTCAGGTGATGTAGGACGACGACCGTGTTGTAATGAGCACGTCGCAACTGCAGGCCAAAGCGCACGGCCTGCGCAAATCGATTGGGCCTGGCGAGCGCGGTGAGGTTATCGAACAGCGATTTGGGAAAGGTCAGGACGCTCAGGTCGTGGCCGAGCAGGTGCGCAAGCGGTGCGGTCGCTGGCGGCACCAGCAGGTCGATACGCGCAGCGGGGAATGCAGTGCGCAGCGACCTGATGGCCGGCTCGCAGAGCAGCAAGTCGCCGAGGTCGGCGAGCTTGACGATCAGGATGCGCCTATCAGCCGCGGACACGCCGGGCCTCCTCTATGACTGCCAGGGTCTGCCGAGCAGTCCGCTCCCAGGTGAACTGCGCCGCTCGCTGCAACCCGCGCTCAATCAGCGAGGTTCGTTGAGACGGATTCAGCGCAGTCTCGATGCCCTGCAAGATCGAGTCGACATTCGTTGGATCGACGAGCACAGCTGCATCACCCGCGACTTCCGGCATACTCGATCGATCGCTCGTCACAACCGGACATCCACTCGCCATCGCTTCCAGAATACCGAGGCCGAAGCCCTCATACAGGGCCGGGTGTATGAACGCGCTCGCTCCCGCATACAACGCCGGAACGAGGTCATCATCGACATAACCGATACGGTCGATACGTTCACGCTTGGGGCTTGCTCGCACGCGTTGCTCGATATCCTCGCTCAGCCAGCCGGAGCGCCCGGCGACGACGAGGCGCATGTCATCATCATCCAGCCGCTCGAACGCCTCAACGAGGCGCACCAGGTTCTTACGTGGCTGCACCGTGCTGAGAAAGAGCAGATATGGCTGGTGAATCCCAGCATCGGCCAGCGTGGCCGAAGGATCGTGGGGCCGAAACCGGTCGTGGTTGATCGCAGAATGGACGACGGCGATCTTTGCCGGAGAGACGCCGTAGTGCTGCACAAGGTCATCGCGTGTCGCGGCCGAAACGGCGATAATCTGCGTCGCAACCCGTGCATTCCATCGCGTCGTCCTGTCGAGCATGAGACGCGATCGCCACGTGTGCGCCTCCGGCTCACGCAGGTAGCCAAGATCGTGCACAGTCACAACCGAGACGCGCGGATGCGCCAGGGGAATGACGTGCGATGGCACGAAGAGCGCTTTCGGACGATCGCGCAACATTCGCCATGACAGGCCGACGTGGGTCCAGAGCCGCGGCATCCTGACGACACGATGATTGATCCCGACTCCGGACGGCCAGTCTCCCGAATCGGATCGATGGTAGAGCGTCAATTGCGGACGATCCTTGAGGGCAGCCATCGCCTTCAGGAGCTCATGCGAATACCACTCAGTGCCGGTGCGAATTGCGCTGTCAGCGCGGCTCGAATCAATCGCCAGTTCAACGCCTGCCATGAGCATCCAGCATTCGGTCTACCTCAGCGCACACCGTCTCGGCCGAGATTGCCAGCATGCAACCGCAACCCGCTGGTCTGCCCGGACTCAGATCCCCACAGCGCGGACAGTGCCAGCCGGCTGTGACGACGCGATGACGACTCGGGTCACCCCACGGTCCGTAACGCTCAGGATCGCTTGGCCCAAAGAGATGAACTGTCGGCGCGTCAACAGCCACCGCCAGGTGCATCGGGCCGTTGTCCGTTCCGACCGCAAGCGCCGCATCGCGGAACAGTTCGGCCAACACCGCGACGCTCGTCTCGCCAGCGAAGGCGACGGCGTCAGTCCCTTCGGCGATGAGGTCGCACCTGGGCCGCTCGCTCGGACTGCCGGTGAGCACGACCTTTAGGCCGCGACTGTTGAGATGCTGAACGATCGCCCGCCAGCGCGAGTCCGTCCACAGCTTCACCGCTGCGCCAGAGCCGGGATGGATGACGGCATATCGCCCCTCGATGCCCCGCGACTTGAGCATGCCGCTTGCTTCGTTTGCTGCGTCGAGCTGTCGGGGAATAGAGATGCTGAGCTCTTCCCGAGACGGCACGCTGCAATCCAGGAAGGCGGCGGCGATCGTTGCCGCACGCACGACGGAATGCTCGTGTTCCGGAACAGTAACGACGCGAGAGACGTAGGGGCGATCGTCACCGGCAACGACCTCGTTCATCGCCCGAGAGGCAACAAACGCGGCCCACCATGCCTCTGGTCGCAGGACGATGCCGGCCTTCGGATTCAAGGATCGGAGCGTCTCCGCGTCGCGGCCAATCTGGCGATAAGGTGCGGTCGGGTCGCCGGAAGATCGTCGTGTGAAACCCGGGAACTTGAGCGTGATAATCTCGTCAACTGGCCAGGCCATCTCCGCAATGTCTCGTGACCACGGCCCGACGACGCCGACGATGCGCGTGTCAGGCAGGCGCTCGCGAAGCAAGCGGACGGCGGGCTGCGAGAGGATGATGTCGCCCAGATGGTCCGGCTGCAAGAGAACCAGCGTCTCGCCGTCGGGCCTCGCTCTCAGCGTCCCGCGCGATATCGCAGCCAACCCTGCATCGCGCACGCGATGAACGAGACCGGTCATGCGCGGACTCCGGCGGTGGTCAGCATGCGGAGCGCGGCCGAATACACAGCATCGACTGGGATTGCGTCGGTTTGGGGCAGATCGGAAAGCCGCGCGTGGCGCAGATCAACGTCAGGCAACTCCCACGACGCGTCCGGCGCAAGGACGGTGACTGCGTGCCCAATTGGTCGATATCGCCGTGGATTTGTCGGGCCGAAAATGGCGATGACCGGTGCTCCGGTCGCCGCCGCAATATGGCTCATGCCGGTGTCGCCGCTGACGAACAGACCCGATTGCGAGGCGACGGCCGCTGCTTCCATCAATCCGAGCTGCCCTGCCAACGAGCGCTCAGCGGGAAGATCAGCAGCGGCTGCCACGTGTGCGTTCAGCGCTCGATCGTCCGGACCACCGGAAAACAGCACGTCATACCCGTCGTCAGTCAGCAGTCGCGCAAGGGCAATATAGCGCTCGGCTGGCCAGCGCTTGTCGGGCATCGTTGCGCCCGGGTTCTCCGCGCCGCCCGGATGCAGAACGACCGGACGTGAGTACGACTTCAGGACTTCTCTGCCCCTCGCCATGTCAGCATCACTCGGCGTCAGCTGCGGCCGGCAGATGGCTGGCGTGATGCCGAGCGCGCGCACGACATCAAGATACGCCGCGCTCTCGTGGCGGAATTCCGGATTCAGCGATGCGACTGAATGCGCACGATCGCCAAAATGCAGGCTGAATGCCCAGCGTAGCATCCGCGATCGTTCGAGAAGAATGACCAGATCAGCGCCTGCGCTACGGACAGCAGAGGCTGTCTTCAGCGCCATGCGTGGCGATATCTGATCCGGTATTGCGGTTAGCGACCAGGTGCTATCGCGCGTCTCGAAGATGGCTCGCGAGTGCCGGCCGACCAGGACGCTGCGCTCTGCGTCTGGGAAGGCGGCCTCCAGCGAGTCGAGTGTTGGGAGCGCCATGACGCAATCGCCGATGCAGCACGGCTTGACGACGGCGATACTTCCTGGGGTGCCGTCAGGCTTCATGTCGTCTGGTCAAGATCCGCGACGGCGAACATGAGCTCGGCCTTGACTGCCAGCTCACCGTCGACTGTCGCTGTCGCCGAGCCGGTGCCAATTCCTCGCCGCATGCGACCCATGACGACTTCCAGCCTGAGCGAATCGCCCGGCTTGACCTGGCGCTTGAACCGCACGCCATCAATGCCGGCGAAGAACGCCATCTTGCCGCGGTATTCGTCCATCCCGAGCAGCGCCACTGCACCGACCTGCGCCAGCGCCTCGATAATCAGCACGCCGGGCATGACCGGGTAGTCGGGGAAGTGGCCCTGAAAGAACGGTTCGTTGGCCGTGACGTTCTTCAGGCCGACGGCTCGCACGCCGTATTCGACTTCAAGAATGCGATCGACGAGAAGAAACGGGTAGCGGTGGGGGATAATCGCCTGAATCTCGCGAGTGTCCAGCACGTACGTATGTCCCTTCATCGGATCGGCACTCTCTCGCGGCTGAGTCTAGGAAGCGATGAATCCAAATGTCAAACATCTCGCCGATCGCGATCGTCGGCGCGGGCGCATGGGGAACGACGCTAGCCGTTATTCTCAGCGCTTCCGGCACAGATGTGCGTCTCGTCGCACGCACTGAAGAGCATGCTTACGAGCTGCGTTCAACGCGAGTAAATGCGCGCTTGTTGCCGGATATCGAGCTGCCTCCTTCGCTGAAAGTATCGGCGAGCGTCAGTCCTGCACTCGATGGTGCAGCGTACGTGTTCGTCGTCGTGCCATCGCAGGCGGTGAGGGACGTCGCGGCAGTGATGAAGGATGCTTTGGCAAGGGATGCGGTTGTCGTCTCGTGCGCCAAAGGATTTGACAGGACATCGCTGGAGCGCCTGAGCGAGGTCATTGGGACAAAGGCCGACGTTCCGGCGGAGCGCGTTGCAGTCCTCTCCGGCCCCAATCTTTCCGGCGAGATCGCCCGCGGCCTGCCAGCATCGGCCGTTGTCGCATCGACGGGCGCACAATCTGCGCTGCAAGTTCAGGCGCTGCTGTCGTCGCCGACGTTCCGTGTTTACACTAGCGAAGACGTCATCGGTGTCGAGCTGGGCGGTGCGTTGAAGAACGTTATCGCCCTCGGCGCGGGCGTCGGCGACGGGCTTGGTCTCGGACAAAATGCGAAGGCCGCGTTCATCACCCGTGGACTTGCTGAGCTGACGCGCCTCGGTGTCGCAATGGGCGCCAACCCGATGACGTTCGGCGGCTTGAGTGGGCTCGGCGACCTCATTGCGACCTGCGCCAGCCCTCTGAGCCGCAACCGCACCTTTGGTCAGCTGCTGAGTGAAGGTCTGGATCCCGACGTAGCAATGACGCGCATTGGCCACGTCGTCGAGGGCGCAACCACCGCCTACGCGATGGCGAAGCTTGGACGGAAGCATGGAGTTGATACGCCGATCGCCGACGCGGTGGTCGCCGTACTGGATGGCAAAGCGTCCGTCACCGAGGTGATCCAGCAATTGCTAACCCGCGACCATCGACCCGAGCTCGACCGGTAGGTCGTTTGTAATCTAGTCAGCCGCAGCGAGTAGTAGCTGATCCCGATGCGGACCAGTGCCGACGAAAGTGACAGGTACGCCGACGAGCTCCTCGATGCGCTTCAGATAGGCGCGAGCAGTTGCTGGTAGCCCCTCAGACGCAGCGATATCGCTCGCCCCTGCCGGCCATCCGGCGACATCCTCGTAGACTGGCCGGACCTGGTCAAAGTCCTCAATCCGCGCCGGCGGCGCGTCGTGGCGATGACCATCAATCTCGTAGCCGACGCAGACTCGAATCGACTCAATACCGTCGAGCACGTCGAGCTTCGTCAGCGCTATCTCGCTGATGCCGTTCAAGCGAGCCGTATAGCGCGCCTGTACCGCATCGAACCAGCCGGTCCGTCGCGGTCGACCGGTCGTTGTGCCGAATTCCGCGCCGCGCTCGCGCAGGAGCGCACCGGTCGCGTCCTCAAGCTCGGTCGGGAACGCGCCCGCGCCGACTCGCGTTGAGTACGCCTTGTAGACGCCAATAACACGGTCCACCTGGGTCGGGGCCACGCCTGCGCCCTGGCACACGCCAGCTGCTGTCGGCGAGGATGACGTGACGAACGGATAGGTGCCGTAGTCGATGTCCAGCATCGCCGCCTGCGCGCCCTCGATCATCACGTTACGGCCGTCGTCGATAGCGTCCTGAATATCAAGCTCGACATCGGTGATGTACGGCGCCAACTGCTCCCCGTACGCAGCGAACTGCTCGGCCATCTCGTCCAGGTCGAA
Source organism: Thermomicrobiales bacterium (assembly GCA_039810005.1). Classification (GTDB taxonomy): domain Bacteria; phylum Chloroflexota; class Chloroflexia; order Thermomicrobiales; family CFX8; genus JAMLIA01. Next base: position 48,202 of record JBDHWD010000005.1, on the reverse strand, counting down.
CGGCGGATGACCGTAGAGCGCGCCGAGCAGCGCGTTCTTCTCTTTCAGCACCGGTTCCAGCCGCGCACGCAGGTATTCGGGGTCGACAATGTCGGCCGCCCGGATTCCGCGTCGCGCCGCCTTGTCGGCGTAGCACGGGCCGTTGCCGCGCTGCGTGGTGCCAATGTTGGCCGCGCCGCGGCCAGTCTCTTCGAGCCGATCCTGCACCGGATGGTACGGCATGATCAGATGGCAGCGTGACGATACGCGCAGGTGCGAGGAATCGATGCCGCGCTCGTGCAACTCAGCAATCTCGTCGAGCAGGATCTTTGGATCCAGAGCAACTCCAGCGCCAATCACGCACAGGCAGTCTGGATGCAGGATCCCGGATGGGATCAGGTGGAACTTGAAGACGCCGCGATCGGTGACGACCGTGTGGCCGGCGTTGGCGCTGCCGTTGGCGCGAACGACAACGTCCGCACTGGCGGCAAGCGCGTCAATGATCTTGCCCTTGCCCTCGTCGCCCCACTGACCACCAAGAACGATCGCAACCGGCATGTTCCCTGCCCCTCAACACCATCTCATCAGGCGCACCAAACAGGCGTGCTCAACGCGCTCGCGTGCCAACCGGATATGGTATCACGCGACCGGAGGCGTCTTCTTCGGCGTTCGCAGGTCGCTGAGCTGCTCGAAGAGCTCCAGTTCCTCATCAGACATGTTCGTGGGCAGAACTACGTTGATCTTCGCCAGCAGGTCGCCACGCTCTTTCGCGCCGATGCTCGTCGGCCAGCCCTGTCCGCGGAGCCGGAATGTCTTGCCGTTAGCGGACTGCGCCGGAATCGACAGCGCAACCTTGCCGGTCAGCGTCGGTACGATCGCCTCGCCGCCGAGAATCGCCGTGTACAGCGGCACATCGACGACAGTGCGCACATCATTGCCATCCAGCGTGAACTGCGAGTCGGGAATGATCTTGACCCTCAGATACACATCTCCCGGTCGTCCGCCGTCACTCCCAGGTGCGCCCTTGCCGGCGACGCGCACGCGCTGGCCCTCGCGGATGCCGGCCGGGATCGTAACCTCGATGCGCGAGCGTCGTGGAACCACGCCAGTGCCGTTGCAGTTCAGACAGATCGCCCCGTGATTCACGCCGGTGCCATTGCACTCCATACACGTCTCAGGGATCTGGATTTCGAAGGTCCGCGTTGTGCCGCTGAATGCTTCCTTTAGCGGAACCTCGACGGTGTACTCGTGATCCTCGCCGCGCCGCGGCGTTCGCGTGCGTCGACGCTGTCTGCCACCGCCGAACAGCGTCTCGAAGAAGTCAGAGAATCCCTCGCCGCCGCTCGTGCGGTATTCAAAATGGACGTTGCCCGGTTCTCCGGTCTGCTGCGTGAACCACTGGCTGAAGTCGCCCGCGTTCGGAGCGCCGGAGTTGTTGGCCTGATAGTGCTCCCAGTCGCTGCCGAACTGATCGTAGCGCGCGCGCTTGTCTGCGTCGGACAGCACCTGATACGCCTCGTTAACAGCTTTGAATTTCTCCTCGGCGTCGGAGGCCTTGTTGACGTCAGGGTGAAGCTTGCGGGCCTTCTCCCGATACGCCTTCTTGATGTCTGCTTCACTTGCTGACCTGTCAACGCCGAGAAGTGAATAGTAGTCCTGAAATTGCATGGTTCACGTCCTGAATCGCTGTGCTCGTTGCACGATAATACTGCTATCTACATCATAAACCATGAGTCGATCCGGCGCAAGGTCAGGCTGTACTCGCACGTCGTCGGCGCAGAACCATCAGCGTCAGCGTGAGCAGAACGATCAGAATGACGCCGATCAGGATCGGCGCGACCAGCGCGATAACGCTCATGCAGATCGCGGCACCGTCCTCAGTTGCGCTAACGACCGGATTGCCCACGCCACCGGTTGTGGCAGTGACGACCGGCCGGAACGTTGATTTCGCGGTGTGCACGCCGCCGGCGACAACGAGCCCGAGGATCATCGCCATTACCGGGTTGATCGTCTGTACAGCGTCCGTGCTCGCCATAACGAGGATCGCGCCGGCGGCGGGACGGATGAATGACTGAACCAGGTCATTGATGTGGTCGATGATCGGCACTTTGTCAGCGACGATTTCAATGCCAAGCAGAATCGACACGATCACGATAGCCCAGGGCGAGGCTACGGCGTCGTATGGCGCAGCGAGCTGGATCAGACCGGTGTAGCGATCGGCGAGAGCAATCGCCAGCAACGGAATGTAGGCATTCAGACCGGCGGGCATCGCCAGACCCAGGCCAGTCATGAGCTCAAACATCGCTGCTCACCATCCATTCAATCGCGCGCAGATCAGGTCTATTGCGACTCACCATCGCCCTGAGGCGTCGGCGATCCGCCGAACGAGCCTGACAGTGATTCCCTCGCCGGTGCGTAAACGAACGCTACCGCAATCCAGCATGCCAGTGCGAGAACCAGTCCCGCCAGCAGACGATCGGCTCGTGTGCCAATCGCGTACGGCTGAAACGCGACCAGTCGTGACGCGAGATCGATGTGCAGGATCTCGCCAAGCCGATCCACCAGATGATTCAGCCCGTCTGGCTGATGATAGAACCGCTGCGGGTTTGCAACACCAATAAGGGTCAGGAGCGCGCCTGCTAGCCACGCGGCACCTGTCAGGACCCGCGTGCTGTTCCCGACCCGCACCCACATTGCTGCCAGCGTCGCCGCTGCTAATGGCGCGACCGGCACAAGATAGCGTGCTGCCGGTCCCCACTCGCCCCACCAGACGCGGTAGGCGGCAACCATCAGGAGATACGGCAGCACCGCCGCAAGTGCCAGCCAAGCTCGCTGCCTGCCCGCCCGGAACCAGAGCGGAAAGGCCGCAATCGCTAGAAGATAGATCGGCGCATTTACAATTAATCCCCATTGCGCGTCAAGGAGCAATCCGAAGCCGCCGTTGACCGTACCGGCAATGCCGGAGAAGCCGGCGTGGTCGGCCCGATTCTGCAGCGGCGAATCGTAAAGCCAGCTGTTGTAGACCACCAATCCGGCCGCGCTAAGCCCGACGATGCCGCATGCGACAGCGATGTCGACGCCTCGTTGCCTCCAGAGCCGCCAGAGGAGGAACACACCAAGTAGGGCGGCGGTCGGCACGAATCGCTGATGCAGCCAGGGAAGCGCGCCGATTGCCAAGCCCGTCTGCAGCCATTGCCACGAGCTGTTCCTCGCTTGCGTCAGTCGTCGAATTGCATAGATGATCGCCAATGCGCCGGGCAGCTCGGGGAAGATCAGCAGCGCATACGGAGCTATCGGCAAAGTGAAGCCGAGGCCCAGCGCCAGAAACGCGCTCACGCGCATCGAAGCACCGGTTTCCAGCGCCAGCAGGAACATCTGTCCGACAACTAGCGCGCCGATAGCGATCATGAGCACCATCGCTCCTGCGCGCCCCGCGACCTCATAGGGAAGGGCGATCAGAACTGACAGGCCGATGCCGTGCTTGGTATGCAAGCCGGGCAGGACGGACTTTGCAGGATGCGGAGGTAGCGTCGTCGGGAATGATGGCCAGCCTTGCCAATCCGACGGAAGCGGTTGAGAAGGGTAGAACTCGTCGTAGTCGCGGTCTGCGTAGTTATTCGCTTCGTCAAGATCGTGATCACGGACGAGGCTGATCGCTGTCATCACGTAGAACGGCTCATCGCCGGTCAGCGGGTTAAGACGCTCCGCGAACCGCGGAGCTGCAAGCGTGAATCCAATCGCCGCGACGCACACGACGAGTGCCAGGCGCGCGAAATCGCCGCGAATCATTGCTCATCCTGCCGGATCTGCGTTACGGCCAGGATCAGGTTGAGCGCGATCACACCAGCGGATGCGCCGAGCAGATCAATAGCCACGTCGAACACGCTCGAATCACGACCCGGCACGAAGCTCTGATGAAACTCGTCGCTGATCCCATAGAGCGTGGCGAGCGCGATCGCGATCACGTCCGCACGTCGACCCGGCTGAAGTCCCCCAATCGCGACGCGAATGAAGATGGCAAGAACGCTGTAAGCAACAAAATGTCCGGCGATTGCGGCGATATCAGGCGGCATGCCTGCTGTAGTCGGCAACTTCTCTTGCGAGGACAGGAAGAAAATCAGCGCCATCCACGCGACTGCGCCAACGCTGCCGAGGCGCCGGACAGTCTCCGACTTCAGTGACATGCAGCGATGCCCAGCTCGGTATACACCCGCAGCAGTTCATCGACGATGAACGGAACCGAAAATGTGTCACGCGCTCGCTGTTGTGCCCGCTCTCCCAGCCTCGCCGCCATATGTCGATCTTCAATGAGCGCCGCGACCTCCGACGCGAATACCACTGGATCGTGGCCTGGCACGAGTACGCCCGCGTCTCCCAGCACGGCCGGATTTTCGCCAACGTCCGATGCTACAACCGCGCATCCAGACGCCATGAGCTCCAGCAGCTTCACGGACTGCTTGCTGCGCGTAATGAGCGAATCGAGATACGGGTAAACGGCAATGTCGGCCCTGCCGAGCACGCCCGGCAAGGAATCGCGAGCGACATATCCCATCTGCTCAATCTCAGACGAGGTTCCGCCACCTACGCCAACGATGCGGACCTCGGGGTGACAAGCACGCAGCGCACGGGCGAATACCGTCGGCCAGTCACCTGGAAACTCCTCGAAGCGCGAGTAGAGCAGGATTGTCAACGGCTGTTCACTGCCTGCCTTCGCCTCTCCGCCTGCACTCAGCGTATCGATCCATGTTGGCGATAAGCCGTTCGGTATGCGGCTCACCGTCGCGGGGCTACCGCGCAGGAGCGCGGCCCGGTGGGCGAGGAGCGTGCTGGCTGCCGTCACTGCATCGGCGCGAACTTGCAGCGTACGTTCCTGCCAGTCAAAGAGTCGGCGTTGCGGAAGCGAGTAGGACCCGTGCTGATTCCAGCCGCCGTCGCCCTCCCAGTCATCACAATCAACGACAACCGGGATGTTGCCGAGACAACGCTGAGCGGCCAGGCCGCCGTAGCCGCGCGGCTTGAAGACGTGGATGATCTTTGGCTGCAGGTCAGTGATCCAGGCGAGCTGTTCCCGGACTGCCGGCGCGGGATTCAGACCGGCCGATTCGGTGTTGATCACTGCCACGCCATCGATGGTCTCAATGACGCCGCGCTCGGAAGGCATGTCACCTGGCGTGGTGACGATGGCGCATCGGAGGCCGCGCGCACTCAGCTCGCGAGCAAACGGCAGCGCCCGCGCCTGCAGCGTGCCGAGACGCCAGACCGCGAACGTGCCAAGCATGACGATGTCGTACGGTGCAGTTACCATCGCGGCAGATGGTAGCAACACAGAAGTCAGGCTGCTACCAACGGCGCGGAAGCTGAATGCAGGTGCTACTGAATAACCGGCCGGATGACCGTGACCAGCTTGCCCTGGATCTCAACGTTGTCGGCATCGGTGTAGATCGGATCCATCGTCACGTTTGCAGGCTGAAGACGCACGCGCGGACCTTCGCGGTAGAGCCGCTTCAGGGTCGTCTCACGCTGACTCTTGAGCCAGACCGCGACCGTCTCGCCGTTCTCGCAAACGTTCTGGTGACGCAGGACCACGACATCACCGTCGTTGATCAGCGCGTCAACCATCGAATGTCCCTTGACCCGCAGGGCGAAGAGTCCCTCAGTGCGGTTACCCAGAACCTCGGTGCTCAACTCGATCGTGTCGACGAACTCCTGCGTAGCGATGTCGTCTGGCACCGGGATCGGCTCACCGGCTGCAATGCGGCCTACCACCGGAATCGACACCACGCCACGTCGGGCATTGGATCGGCCAATGAGCTCGATTCCGCGCGAGATATGGCGGTTACGACGCAGGTGATTGCGCTGCTCAAGGACCTTCAGGTTGTAATCGACAACACTCGTCGAGGAGATGCCGAGACCTTCCTGAATCTCCCGGATCGTTGGCGGGTACGAACGATCGTCCGTGAACGACTCGATGTAGTTCAGGATATTCTGTTGTCGCTTTGACAATTCCTTCATGATCTCTTCTCTCCCGGTGTCACAGCGGCGCGCCAACCTGCGCTCCCACTGATCAATATGGCTAGTATAGGTACGAACAGATGTTCGTGTCAACCATTTGTCTCGTTGTCACATTTCACCGTGAATGCGCGTCTGGCTGCCGCGTATCCGCGTGCGAGCGATACAATTAGGGATGCGCCGGTCTAGCGGCAACGTGCGTCACTCCAGAACAACTATCAACCGCCGATAAGGCGCGGAAGGCCAATGGCAACAGACATCCTCACAACACTTGAATTCGACCGAATCCAGGCGGCTGTCGCGCACCAGTGTCAGTTTGCTGTTGCCGCCGAGCACGCGCTTGAGCTCGGGCCGTCGTCAGATTCATCGACCGTTCGCTACCTGCTTCGCGTGACGGATGAAGCCTACCGACTCCTCGAGGAGCAGCCGGGCTTCGGTGTCGGCGGCTGCCGCGACATTCGCGCACAGGTCGAGCGGGCTGAAATCGGCGGCGTCCTTCAGCCGGACGAACTGCTGGATGTCGCAGCGACAATCGCGGCCTCACGGTCGGTCAGGCGCTCATTCCGGCGTGTCGAAGAATCTGATCAGCGCTTTCCAGAGCTGGACGAGTTTGTTGGCTTCATCGTCGAGCTGCCCGGAATCGAAGAGAGCATCCGGCGTTGCATCAGCGACAAAGGTGAAGTGCTCGATAGCGCGAGCGACGCTCTGCGCACGATCCGCCAGCAGCTTCGTACTGCCCACAGCCGTCTCCTCGAGCGCATCAACCGCTATCTCCAACATGCCGCGATTCAGGATCCGCTGGTGACGCAGCGCGACGGTCGCTACGTCGTGCCGGTTCGCGCGGATCGTCGCGGTCAGTTGCGCGGCGTCGTCCACGACACATCGGCCAGCGGCCAGACACTCTACGTCGAGCCGATGGATGTCGTCGAGCTCAACAACCGCTGGCGCGAGCTGCAGGTTGCAGAGCGTCACGAGATCGAGCGCATTCTGACCGCGCTGTCGGTACAGGTCGGCAGCGCCGCAAGCGAGCTGAATCGCACACTCGAAGCGCTCGCGGCGATCGACCTCGCTCTTGCGAAGGCCCGCTACGCCTCGTCAACGCGTTCAACGCGACCGACGATCAGCGATGAGCAGTCGCCCGAGGGGCGACGCGTCATCCTTCGGCGCGCGCGGCATCCATTGCTGGAACCGGCGACGGTCGTGCCGATCGATCTGGAGCTCGGCACATCGTTCCGCGTGCTGGTCGTCACCGGGCCGAACACGGGCGGCAAGACGGTAGCGCTGAAGACACTCGGGCTGTTGTCTGTCATGGTGCAGTCGGGCCTGTTTGTGCCGGCCGATGATGGCTGCGAGCTGCCCGTCTTCGACGGCATCTTCGCTGACATTGGCGACGAGCAGAGCATCGAGCAGAGCCTCTCGACGTTCTCCTCGCATATGGTGCGCGTCATCGCAATGCTGCGGAGTGTGACCAGTGACAGCCTCGTCCTGCTCGACGAGATGGGCGCCGGAACCGATCCCGACGAGGGCGCTGCTCTCGCGCGGTCCATCATCGTGGAGCTGCTGGAAGTCGGCTGCCTCGCCGTCACGACGACCCACTATTCGGAACTGAAGGCGTTCGCCTACTCAACGCCGGGCGCGGAGAACGGCAGCGTTGAATTCGACATCAAGACGTTGTCGCCAACCTACCGTCTGATCGTCGGTATCCCCGGTCAGTCGAACGCGCTGGCGATCGCTCGGCGGCTGGGCATGCCGGACCGCGTGATCGACCGTGCGCGCGCGCTCGTCGATCCCGACGTGGAGCGCGCCGACGAGCTGCTCGCCGAAATCCGCGAGCGGCGCACACAGGCCGAAATGGCCCGCCGGGAAGCCGAGCAGCATCGCCTGGCCGCCGAAGCGCTGCGCCGCGATGCTGAACATGACCGCGCCGAAGCCGAGATCGAGCGCGAGAGCGCGCGCCGCGACGCGCTGGCAGCAGTTGAGAGCGAGCTAGCCGAAGCGCGTCAGGCGATTCGACGCATCCGCGAGACCCCGACGCGCGTCGCGGCAGAGCAGGTCAGGCCGACAACTGAGGCAGCGCGGCGTGATCTGGAGCAGGCAACACAGACTGTCAAGAAGACCGCGCGCAGCCGCCCGCCACGGGTCACAAAGACTGCGCCGATCGCGGTCGGAGACCAGGTGGAGCTTGTCGCCCTCGGCGGCGATGGCGAAGTCATCGGCTTCTCACCGGACGGCGATGAGGTCGACGTGCAGATGGGGCCGTTCAAAGTGCGCCAGCCGCTGAGCTCAATCCGCAAGATCGGCGGACGTGCCAAGCCGGAACGACGAGCCACACCTGCGATGCCGCCTCCGCGCCGCGAGGTAAACGTCGAGCTGCATTTGCGCGGCCAGCGCGCGGCCGGTGTCGACAAACTCGTCGACGAATACCTGCACGACGCCTATCTCTCGCGCCTGCCGTTCGTCCGGATCGTCCACGGCAAGGGCACCGGCGCGCTCCGCGAGGTAGTGCAGGACGTCGTGCGTCGCCACCCGCTGGTCGAGAAGTACGAGACGCCGCCGCACTATGAGGGTGGCGAAGGTGTCACCGTCGTCTATCTGAGGGAGTCGTGACCATGTCAGATCAATCCCCAGACCGCGTCATCGTCGCCGCCATCGCGCCGTCAGAGGTGGTCGCGCAGCTCTGGAGGCAGGTACTCGAGGACGAGGGCATCATCGTCGCGCTGCGCGCCCGCGGCCTTGGCCACACCTACACGCCATCGCTGCTGGCCGAGCACGACATCCTCGTCCGCGCCGATCAGGCAGATCGGGCGCGCGCCATCCTGTCCGAGTTGGACGACGCGGATTCCTCCGACTCCTGAGCCGCCATGCTCGCGCGACGCTGAGAAATGACGTCCAGCACGTGATTGAGCGCGCTGAGTCGGGGTAGCAGCAGATCATCGACTCGCAGGCGCACCTGATTCGGCGTCACACGCACGCCATTACCAAGCTCGCGCCGCAGATTCTGCTGGCTGAGCTTTCCGCCAAACACCGGCCGAATCAGGATGTCGCCATCGCGCTCAACAATCGTCGTCAAGCCCAGCCGACTGGCGCGCTGGCGCAGCCGGATAAGATCGAATAGCAGCTCGGTCATCTCCGGAACCGGGCCAAACCGGTCGCGCAACTCGGCGTCGAGTTCGAGCAGCTCGCGCTCGTTCCTTGCGGCAGCGATGCGCTGATACAGCTCCAGCCGTCCCTGTTCGTCGGCAACGTAGCTGTCCGGGATGCCCGCCTCGACAGCAATATCAAGCGAGACTTCTTCCGGCTCGGCGATCGGATGACCGGCCCGAATCTCCTCGACCGCATGCGCCAGCATGCGCGTGTACAGGTCGAAGCCAACGGCGGCAATGTGCCCCGATTGCTCGCCACCGAGGATGTTGCCTGCGCCACGAATCTCCATGTCACGCATCGCCACCTGGAACCCAGCGCCGAGTTCGGTCGCCTCCTGGATCGCTTCGAGCCGCTCCAGTGCCTCAACCGAGAGGGGAGTGTTCGGTGGATACAGCACATACGCGTACGCCCGGTTCGTCGAGCGCCCAACCCGTCCGCGCAGCTGGTACATCTGCGTCAGACCCAGCGCGTGCGCGTTGTCGAGAATGATCGTGTTCGCGTTCGGGATGTCGACGCCGGACTCGATGATCGTTGTGCAGATGAGTACATCGTATTCCTGGCGGATGAACGCCAGCACCATCCGCTCCAGCTCACGTTCTTCCATCTGTCCGTGCGCGACGCCGAACGACGCCTCGGGGATCAGCTCCTGCAGCCGATCGCGCAGGCGATAGATGCTCTGCACGCGATTGTGGACGACGTACACCTGGCCGCCGCGAGCCAGCTCGCGAAGCACCGCTTCGCGGATGATGGCGTCGTCTGCTGCCGTCACAAACGTCCGGATCGGCACTCGGTCGCGAGGGGGCGTCGTGATCAGCGAAAGATCGCGTAAGCCCGACAGCGCCAGATGGAGCGTTCGAGGAATCGGCGTTGCCGTCATCGTCAGCACGTCGATCGACGAGCGCATGCGCTTAATGTGCTCCTTGTGTCGCACGCCGAAGCGCTGCTCCTCGTCAACGACGAGCAGGCCGAGGCTCTTGAACTCCACGTCCTTCTGCAGCAGCCGATGCGTGCCAATCACAATATCGACGCTGCCGTCCGATATCCCGCGGACGATCTGCGCCTGCTCGGATTTGCTGCGCAAGCGCGACAGCATCTCGATCCGCACTGGAAACGCGGCCAGGCGCTCGCGGAACGTGTTGAAGTGCTGGAGAGCGAGAATGGTCGTCGGGACGAGGATCGCGACCTGCATCCCATCGTTGACCGCCTTGAAGGCCGCTCGCAGCGCAACCTCGGTCTTGCCATAGCCAACATCGCCACAGACGAGCCGATCCATCGGGCGCGTCGACTCCATGTCGCCCTTGACATCCTGGATCGCCTTGTCCTGCTCCGGTGTTTCGCGGAATGGGAACGACTCAGCCAGCTCGGCATCCCAGACTGAATCCGGCGGGAACTGGTGGCCCTCGGCTGCCTCACGGGCTGCGTAGAGTTGCAGGAGCTCCCAGGCCATCTCGCGCACCGCCCGGCGCACGCGGCTCGTCGTCTTGGCCCATTCGCCCGAGGACAGGCGCGTGATCCGCGGCTCGCCGGCGGGGCTTTCGTACGGCGTTAGACGATCCGACTGATCGACCGGCACGTACAGCCGGTCTCCAGCAGCGTAGTCAACCTGCAAGTACTCACGCTCGACGCCAGACAGGTCGAGACGAACCAACCCGCTGAACGTCCCCACGCCGTGCTCGACGTGGACGACATAGGCTCCCGGGTGAAACTGCCGCGCCCGTCGTGGTCTGCGGGCTGCCGGTCGAGCCTGCGCGCGAACGAGCTTGCGCGTGCCGAACAGCTCCAGATCGCTGAGGACCAGCAGACTAGTCGGCTCGTAGCGGAAGCCAAGCGTCAATGGCGCGTGGATCACGTCGATGGTTCCGGGTGCCGGCGGGGTCGACGCCCCACCAGCGCCACGTTTGAATGTCCGCGGATACATACCGGCTTCGTCGAGCAGCTCGCGCAGGCGCTCACTTTGCTCGGATGCCAGGACGATTCTGCGACCGTCAGCAATTTCGCTGCGCAGCTGCTCGATCATCAGATCAATACGACCGCCAAACGCCGGTGGCTCTGAGAACGACGCCCCGGTGTGCACGTGCTGTGCATCATCGTCCGCCCCGCCGATCTCCCAAACCGGGAAGCGCTTGATCGCGTCGGTCAGATCCTCGCCGCGCTGATACGGCACCGGCAGATCGGACGGGATTTCACCGGCCAGCTCCAGCGCCTTACGGACTTCCTCAGCTTGCAGATCTACCTGCTCGAACTGCAGCCTGATTGACGGCGCATCGAGCGTGACGACCAGCGACTCTTCTGGCAGATAATCGAGCAATGACGAGTCGTTATTGGGGAAGAACGACGCGAGCAGATCGATCGACGGTGGGATCGCGTCCGCTTGGAGAAGCGCAATCAGTCGATCCCACTCCTCACTGACCTCGTCGCGCAGCGACGCGCGGTCTAGCACCGCGAGGCGATCAAGCGCCTCTGCTTTCGCGTCCAGATCGTATTCGATAGGCGGCAGGATCGTGACGCTCGAAATCCGCTCAGTCGATCGCTGCGTCAGCGGGTCGAAGCGCCGGATGCTGTCGATCTCATCGCCGAACAGCTCGATCCGAATTGCGTCGCTCGATCCGGGCGTGAAGACGTCAAGAATCCCACCGCGTCGCGACAGGGTGCCCGGTCCCTCGACCTGCGCCTCATGGACATACCCGGCTGTCACCAGCTGCCGCACCAGCGCAGCGTCATCGACGCGATCGCCGAGCGAAAGGTGAATGACATCGCGGCCAAACGTTTCCGGCGCGCGGACGGAGGTCATGAGCGCACGCGCGGTCGCGACGATCACCGGCGGCTGGGTCTCACCTACCGATCCCGACAGCCGACCAAGCACAACCGACCGCTGCGCCGACAGTCCGGGATCATGCGGCATCTGCTCGTACGGTAGCGGGTCTGCCGCCGACCACACGAGTGGCGTTGCGTTGAGTGGCAGCATCTGGCCCAGGTTCGCCACGAGTGTGTCGGCGACTTCCTGGCGGGAGACGAGCACGAGGACGGGCCGGCGGGTGCGCTCAGCGAGCGCAGCGATCGCCGCAGCTCGGGCTGATGCCGACAACCCATCGGTCGCCCAGCGCACAGGTGCGACCGACCGATCGACATCCGGCAGGATCATGTTCGTGAACAGCGGTAGCAGATGGGCAAGCGACATAACATTCTCAATCCGGGTGCGACGGCAGCAACGCAAGCAAGAACGGGCCAGGCGCGTTTCCGCGTGGCCGTTCCGTGCAAGACAGTATAAGCAAGCTGCGCTATGATGCCGCCCAGCACGCAATCACAGGTCGGAGTGCGCAGCCGTGGATCAACCTCAGCGCGTGCAATGGAGCATGGTCGCCCGGGCAGCCATGATCGGCGTTGCCCTCGGGGCGATTCTTGTTGCCCTTATCGCCTCGGCATTGCGCGCCAGGTCGGACGCGACTGTCGTCCTGACCGTCCACGAAGCGCCGGATCCTTCCATCATCCGCGTCTATGTCGGTGGGGAGGTCGCTGAGCCGGGCATCTACACGCTTGATCGCGGCAGCCGCGTCGCTGACGCAATCGACTCCGCTGGCGGCGTCTCGCATGACGGCGACCCGGAGCAGCTGCAGCTCGCGGCAGTCATTGCCGATGGCGACCAGATTATCGTCCCGCTCGCTCGCCCAACCCCACGAGCTTCCGGCGACAGCACCGCTGCAACCGACGAGCCTGCGGCATCGTCAGGGCTCGTCGATATCAACAGCGCCACCGCGGCGCAGCTTGAGGAGCTGCCGGAGATCGGGCCCAAGCTGGCCGAACGCATCATCGAGTATCGGACGGCCAACGGTCCGTTCGCATCAGTCGATCAGCTCGTTGCGATTCGCGGCATCTCCGAACGGATCGTCGAGATCCTGCGGCCGCTGGTGACAGTCGGGCCGTAGCATGGGAATCGCACTCGCGCTCGGCATCATCGCCGGGGTGCGCCTTGCGACAACCAGCTCAATGCTGCACGCCGTCCTCCTCCTCGCCGGGCTCCTGCTCATCGTTGCGAGTACTTCAACTTCGGCGCGAACCCTCATGCTATGTCTGATGGCTGGTACGGCAATCGGACTGGCGGCAGAACATTTCAACGCGACAGAGCCGACCCCGCCATACCACGGTCGCGTGCACGTCTCGACGCGTGCGCATGTCATCTCCGACCCGGGCCAAACTGGCCGTGGCCTCAGCGCAACTGTGCGCTGGACCGATTCGCAGGGGGTCACGCGCACGTCGCGACTCTTCACCGCCCCCCGCCCAACGTTCCACCGAGGTGACGAACTCGCTATCGTCGCTCGCGCCGACAGCCTCAACGCGGAGTATCTGTATGCGACATCGGTGGCCGTCGAGCGCCGCGCAACCGGCCTCGAGGCTGTACGAGCCGACCTGCGCGACTGGCTCGATCGAACGATCCGGCAGAGAATCGGCGGCTCGGAAGGTGCCCTGGCGCTCGGCCTGATCAACGGGGACGACTCAGCGATGACAACGCAGGACAGCGCCGCCGTCCGTCGTGCCGGCCTTTCACATATCACCGCTGTCAGCGGTTGGAATGTCACGCTCGTGGTCGCCGCAGTTGGCACGGCGTTACTGGCTCTCGGCCTCCGCGGGCGCGTCTGGATCAGCCTGGAGGTCACGGCGCTGGCCGCTTACGTCTGGCTGGTGGGGCCGGACGCGCCAGTCATTCGAGCTACGATCATGGCCGGATTCGTCATCGTCGCGCGGCAGCTTGGCCGACCCGCCCACGGTCCGACCCTGATCGCGCTCGCCGCCGCGCTGATGATCGCGCTCGATCCGGCTGCGATTGGCGGCCTGTCATTCCAGCTCAGCATCCTTGCGACCGCCGCGCTCATCCTGTCGCTGCGCCTGGCGTCGCGGTTACACGGTTGGTCTGCCGTAATCGCCGCGCCACTCGCAGCTACGACGATGATTGCGATCGCCACCGCCCCTGTGCTGGCCGCGTCGACCGGCACGTTCTCGCTGGCATCGATCCCGGCCAACGTCGCGGCGGGCGGGCTGGTGGCACTGGCTGCCAGCGCCACAATCATCTTGCTGGCGACGAGCTGGCTTCCGGTTGTCTCGACCGCGTTCGCGTTTCTCGCCTGGCTGCTTACACACGCAATCCTCTGGATCGCGGCGCTCTTTGCTCGTGTGCCTGGTGGCTTCATTGAATTCCGCAAACCGGACGGCGCGATGGTTCGTCTGGCGATCACGCTCCTTGCGATGATCGCATTGCTGGCGCTGCCGGAGGGTCGCTTCGGGCTCTGGCAACTGCAGCGTTGGTCTCGCGATGGTGGCCAGATTATGCCTGTCGTCTGCACGTCATTTGCGCTCACGTCGGCAGTGCTGCTGGTGCTCGTCATCTGATTCGCCGATGTCCAAACCGGAAGTGTCCTGTGATACCCTTGTGCAGTCTTGCAGGCCCCCATAGTCTAGTGGCCTAGGACGCCTCCCTTTCAAGGAGGAGAGCAGGGGTTCGAATCCCCTTGGGGGTACCGTTTCCATCGGAAAGCTCATCTGCCCGCACTGATTGAGCGCGTACAAGTGCGCCAATCAGTTGTCTGCGCCTGCGCCGTTCGTGTCGCGAGCCACGTCAACCCATGTCGCCGTTGTGAGCTCTGCGAGAAGCGCCGGTGTCACGCGAACGGCGCTGGCTGGGCTACCCGCAGCGGGGTAGATCACGTCGAACTTCACCAGCGATTCGTCGCAGAAGACATCGACTGGATCACGGTGGCCGAACGGGCCGACGCCGCCAACCGGCTGGCCGGTCAGCTCTTCAGCTTCTTCCGCCGAGAGCATGCGCGGCTTACTGCCAAAGCGATTGCGGAACTTGGCATTGTCCAGCCGCGCTTCGCCGCTCATGACCAGCAGGAAGCGACTCTCACCCGCTCGCAGCGCGAGCGTCTTGGCGATCTGTCCCGGCTCAACGCCGAGCGTCTGCGCCGCAGACTGCACGGTCGCAGTGTCACCCTCGGGATAAATGACATGTAGGCCAGTCTCATACCTGTCCAGAAAATCCTGCACTCGCATTGTGCTTGGGGTCCGCATCCGGTCTCCGTCCGATACGTACTTCAGCGTGCTAAATAAGCGCTTCGCCACGGAACAACGTCGTTGTCGAGCCACCGACCCAGACCGATCCGTCGTCGCCAACAGTGATTACAATGTCCCCGGCCCGCCCAAGACGCGACCCCTGGGACACGCGATAGCCACCCGCCACCGCGCCGGAGCGGACGAGCCATTGCCCGACCGACGCGTTCATCGAGCCGCAGACCGGATCCTCGGCGATACCGAGTGCCGGCGCGAATGTCCGCATCTCAAACGCATGTTCGGCTCCCTCGGGATACGCGCCAATAGCGCCGACCATTGCATCCGGTATGCGCGCCAGATCGGGCGTCAGGTCGAGGACTTCCTGCGCCGTCGCCAATCGCACGACAGCCCAGCCGGGACCATTGTCGACCCATTGATGCGCCAGAATCTTGCTGCGCTCGATGCCGAAAGCCTCCGCAATCTGGCCCACATACTGTTCGTCGAGGTCGCCCGATCTGATGGTTGGCGGGGCAGCAAAAGAGAGCAAGTCGCCGTCGCGGCGGATCGCGATCAGGCCGGCTTCGACCTCCTGGACGATCGTTGCTGGGTCGCGAGGAATGCCACCACTCTCCAACCATGCGTGCGCCGAGCCAAGCGTTGGATGGCCGGCGAAGGGCAGCTCGCCGCCGGGCGTGAATATGCGCAGACGGTAGTCGGCCTCAGCCGACGACGCCGGCAACACAAACGTCGTCTCCGAAAGGTTCGTCCAGCGCGCCACGCGTTGCATCATGTCCGCGTCCAGACCATCCGCGTCAAGAACGACCGCCACCGGATTGCCGAGGTATTGCGTTGACGAGAACACATCGACCTGGGCGAACCTGCGCGCTCTGGAGTTCATGCAATGTCGACCTTTCGCGGAATGAGGGGGAACGATAGCCAATCGAATTGGGCGCATTCTAGCAGGGCACCCCGGTCTGAAGGCCGTGCTGTCGCAGCGCTGGCCCGGCGTTCCGCCCATCGAGCATGCACGCGCATCCCGAGGCGCAGCCGGCCAGTGCTCAGGCGAGTTCCGTGGCCGGCGTCGTGCTTGCTGGGATCGACGGGTTGTTGGTCTGGGAAATGACGAGCGCTGATACCACAGGACGAGGCTAGAACGCCGATCAACGATATGCGCAACCTGATTCTCGATCCCTCGTTGCGCGGCCGGTACGGGCGAAAGCGCGGTTGAATCGGTCATCGAGATCGTTCCGCGTCCGCGAGTGCTGGCCGCAATCCACTCCGTGTGCCCCGAGCTTGCGCGTTTGTTTGCCTATGCTCGGTTACACTTTACTGTCGGTCGCTGGTAGCACGATGTTACCTGCCGACCTGACGCAATCCATGGTGAGGAAGGTTGATCGCGGATGAATATCATCATCCCCGTTGGCGGCCTCGGGACCAGGCTTCGCCCGCAAACGTGGAGTCGTCCCAAGCCGCTGGTCAGTGTCGCGGGGAAGCCAGTTCTCGGCCACGTACTCGACACGCTCAGTGAAATCGATATCGATCGTGCCGTGTTTGTAACCGGATTCCTCGGTGAGCAGATCGAAGACTACGTTCGCGACAACTATGCGTTCGACTCCGTGTTCGTCAAGCAGGACGAGCCGCTCGGGCAGTCGCACGCCATCATCCAGGCGCGCGGCCAGATCGCCGGACCGACCCTGATTGTCTTCCCGGACATGATCTTTGAGGCTCCGCTTTCGTCGTTACAAAATCTGGACGCAGACGCAGCGATTTTCGTTAAGGAAGTCGACGATCCGCGGCGCTTCGGCATCGCCATGCTCGACAACGGCTGGGCCACACAGCTCATCGAAAAGCCGCAGGAGCCCGAGAGCAACCTGGCAATTATGGGCGTGTATTACATGCGCGAGATCCGCGACCTCTTCCAGGCCATCGATCGCCAGATGACCGACTGCATCCAGACCAAGGGCGAGTTCTACCTGGCCGACGCCGTCCAGCTCATGATCGACGATGGCGCGCGGATCACGACTCTGCCGGCCAGTGTTTGGGAAGATTGCGGGACACCGGATGCCCTGCTCGACACCAACCGCTTCCTGCTTTCGCGCTCACACACGACGCATTCGACGCCTGATTCCGTGTTCGTCCCGCCAGTCTTCATCTCCGAAACCGCCACCATTGGCGGCTCGGTCATCGGGCCGAACGTCAGCATTGGCGATAACGTCGTCATCGAGAACGCGATTGTGCGCGATTCGATTGTCGACGCCGGAGCAACGATCGACTCGGCGATGCTGACGCGCTCGATCGTCGGTCGAGATGCAATCGTGCGCGGTGAGCCACTGCGGGTTAACGTTGGTGACTCGTCCGACATCGACCTGCGCTCAAACCGTGAGAATGGCCAGAACCGTGGCTGAGTCGGTGCAGCGCTGGGTTGAAGTGACTGTCCCGGCGAACGCGGAATCGGTCGAATCGGTCTGCGAGCTCCTGTCCACTTTTGGCTACAACGAGGGTGTCGTCATTGAGGAGCCGTATAAGCAGGACGATGACGGCGATAACCTGGAGATCGACCCGACTCGCCCTGTCCTCGTGCGCACCTGGCTGCCGGTCGACGACCAGATCGAGCAGCGCAAGGACGATCTCGCGCGCGCGGTCTGGCACTTCCAGCAGATTGGCGGCGTCGGCGAGCCGACCTTCGCCGAGCGCGAGGAAGAGGACTGGGCCAACGCCTGGAAAGAGCATTTCCAGATCCTGAGGATCGGAAAGTCGTTCGTTGTGCGGCCCACCTGGCGCGATTACGAACCGCGCGAAGGAGATCGCGTCATTCACCTCGATCCGGGAATGGCCTTCGGCACTGGCCTGCACCCATCGACCGAGATGTGCATGCTGTTTGCCGAAGAGGTCGATCTCGACGGCCGGGACGTCCTCGACATCGGGGCCGGCTCTGGCATCCTCGCTATTGGCGCGCTGCGCGCTGGCGCATCCAGCGCCGTCGCGGTTGAGATCGATCCGGTCGCAGCCCGTGCGCTCGCTGAGAACGTCAAGCTGAACGCCATGGACGATCGCATCACCGTTATCGCCGCGCCGATTGATCAGGCAGGGCTTGGCGATGCGACCTATCCGGTCGTCTTCGGCAACCTCATTGCCCGCATCCTGGCCGACAACGCTGAGGCGATCGCTCGCCACATTGCGCCAGGCGGCATCCTGATTGCCAGCGGCATCATCGAGGAGCGTGAGCAGCTGGTAGTTGACGCGTTCCAGCCACTTGGCGTCAGCGTCAAGGCGCGCAAGCAGGCCGGCGACTGGGTGGCGCTGCTCCTCGAGCGACACTGAATCGCCAATGCGTCGCCATCGCTTCATTGTCGAACAGCCGCTTGTCGCGGAATCGCGCGTCCTCCTGTCGCGGGAACAGGGGCGACAGGTGCGCAGCGTGCTCCGACTGCGCGTTGGCGATCCGCTAGAGATCGCTGATGGACTGGGTCGGGTAGCCGATGCACGCATCGCATCTGTTGAACGCAATGAGGTCGCGGTCGACATTGAGTCGATCCGTGACGAAAGCGCTCGCCTGCCGATCCGGTTGACAATCGGCCTCGCGCTCCTCAGGGGCGAGCGGTTCGATCTTGCGGTTCAGAAGCTGACTGAGATCGGCGTGAGCAGCATCATCCCGCTTGCCGCCCAACATTGCGTGGTATCCTACGCTGTTGATCGCGAGTGGGAGCGACGAGCCACGCGGCTTCGGCGCATCGCGATCGAAGCAACCGAGCAGTCCGAGCGAACGACAGTGCCGCTCATCGAACAGCCGGCCAGCATTGCAGACATCCTTCGCAACAGCAATGACGAGCCGCTATTCGCGTTAATCGAGCGCTCAGACGACGAACCGCTGCCGCTCGCTGATGTCGAACCGTTCGAGAGCGCAACAATTCTGATCGGACCCGAAGGTGGCTGGAGCGAAGCTGAGCGCGGGCTCCTTCGCGAACACACCAAATCTGTGACACTTGGCCCATTCATTTTGCGGTCTGAAACAGCAGCAATCGTCGCGGCCGGAACCCTGATGCAGCGAGCCTGGTCAGCACGAACATACGAGGAAGAAGGCTAGCGAGCGTGGTTGTACGAGTTCAGGATATTACGCGGCCGGGTTTTCGCCGACGGACCGCGCTCGCGCCGGAGCGTCCCGGCGAAGTACAGCACGTCGCAGCCGGATCCCTCGCTGAAGAGATCGGTATCGAGCCAGGCGACCGCATTCTGAAGGTCAACGGCCGTCCGTTGCGCGACATCCTCGACTTCCAGTACTACGCCGCCGAGGAAGAGGTCATCCTCGAGATCGAGCGCGATGGCGAGATCCATCAGTGCGAGGTCGAACGCGATGTCGAAGAGGTCTGGGGCATTACCTTCTCCGACCCGACGATGGACGGCATCCACGTCTGCGAGAATGCTTGCCCGTTCTGCTTCATCAAGCAGATCCCGAAGGGTATGCGTCGTAGCCTCTACGTGATGGACGACGACTACCGCCAGTCCATGCTGCACGGCAGCTTCGTCACGTTGACCAACCTGACCGAAGACGACTGGCAGCGGATTGAAGAGCAGCGCCTCGGCCCAATGCACGTCTCGGTTCACGCGACGAACCCCGAGCTACGCGCCCAGCTTGTCGGCAACCCGAAGGGTGCGCTCATTATGGAGCATCTCGCCCGCCTGGAACGCGCCCGCATCGACTATCACGTCCAGTTCGTCCTCTGCCCGGGTGTAAACGATGGACCGGAGCTGGAGCGATCGCTGACCGACCTGTCGAACTGCGGCGAGCATCTGAAGTCGATTGCCGGCGTGCCGGTTGGCCTGACGAAGTTCGGCTTCGAGCGCCAGAAGATGCGCGTCCGCGTCTCACGGCCCTGCAACCGCACAATGCCCGGCGCAATGCTGGAGATGCGGCGCTACACAGCGGAAGAGGCGCGCGGAGTCATCGCGCAGGCCGAACGCTGGCAGAAGCACTTCCGCAAGACGCGCGGCGAGACGTTCTTCCATCTTGGCGACGAGTTCTACCTGATGAGCGAGAGCAAGGTGCCATCGACCCGGCATTACGACGGCTTCCCGCAGGTGGAGGATGGCATCGGCATTACCCGCATGTTCCTTGATGACGCGCGCAAGATCGTCCGTCGCGGCAGCAGGATCCCAGTCAATGGTCTCCCCGGTCTGATCGCCTGCGCGACGCTCATTGGCCCGACGATGGAGCGCGAGGTCGCTGGAGTCAATGCGGCAACCGGAAGCAAGCTGGATGTCGCTGTCGTCGAGAATAAGTTCTTTGGACCCGAGATCAACGTCTCGGGCCTGCTGACCGGCCAGGATCTCGTCTCAACGCTGGCCGATCGTCCCGGCGATTCGCCAGTCTACATCTCAACGACGATGATCTCGCGCCGAACCGGCACGCTTCTGGATGACATGACGATCGAGGATTTGCAGACGGCGCTCGGTCGACGGGTTGTCCCAGCTGAGCACCTCTCCGACGTCGTCGCCGATCTGCGCACTTCGGCGTCTGTCGCCGCCTGACACGCGCCACAGTAAAACAGCGAAAGGAGAGCGCCGCGTGAGCGATCGACGCTCTCAATCGCCATCAGTAACCTCCGCCACGCTGGACATCCTGGTCCAACCGCGAGCCTCGCGTGCCGAGATTGTTGGCTTTCACGATGGCGCGTTGAAGGTGCGTGTGACAGCGCCGCCAGTTGACGGCGCGGCAAACGCGGCAATCGAGAAGCTGATCGCAACGACGCTCGGTGTCTCGAAGAGTCAGGTGGAGATCGTCGGCGGGCAGACCAGCAAGCGCAAGCGAGTCCGTATCAGCGGGCTGAGCCAGGCCGCGGTTGCGGCGCGCCTCGCGGTGTTGGTGCCCGACGCCTAGCGCCGAATACGACGCCAGGTGAACAGGAACGCTAGCAGGCCGGAAGCGCCGGCAACGACCTGCGCGATAAAGCGATTCTGCGAACGGCCTTCATCGGACGCCTCGCGACGCAAGCGCAGCCAGAGCCGGATCGTCTCACCCATCGCCCGGAAGACGACCTTCGGGCTGCCGCCGGAGGACTCACCGGCTGGACGCGGATAGTGGTTGACGCCGACCTGCGTAATCGTTGCGCCGCGCTGCTTCAGTCGAATCAGCAATTCCGTGTTGATCAGGGCTCCGGGCGTTGTCAGCTCAATCCCTTCGAGCAGATCACCCCGGAATATCTTGAACGCGCAGTCGATATCGCGCATGCGCAGACCAAACAACACCCAGACCGACAGCCCGAACACGCGCGCGAAGACGATCCGATAGAACGGATCGCGACGCTTGATGCGATACCCCGCAACGACGTCGTAATGCGGAACGTACGGCAGCAGCGCGCGGATATCGGAAATGTCGAACTGCCGGTCGGAATCCATGAACATCACGGCAGCGCCGGTCGCAGCCTGAAAACCGGAGGTGAGCGCGGCACCATAGCCGCGATTCACTTCGTGATGCACGACTCGCACCTGCGGATGCGCGGCTACAAGCCGGTCGGCGATGTCGCTGGTGCCGTCGCCACTGCCGTCATCAACGACAATGACCTCAAAATCAGCAACGACCTGGGGGAGGACTTCCAACGCTCGGCCGACGACAGCCTCAATGTTCTCGGCTTCGTTGTGCGCCGGCAAAATGAGCGACAGCTTCCGATCGAGCATCAGCCCTCCAGGCTCCGGACGTGCGTACCCCGCGACAACAGTGCTCGTGTCGCGGGGTGATTCAGGCAATTCCAAGTATACGAGACGCAAATCGGTGACGATGGTATCTGTCTGCGTGTCATGGAACGAGCTGGAACCTGACGCCGCCCAGCTCGACGAAGTCGCCGGCGCGAATGCCGGTCGGCACCCGGATCTGCGTTCCGTTGACGAAGGTCCCGTTGGTCGAGCGCAAGTCGGTCACCCACCAGCGATCCTGCTCCCAGCTCATCTGGGCGTGCTCGGACGAGATAAACGAGCTATCGACGCGAATCGTCGCCCGGGGATGTCGTCCAATGACCGTCACCGGCTCCAGGTCGAAGACCTGCCCTCGGTGCAGATTCGACTCGCCTGCATCAGCGACCAGCAGCGCGCCGGTCGGCATCGGAGCGCCGGCCGCGACCTCGCCCCGCGACGCCAGGACGCGGAGCTCACGCAGGACGACACGGATGACCTGATAGACGAAGAAGTACAGGAGGAAAATGAAGACGACCCGCAGGAGCAGGACGAACCATTCAAATGGCAGCTCAGATACCAACGATTGACGACCTTACCGGCACGACGGCATCAACGGTGGTGCACGCCACCAGCAGGGGCGGCGTAGGGCAGCAACTCCATCACCACTGTCCCGAAGGTAATCATATCCCCGTCGTTCAGGCGCGCCGTTGCCACCCGTCGACCATTGACCATCGTGCCGTTGGTGCTTTCCAGATCGGTCAGCTCGTACACCCCGTTGCGGTACTCGATCTTCGCGTGGTGACGCGAGACTTCCGCAGCATCGATGACAACGTCGTTGTCGAGCGCCCTTCCGACCGCGATTGTCGGGCGTCGCAGGATCACCGTCTCGCCCTGATGCTCACCGCTGACGAAGCGCAGGAGCTTCGGCGGCACATCGCCCGAGGCCTGAATGACGCGGTAGACCTCGGTCCGCTGGACCTCATCCTGTTCGACCCGGTCGAGGCCGGGGAGCTGGGCGATGCTTGCTTCCACCTGAATCTGGCGGCGCGAGACGGCATCCTCGCCGAAGATCTGCACCCGCACCAGATCGATGAAGCGATAGTCGCGCTGATCGGCGAGATCGATCAGCCACTCCTCCATCTGATGACAGAGCGCCGGCACGAAGTCGGCGAACATGACCATATCGAGCGGGTTCATGCTGACGTGGTAGTCGTTCGGGACGATCATCCCGTCGACTGAGGCGATCTTGCGGCTCTCCATCGCGCGCTCCAGGCGACGGCCGATCTCGGCCGGCTGAATCGCCGGACGGAAGATACGCCCAACCGTGCCCTCAACGACATGCTCGAAGAAATTTTCGAACTTGTCGAGGGCGGTCATCCCGGCGAGACTCCGAATGCTGGAGACGATAGACAGAACGGCACACAGGTGCCGCAACCGGATTATAGGTGCCACGTTTCAGGTCGGTCAAACCAGTGGCGTAGGGCAGGCGCGGGAATCGGTATAGTGGAGTGGCAGAAACGCCGGAGACTCGTCGGTATCAGGCTGGAGGCATCAGCGTTGAACACCCCGACTGACGCGCCGATCAGGATCGCGCCATCGATCCTGAACAGCGACCTGACCCGCATCGGAGAATCGCTCAGTCAGCTCGAAGAGGCGGGCGCTGATTACGTTCATCTTGATGTGATGGATGGCCGCTTCGTGCCGAACATCTCGATCGGCATCCCGGTCGTCGCGTCGGTTCGCGAGGCAACGAGCCTGCCACTTGACGTGCATCTGATGATCGTCGAGCCGGAGCGCTACGTCGAGGACTTCATCGATGCCGGCGCGGACATCGTCACGATTCAGGTCGAGGCGACGGTCCATCCGCACCGCGTGCTCCAGACGATCCGCGAACGCGGAGCGCGAGCCGGTATAGCGCTCAATCCCGGCACACCGATCAGTCACGCGATCGAGCTATTGCCGCTGTGTGACCTGGTGCTGGTCATGAGCGTCAACCCTGGATTCGGCGGCCAGAGCTTCATTCCCACCTCGCTCCGTCGCCTCAGCGAGGCACGCGATGCCATCGCAGCCAACGGCTACCCGACGATCCTGGAAGTTGATGGCGGCATCTCGGTCCGCACGGCGCAGCGTGCCGTTGAGGCCGGCGCAACGATGCTCGTCGCCGGGACGGCGATATTCGGTTCTGATCGTGGCGTCGTCGCGGCTGTCCACGAGCTTCGCGAAGCAGCAAGCGGGCGAAATACTGGCTGACAGTTTACGGTTGGAAGCAGCAGCGTTCCGTCCCGGAGCGCCGTTGGAAGATCAGCGAGAGGATGTCACACCATATGGCTCAGCAAAGCAGCAATGAGATCACCAAAGCACTGCGCAATGTTCGCCAGACCCGTCAATACACCGGCGGCGATGTCTCTGACGAGATCGTAAACGAGCTGCTGGAAGTCGCGCGCTGGACCGGCAGCTCGCGCAATACCCAACCCTGGCACTTCATCGCCGTCACCGATAAGGACATCCTGACGCAACTCAGCAAGCTGCGCACGCCGATCAACTGGGTCTCTGAGGCATCACTCGGCATCGCCATCGTCCTCGACGGGGATGCCGACCTCTCTGAAGCCTACGACGAGGGTCGCGTCACTGAGCGCCTGATGATCGCTGCGCAGGCACTGGGCCTGCACAGCGGCGTCGCCTGGTATGGCGACGACGCGCTGCAAGCCGAAGCGAAGCGCATTCTCAACATCCCCGAGAAGAACACGGCTCGCTCGCTCGTTGCGTTCGGCTACGCCACGACATCGAAGGACCCGCGGCCGAACCCGGCGCAGGGTGGTCGCCACCCGCTCTCAGAAGTCGCCAGCTTCAACCGGATGGGCGACTAACGGTCAGTTGGGGGTTTGTCAGTCTCGCGAAGCATCGCCGCGGCCACAATCGCGGCGATGCAAACGATGCCGGCAATGATGAAGCTCTCGCGGATGACATCGAGCGTCAGCGGGATGATGTGATCGTCAACCATCTGCTGCTGCCGGGCGAAGTACGCGGAGGTCGTCTCTCCCGGCAACGGCGACACCGGCGGAAGATCAGCAATGCGCTGATCGAGCCGTGCCAATCCATAGGCCGTAATCGCCGAGAGCCCGACCGTCATGCCCAGCAGCCGCGCCAGCAGCACCAGCCCGGACGCCGCGCCGTAGTCATCCAGCCGCGCAGCACGAATCGCGACCTCTCCAATTGGCGCGATCACGATCCCGAGGCCCAGTCCGGCGACGACCATCGTCGCCGCCATCCAGCCCATGTGCAGCTCGTTCGGCCACCACCACATCGACACGAAACCGGCGGCACTCACCACGAGACCGGTGATTGCCGTCGATCGCACGCCCAGCGAGTTCACCGCTCGGCCCCCGACCAGGGCGCCGACTGTCATCGCCAGCGTGAAGCTCCCCAGCAGCATCGCCGTCCGGGTCGCCACGACATTCTCATCTGACAGTAGTGCGACAGCCAGCGGTGCGTTCACCATGCCGGTAATCAGCGCGACGCCGACCAGCACATTCGCCACCCCGGCTGCCTGAAACAGCCGCCGCCGAATCAGCGTTCTTGGCAGGATCGGTCGCAAAGATCGGCGTTCGACCAGCACAAAGCCGAGCAGCAACACCAGCGCCAGCGCCAGCAGGGGCCAGCGCCATGCAGCCAGCGGATTCGTCTCCGCGCCGAGCCGCGCCGCACCCTGCCCTGCCCCGAGCCCTGCCTCGCCCCCCGATGACAACGCCAGGCAGAATGCAACGAGCCCCACCGCGCCGAGCAACGCCGCATTCAGCGGCGGCAGCGCCTTCGACGCTACGCGTGGTGCATTCCGCGCCGTTGTTACCAGCACGCCGCCCGCAATCAGGCCGATCGGCAAGTTGAGCCAGAAGATTGCGCGCCATGAGTCCAGCAGCTCGAAGATCACCGAACCCCAGACCGGCCCGAGCACCCAGCCAAACGTATCGACGGCGGCGACAAGCCCTAGCACAACTGCCCGCCGCCGTGGCGGCACGACATCCGCAACCAGCGCCATCGACACTGGCAGCATCGCGCCACCGCCAAGCCCCTGCAGCGTCCGACCGGCGATCATCAGACCGAGGCTATTTGATAGCGCGGCGACCGCCGAGCCGAAGAGAAACAGCGCCAGTGCCGCCCCGAACACCGGATAGCGTCCCAGTCCGTCCGACAGTTTGCCGGACAGCGGAACCGTCACCGTGTAGGCAACGAGGTAGGCCAGCACGATCCAGGAGTAGCGGTCCGCATCAACCGCGCTGATGCCGAGGTCGTCGATGACGCGCGGCAGGATCGGCGCGACGACCGTTAGGTCCAGTGCGGCCAGGAACACAACCGACAGAACCGGCAGCAGCAGCCTTCGCGGGACGGAAGCGTCTTGCACTGGTTCAGATTCGCTCAGGACGCCGGAGCTTCGATGGTGACGTCTTCGCCCTGCTTCGTGAGATCAAGCGTCCAGGTGACGGGGTTGTCCCGCACGCCTTCCGGCTCTTCCAGCTTCACACGCAGCAGGTCGCTCGTTTCCTTATCGACCCACAACTGGACATCGATCTGCTGACCCTGGATCGATCCAGCGGTCACCAGCGCAACCGTCGCCTCATCGACGCTGCCATTGACCTTATACGCGTCGCGGTCGTTCACCTTCTCGGTCCCATCCAGCTCTGCGTTCTGCAGATTGGCGAGAATCGGGCCAATGCCATTGTCCTTATCGAACAGCACGGCCGGGTTGTAGGTGAAGTCGGACGGCGCTTTCTCCCACGCGCCGGTAATGAAGTTCGTCATCCATGCGTCTGTGCCGATCGCAATCAGGGAGATGTTGACCTGCGAGATCTGCACATCGATCTTGGCGTCGGCCTTCACCGAGTCCGGCCGCTTCATATCGCCTTCGGCGCTGAGCAGCTTGATCGTCTTACCGGAATCGATGTACGCATCGCCATCAACGGCCAACTTGAAGTGGACAGTCTCCGTCTCCGACCAGCGGTCGCTGGCGCTACTGAGAACCGTCGCCGCAGTCACGTCACTATCGTCAGCTTTGTCGTCATCGTTGCCCCCACCACAGGCAGCAGCGATGAGCGCAAACCCCATCAATGTAACGAAGATCAGCCGTGATACTCGCATCTGTCGCGTCCTCTTCCCCTTAAGCCCGCCTCAGCAATCGTCGTCGAATCGTGGGCGGGTCGGTACAGTATCATATGGGTCGGTCGCAAATATCGCGCCCGACGTGCCAATTGGCCTACCTGACACCGAACCGAGGAGAGTCTCGCGCGTGGAGGACAGTCGACTCATTGTCGGTGCAGCGACCGACCCCGGACCGGTCCGCGAAGACAACGAGGATGCGGTTTACCACGATATCGTCACGACGCCGGCAGCCGACGAGCTGCTGGTTCTCGCCGTTGCCGACGGCATGGGCGGCTACCAGCGCGGCGAGGTCGCCTCCAGCATGGCGATCGAAGCCCTCCGCGAGCGGTTCACCACGGCCGATTCTGACGACATCGTCGTGCTTCTCAAGCAGGCATTCCGCCAGGCGAACGAACAGATCTACGCCGGTGGCTCTGCCGAGGGTGAGCACAACATGATGGGCACGACGCTCGTCGCCGGCATCGTCAAGGGCATGGACATCGCCATTGGCAACATCGGCGACAGCCGTGCCTACCTCGTCCGCGCCAGAAATCTCAACCAGATCACTCACGATCATTCACTCGTCGCCGAGCAGGTCGCGATGGGCGCAATGACGCAGGACGAGGCGCGTGGCAGCCAGCACAAGAACATCATCACGCGCGCGCTTGGCCATCGCCAGCGCGTCGACGTCGATATCTTCGAGCTGACGCTGCTGCCCGACGACCGCCTGCTGCTCTCGACTGACGGTCTGCACGACCATCTCTCCGACGACGAGATGACGTCGATCCTGCTCACGATGCAGCCCGAGGACGCGGCCAAGGAGATGGTCGATCGCGCCATTCGCGCCGGTTCGACCGATAACGTCACCGCGCTCTGCGTCTGGGCTGCGCCGATCAGCATCCTGGAAGCGCCGGTTGAAGAGCCAGTCGCCGATTCGCGCATGAACATCGTCCTGACGATTCTGGTCGTTCTCGGCCTGCTGATCTTCGTTGGCATCGTCGGCTACGTCGTCTTTGTGACGTAATCCGCCATGGCAGACCGAGTCATCGACGCGCACGTCCACATCTTCCTGCCGGAAGTCGTCGCCGACCGTGAGCAATATCGCCAGCGCGACGCCTGGTTCGGCTCGCTCTACGAACGTCCTGACTATTTGCTTGCGTCGCCCGAAGATCTGATCGCCAGCATGGACGCCGCAGGTGTCGATACGTCGATCGCCTGCGGCTTCCCGTGGGCCGATCCGGGCATCTGCCGGGCACACACGGAGTGGATGGCCGAGGCGCGTCGCAACTATCCCGGCCGGATCGAGTTCCTCGGTATCGTCGTTCCGCACGATCCATCCGCCGCACGTGACGCCGAGCGTGCCTTCGATCTCGGCGCAGCCGGCATCGGCGAGCTCAACGCGGACGCGCAGGGGCTCGACTTGCTCGACACCGCCTCCATATCCGGCCTGATGGGGGTCTGTCGCGAGCGCAACCGGCCGATCATGATTCATACATCGGAGCCGGTCGGCCACCTGTACCCTGGCAAAGGCACTGCAACTCCAGCGCGCATGATCAATCTGTTGACCGCCTATCCGGACCAACCTGTTGTGCTGGCCCACTGGGGCGGCGGTCTGCCGTTCTACGAGCTGAACCGCGCTGTCCATCAAGTCACGCGCAATGTCGTCTACGACTCCGCCGCCACGACATACCTGTATCGTGACGATGTCTTCCAGTCCGTCGTCAACATCGTTGGCGCGGACCGCGTGCTGTTTGCCAGTGACTACGCCGTCCTGCGTCAGGACCGGCTGCTGCGGAAGGTCCGCTCAATCCTGGATTCGGACGACGCGCCAGCCATCCTCGGCAACAACGCCGAACGTGTCTATCGGTTGAGTGAGATCGAGGAGGTGTCGGCATGATCGCAGGCGTTCGTGGAGTCATCGCGGCAGTCGAGCCATCGGCGCTGGTGGTGGATCTCCACGGCTTTCTCGTGCGCGTACTCACCTCCGGCCGCTCAGCCGCGTCCGCTGGCGGCGTTGGCGATCGTGTCTCGCTCGTCACGCATCTCGTCGTTCGCGAGGATGCGCTTACGCTCTACGGGTTCACCGAGCAGGAGGAGCTGGAGCTTTTCCAGCTGCTGCTGACCGTATCCGGCATTGGCCCTCGCGTCGCGCTGAACCTGTTGACATTCGACGAGCCGGCCGCCATCTACGCCGCCATTTCCGCCGAGGACGTCAAGCTGCTCTCGCGCGTACCTGGCATCGGCAAGAAGACCGCCGAGCAGATCGTCTTCCATCTGAAGCGCCGCCTGCCCGACGTGCTCCCGACATCCGGTGGCGGCCCGCTCGACACCGCCGACCGCGAAGCGCTCGCCGCGCTCGAAGCCCTCGGATACTCGCTCACCGAAGCCCGTGGTGCCCTCAACGTCGTCCAGGAGCGCGAAGGGCTCACTATTGAAGAGCGCGTTTTCCAAGCGCTTCAACGCCTGGGGAATCCGGGGTAGTAGACGCGGCGCATCTCGGCGGCAAGAATCAATGGCTATTCGTGCCGCCCCCGGCATCTGGCCGGGCGTATGCAATACGCCCCTACAAACGTAATGTGCATTGCGCCGAATAGCCCATTCCGATGGACATTGGCCGATTGAAGAAGATATTCGACTGTAGGGGCGTATTGCATACGCCCTCTCGGCCACAATCGAACACTGGCGAGTTCATTCAAATCAACCTGCGCCTATTCCGGTCGCATCATCTCCAGCCGCCGCTCGACTGCCGCAGCATGCGCTGTAAGCCCCTCTGCGCGCGCGATGCGTGCTGCTGCTGGGCCATACGCCTCAAGTCCGCGCTCATTCAGCCCGATCAGCGAGATGTACTTCACGAAGTCCGACACATTCACCGGCGATGAGAAGCGCGCTGTGCGGCCGGTTGGCATGACGTGACTCGGTCCGGCGGTGTAATCGCCGAGAACCTCCGGTGAGCTCTCGCCCAGGAAGATTCCGCCGGCGTGGCGAACAGCGGGCACCCAGCGCCACGGATCCTCGACCAGCAGGCAGAGATGCTCGGGCGCATAGTCGTTCGCCAGCGCGATCGCTTCCTCCAGCGTGTTGAGCACGACGATCGCGCCATTCTCGCCGAGTGACTCCCGCGCGACCGCGGCACGCTCCAGCGTCCGCAACTGCTTCTCCAGCTCGGTCCGCACCGACGCCGCCAGGTCGCACGATGTTGTCAGCAGGATCGCGCTCGCCATCGGATCGTGTTCGGCCTGCGCCAGCATGTCTGCCGCGCAGAGGGCTGCCGAGGCTGATGCGTCGGCGACCAGCACCGTCTCGGTCGGCCCCGGCAGCGCATCAATCGCCACCTCGCCATAGACCTGGCGCTTGGCCAGCACGACGAAGATATTGCCCGGCCCAAGGATCTTGTCGACGCGCGGCACGGTTGCCGTGCCGTATGCCATTGCCGCGATCGCCTGCGCACCGCCGACGCGAAAGACACGCGATACACCGGCGATGCGCGCGGCGACCGCCGTCACCGGCGCGATCTGGCCGTTCTTCTCCGGCGGCGCGCAGACAACGACCTCGGATACTCCCGCCACTGCCGCCGGGATCGCGGTCATCAGCAGCGAGGAGGGATACGGAGCGCTGCCACCCGGCGCATAGACGCCCACGCGCTCGAGCGGCACGACGAGCTGTCCGAGAATCCCTTCCGGCTGCGCGTCAATCCAGGGGTCTATGTGCTGGCGCTCGTGAAAGCGCCGAATGCGGTCGGCCGCCGTCTTCAACGCATCGACAACGTCGTCCGGCACCTGATCGAAGGCAGCGTCCAGCTCGGCGTCCGACACCTCAACAGTCTCGAGCGCAACACCGTCGATCTGTTCGGTGTAGTGGCGCAGCGCCCGGTCGCCCTGACGGCGCACGTCGTCGAGGATGCGGCGCACGACCTCGTCTGCCGGCAGGTCCTCGCCGAAGACACGCCGTACGCCCTCGCGCATTCGCGGCGAGAGCGACGCATCGCGCAGCTCACGGCGCGACAGGATCGCCTGCCGTCCGGCCTCGATGCCGGTGTAGGTCCGCACTACCATGGGCGGTACGCCTCATTCCCACGCTGCTCGACCGCCTCCGCCAGCTCGACGAATGCGTTCGAGTCGGTATCAAACATGTAGTCCGGCGTCGTCACTGTAATCCCGCGCGCGCCGGAAAAGCGCAGGTGATCGACCGTTGCCAGCATGCAGTCGTCAGGGACGATCACGCTCACCGAGAACCAGCGTTCTGCACCAGCCTGCACGACCTTCGGGAAGACCGGCGACACCGTCGGGCCAGTCTCACCGGCCAGATCAACGTTGCTGATGACCTGCGCTGCCACCTCTTCCGGCGACGCTCCAACGATGTTGGCAGTCACGACTCGGAACGTCCGCGACCGCAGCTTCGCCTCGATCAACTCAATGACTGTTCGCGCCTGATGCATGCGACGACCGGTGCCGAGCGTCCGCGCGTTGGCGATCATGCACGCCTGTGCGCGCAGGACGATGCCGCCCTCGAGCACACGCAGGTGGTTGTCGCGCAAAGTCACACCGGTCTCGGTCAGATCGGCGATAAGGTCGGCATAGCCGAGCGCTGGTGCCGCCTCCAACGCTCCGTGCGCGTCGATCAGGCTGAAGTAGTTCACGCCGTTTCGATAGAGGTGATCGCTGACCAGGTTGGTGAACTTCGTCGCCACCCGTAGTGGCTGCCCCTGTCGCTTCAGGTCAATCGACAGCTCGGCAAGATCGTCAATTGTCGTGATGTCGAGCCACGACTCTGGCACCGCCAGCACGACCTGACAGCGCCGAAAGCCCAAGTCCGGTACGACGACGTGAACGTCAGGATGCTCCGCCGCATGCTCGGCAACGAGATCGTAGCCGGTGATGCCAATATCGGCGCTGCCGTCAGCCACCTTATGGACAATGTCCTCCGGCCGCTGGAACAGCACCTCGGCATCCGGCACGACCGGCATCCGACCGACGTACTGGCGCGGGTTTGGTCGCCAATACCCAAGACCGGCTTTCGCCAGGAAGTCGGCCGTCGATGTCTCGTACGCGCCCTTACTGGCGAGCGCGATGCGCAGCGTATCGCTCGTCATCGGGCACCCTCCTCGGTCGGCGCTGGGACAGCGTCAACAATCTGCGTCGATCCATCCGCGAGTGTCGTCATTTCGATACGACCATCAATCGCCCGGGCCAGTACGGACGCGCCCTGACGCTCGGCGGCCCGGCGCGTCGCTGCGATATTCCGGCCGCGCAGGTCGAGCTTCGCGATCCAGCCGGCTTCGCGGAACGCATCCGCTAGCCGCATCCCCGCCCCGGGATCATCGCCGGGCAGAACGACGACAACCGGTTCCCGGCTCCTTGTATTGACTCCGCCGGCCGACGTCAGCACGCGCTCCAGACCGTACGAGAAGCCGCATGCCGGCACAGCATTGCGCGCGCCGAGCACCTGAGCGAGGTCGTCATACCGACCACCACCGCAGAGTTGCGGGCCGTGTCCGTCTGCGCCGTAAATCTCGAACAGCATGCCGGTGTAGTAGTGCAGCCCCCGACCCATGCCCAGATCGATGGTGATGTCATCGCGGCTGAACCCGTTGGCCTCCAGCAGCGAGATGATCTGTTCGAGCTCAGCAAGAGGCTCGGCCGACAGCCCGTGGCCGCGAACAAGCTCCCGCAACGGCTCCAGCACCTCGGCCGGCGGACCCGACAACCGCGTTAGTGCCGTGACGAACTCAGCCGCCTCGCGCAACACTGCGACATCGTGATGCCGCCGACGCTTGCGCATGAGACCGCGCGCGATGTCCTCTGGATCGCGGATGCCGCCGTCAAAGCTGATACCGGCTTGACGTAACACGCTGACCAACGCCTGCTCGCTCAGCCCATTGAGACCGTCATCGACCAGGGCGGCATCTTCCTCAACACGCTCGTAGCGGGCCAGGTGTGGCGGCAGCTCGTGGGCTGAATCGTCCCCCTTGCGGAGTCGCTCCATGCTCCATGTCAGCCAGTCCTGCGCGCGCTGATCGATCTGCAGCGCGCTTAAGTAGCCAACAACGACGCCGATATGGCCAAGCACAAGGTGCATCTTCTCGACGCCGGCGCGACGCAGACCGTCTAATGCCAGATTGATGATTTCGGTATCAGCCAATGGCCCGGCTGCACCGATCAGCTCGCAGCCAAACTCGGTGAATTGCCGCGATCGACCGGCCTGCGGCTTCTCGTATCGAAAGACCGGACCGGAGTAGGCGAGGCGCACCGGCAGCGGCTCGGCCTGCAGCCGATCGACATACAGCCGAACGACTGACGCGGTGAACTCGGGCCGCAGCGCCAGATCGCGCCCACGATGCTTGAACGCGTAAAGCTGTGCTACCCGCTCGCCGCCTGACTTCCGCAGGAACAACTCGGTCGCCTCCACGACCGGTGTCTCAACCTCTCGGTATCCGTGGCGCCTCGCATTGGCCACGAGCGAGCCGCGCAACGACTCGATGACCGCTCGATCGTCGGGCAGCAGGTCGTGCGTGCCCCGCACGCGCTCGATCGGCCGTGCGCCGCGGTTCGCTCGTCCGCCGCTCTCACGATCTGCTGCAGATGACGTCTTGTCACTCACCCGCGTAGCACTCCACCGACGCGCTTCGACACGCTCTGCGTGATCCGGGTGCGGATGCGCTCGACCTCATGCTCGGCAAGCTGGCGGTCCGGCGCAGAGAAAGTAACCCGATATGCCAGGCTCTTCTTGCCGTCCTCGATGCCCTCGC
Source organism: Thermomicrobiales bacterium (assembly GCA_039810005.1). Taxonomy (GTDB): domain Bacteria; phylum Chloroflexota; class Chloroflexia; order Thermomicrobiales; family CFX8; genus JAMLIA01. The sequence goes on along the minus strand of JBDHWD010000005.1, from coordinate 14,484 downwards.
CACGGTAGATGTCGAACAGCGTCGCATCGGTCGCCAGCGGCCGCGCGCCATCCAGGATCGCCTGCTGCACGCACGCCGCCGCCGTCTCTTCATCGACCACGACCGCGAAATCCTGGCGGATGGGCTGGAACCGCGAGACCGTCGCGACGCTCCACGTTTCCAACAGTGAATCCGCAAACGGCGTCAGATCCATTTCAGCGAACGCGACCCGACCCGACACTCCGAATCGCTCCGCAACCAGTGGATGCACCTCACCGGCAATACCGATCTGGATGCCGTTCAGCTCGATCGCTGCCGACCTGCCGGGCTGCATCGACGGATGGTCAACCGCCACCCACTTCAGCTGACCCGCGCCGAGACGACGTCCCAGCGACTCGACCACACCCTTCAGGTCGAAGAAGTCCAGATCGGACTCGTCCGTGCGATACCACGATTCCGGCTCGCGGGCACCGCTCATCGCAATTGCGACCGAACGCGGCTCTTCCGGCAGCTCATCGCGTCCCCGTGGCTGATACGTGCGCGCCGTCTCAAAGATCGCCACCCGCTCGACGTACTTGCGGTTTTCCGCAACGATGTGCAGCAAGGATGGGAGCAATGTCGGTCGCATGATCTCCCAGTCGGCCCGCAGAGGATTCGTCGCCCGGACGAAGTCCAACTCCGGTCGTGGATACGCGCCGAGAACCTCGGGCAGATCGCCACCGGCCGCTGAGATATGCACCAAATCAGTGTCCGAAACCATCGAGTAGGTGATGACCTGCGTCAGACCGGCCGCAACGAGCGCATCCTGCGCAACGCGGTCGGTCAGGCGCGCTGGATCGCGCACGATCGACACGGCTCCACCGGTTGGAAGCGTCTCCGGAAGCGACTCGTAGCCGTAGATGCGGATGACTTCCTCAACAACATCCGCCGGGATGTTGATGTCACGCCGGTAGGTCGGTGCAGACACAACCACGACCGGCCCGTCCTCACCCTCTTCAACCACCGGCTGAAGGTCGAGGCGGCCAAGAATCTGCACGACCGTATCGAGCGGGATTTGCATACCCAGCAGCCGCTCGACCTCGGAATACGGCATCCGCACCACCGAGCGTTCCCGTGGGACCGGATACGCATCCGCCACGAGTGTCAGCTTCGCGTCGGGATCGATCTCGCTGAGCAGCGCTGCAAAGCGCTCCAACGCCGTCCAGGCAAGGTTCGGATCGACGCCGCGCTGGAATCGCGAGGCGGCTTCGGACGGCAGCTTGAGGATGCGAGCTTCACGCCGCACCGGCTTGTCACTGAACGAAGCCGATTCCAGCAGCACTCGCGTCGTGGCATCCGACACTTCGCTCTCGACACCGCCCATCACCCCGGCCAGCGCAACCGCGCCCTGTGGGTCGGCAATGACCAGCATCTCGTCGTCCAGCTCGCGCTTGACGTGATCAAGCGTCTCAAGCTGCTCGCCCTGCTGCGCACGCCGGACGATGATGCGCTGATCCGTGACCTTGTCGGCGTCGAACCCGTGCATCGGCTGACCCAGCTCGATCATGATGTAGTTCGTGAGATCGACGATGTTGTTCACCGGTCGCATGCCAGCATGGGTAAGCCGCTGCTGCATCCACTGCGGCGAGGGTCTGATCGTCACGTTCTCGATAATCGCAAATGCATAGCGGCCGCACAGGTCGGGCGCGTCAATCGTGACCCGCGAGTCATCACGTGGGACAGCACTGAGATCCGCCAGCGTGGGTGGCGTGATCGTCGTATCGACAATCGCAGCCAGCTCGCGCGCGATGCCGACAATCGAGAACGCATGCACCAGGTTCGGCGTGATCTCGAACTCGATCACGTCATCACCCAGATACTCCTGCAGCGGCACGCCAACCGGCGCGTCGTCCGGCAGCACGAGGATGCCCTCATGTTCCTCAGACATGCCCAGCTCTTTCTCCGAGCAGACCATGCCTTCCGACTTGATTCCCCGAATCTTGCTCGGCTTCAGCGTCTTGTACTGCAACGTATCAGCGTACGGGTCGATCAGCCGCGCGCCGGCCAGCGCCAGCGCGACGCGCTGACCGGCTGCGATGTTCGGCGCGCCGGTTACGACGGTGAGCTGGTGCGGCCCGGCGTGGACTGTCGCCAGCACCAGACGATCCGCGTCAGGGTGGCGCTCGACCGCGACGACCTCAGCGACGAAGACGTTCTCCCATTCAGCGCCAATCTGCCTGACGCTCTCGGCCTCAAGCCCGGCCATCGTCATCCGCCGCGCGATCTCGGCGGTCGGTAGATCTACGTTAATGTATTCACGGAGCCAGCGAACTGGAACCTGCATCGTGTTTCCCTCCAGGCGCGCTCAAGCACTGCGCCGTTCCATCACCCTCGTCAACAACGACAGCGCTACAGGCGCGCCCGTGCAAACTGGCCCAGGAAGCGCAGGTCGTTCGCCGCAAAGAGGCGAATGTCCTGCACGTTGTACTTGAGCATCACCAGCCGCTCGACGCCCATGCCGAATGCCCAGCCCGAGTACACCTTCGGATCGTAGCCAACATTACTCAGAACGTTCGGGTGGACCATGCCCGCGCCCAGCAGCTCGATCCAGCCGCTGTTCTTGCAGGTGCGGCAGCCACGGCCGCCGCAGAACGGGCAGTCGATCGACATGTCAACGCCCGGCTCGACGAACGGGAAGAAGTCGCAGCGGAAGCGCACCTTGCGCTCCGCCCCGAACATCTGCCGCGCGAACTCGGCCAGCGTGCCCTTCAGGTCCGCCATTGTGATGCCGCGATCGACCGCCAGCCCCTCGACCTGATGGAAATGCCACTCGTGCGTCGCATCCTGCGCCTCGTAGCGATAGGTGCGTCCCGGCACGACCACGCGCACCGGCGGCTCCTGCTGCATCATTGTCCGAATCTGCATCGGCGAGGTATGCGGGCGCAGCGTAATCTCGACGTTGTCCGACTCAATGAAGATCGTGTCCCAGACATCGCGCGCCGGATGGTCCTTGGGGATATTCAGCATATCGAACGAATATTCAGCCAGCTCAACTTCCGGGCCCTCGACCGTCTGGAATCCGAGGTGTGCGAAGACATCTGACACCTCGCGGATCATCGCTGTCAGCGGGTGCAGGTTGCCGACGAACGGCTCACGCCCGGGCAGCGTGACGTCGATCGACTCAGCCCGCAGGCGCTCATTCAGCGCCGCCGCCTTGATCGCGTCCTGCCGCGCCTCGAACGCCGCCTCCAGCTGCTGCTTGAGCGCGTTGAGCTCACGACCACGCTCGCGCCGTGCGTCTTCGTCGAGACTGCCAAGCTCCCGCATCGCGGCGCTCAGCGTCCCCTTGCGTCCCAGCACATCACGGTGCCAGTCAGCCAGCCCCGCCTCGTCCCGCACGCCTTCAAGCGTCGCCAGCGCGTCATTCTGCAAGGTCGTCAATGTCCCGCTCACGAATGAAACCCTCCCGTACCTGTTTGCATCTCAACCCTCAAAGCGGTACCGCGTTCTGCGGCAAACTCAGTCAAAAAAAGATCGCTCTCCGCCAGGGGCGAAGAGCGATCTCGCGATACCACCCTGATTCACCAGCGGCTCTCGCCAACCAGTCTCAGTTGCACCGGTACGGACAGACCGCACCCAATGCATGCTCAGCTAACGGTGAGCAACCGCGGACGACTACTTTGCCCCTGTCAGGGTGTTCACCGTCCAGCTCCGGAGTGAATGTCGCGGCGGGCTTCCGAGCCGGCTCTCAGTCGATTCGGCCTGGCATCCCTGTCGGAGTCCAACTCCGCGACCCGTCTCCATCGACGCTACGTCAATTATCAGCATCCAGTATAGCAATCGCGCCCTGTTATGGTCAGCCGCGACTGTTCTGTCGGTGCCTACAGTGGCCGCGATTCACCGCGATACTTCTCAGTGAGATGCGTAACGAAATCAACGTAGGTATCCGCCAGCGGCGCGGAGTCGATAATCAGGATGTTCTCGGCGTTCTGCATCGCACTGCGACTGAAGTTATATGAGCCGGTGATGACCGTTTGATCGACGATCAGCACCTTGGCGTGCATGAAGTCGTGCGGTGTCGTTGGACTGTAGGGCGTCGAGATCTTGCCGACCAGTCCGGCCCGCTGCACTACGTCCTTGATCGCCGGGATCTTCCAGTGGTTCTGCGACACGCTCTGCCACTGATCGAGCATCGACGCCTGCTGCGTCCAGTCATATAGCCCGCTTACCGGTACGGCGTCTGCATCCAGCACTGACTGCAGCGCCTTCAGCAACGACGACGAGTTCAGCAGCATGCTCCAGATCACGACCCGGTCCCTCGCGCTCGCGACTATCTCCGCGATCCGATCGTCGATCTCCTCGCCGCGCCCCGGTGAGAACTCGACCGCAACGTCGGCCGGCTTGTTCTCATACTCGAGACCGACCGACAGCGTCTTAAAGTCGCCGCTGCCTTCGAAGTTGTCATCCGACCACAGCTCGCGAAAGTTGCGCATGTACCAGTCGGCAATCTGTTGCGACCGCAGCGTCAGGATGTTGTTCTCTTCAAGCGTCCAGGAGTCATCGGTGAAGTTCGTCGAACCAGTCCAGACCATTGCATGGGCGTGCCCGGCATCGCGAATGACGTACTTGTGGTGCATCAGCTTTCGACCGCCGATGCGCCGCCAGGCGTAGCCGAGTGACTGGACAAACGATCCGGTACCCGGCTCCGCCGGATCAACTCCGTCAGCAGGGTTCGGCACTTCCGGCTTGTCAGCATCGTAAGCAATGCGGATCTGGACATCAGCGCGAGCACGAGCGGCGAGTGCGTCCTTGACGATCCTGGCCACCGCAGGGCTGATACGCATGTCATAGACGGCCAGGTCGAGCGACTCGCGCGCGTCCTCCACGAATTCAGCGAACGACTCTGCGACATCCTGCGCAGTCTGTTCGTGCTCCGCCAGAAGCTTCACTGCCAGCGTGTCGCTCTTCCAATGCCCACCTTCCGCCTGTCCGTACCCGAACGCGCTGCATGTCGTAACTACGGTCACGCGAGCTCTTCTGAATACGCCCGGAGGCGTCGCTCAGCCAATCGGCGGCGACGGGAACTACGCCGAAACTCGTTCGTTCTCACACCGTCACGAAAGCGCCAGCAGATTCCTCGCCGTCTCCAGATCAATGCGCCGATAACGCTCGACCGGACGTCCCCGGTCGAGCAGATGCATCCGACGTGCCAGAATAGAACGCCGTGATCGCTGCCAGCGTCAGCACGCTTGCCCCGAAAGAGCCGCCCGGTTCACGCACGACAATCCCCAGTCGATCCCGATCATCGAAACCCGGAAACAGCTCCGGAATACCAACTTCGCGATCGTCGACTCGCAAGCTGAACATGTCGCTCGTCAGCTCTTTTGTCGAATGCATCGTGCTCCCCACTCATTCGTCAATGTGTCTGTTCCATGCTGTCGGTCTGGTCTCGCGGCCCCAGGGCTCAACGGCATCCATCTGCGGCCGGGGATAACGGCGATTCACAAAACAAGTACGATAGGGCGCACGCATGTGGTGCGCTGGTTCGTCGCGTCGTTGGTAGCAGGAGGAGCTCGATAGTGTCAATTTGGGGAGACACGGCAATTGAGTCGATCTGGGCCAGGGAAATCCTCGATTCGCGAGGAAACCCGACCGTTGAGGTAGATGTCACGCTCCTCGACGGTTCATTCGGGCGCGCTGCCGTGCCCTCGGGCGCATCGACGGGCCAGTTCGAAGCCGTCGAGTTGCGCGATGGCGACAAGTCGCGTTACGGCGGCAAGGGCGTCCTGAACGCGGTCAACAACGTCAACTCCATCATCGCGCCTGCTCTTCAGGGTCTTTCTGCCGTCGATCAGCGCAACATCGATCAGATCATGATCGACATCGATGGTACGCCCAATAAGGGCAACCTCGGCGCAAACGCGATCCTCGGCGTCTCGCTGGCCGTCGCTCGCGCCGCTGCCGAATCAGCGCAATTGCCACTCTATCGCTACCTCGGCGGCCCCAACGCCGCGACCCTGCCGGTCCCGATGTTCAACATCCTGAACGGCGGCAAGCACGCCCTGGGATCCAGCGTCGACTTTCAGGAGTTCATGGTCATGCCGGTCGGCGCGCCGAGCTACGGTGAGTGCCTGCGCTGGGCGACGGAGATCTTCCACAGCCTGCGCGGCGTCCTCAGCGAGCAAGGCTACTCGACCTCGGTCGGTGACGAAGGCGGCTACGCGCCAAGCCTCGGCTCGAACGCTGAAGCGCTCGTCCTGATCGCGGACGCAATTCAGCGCGCCGGCTACAAGCTCGGCGACGACGTCATGATCGCGATGGATCCTGCCTCGACCGAGCTGTTCGAGGACGGCGTCTACAACCTGCGCGGCGAGGGTCGCACGCTCACCGCTGAAGAGATGATCGACTGGTACGCCAACGCGCGAGCCGAGTATCCAATCATCTCGATCGAAGACGGCCTGGCCGAGGATGACTGGGACGGTTGGAAGGCGCTGACTGCCCGGCTCGGCGATCAGGTGCAGCTTGTCGGCGATGACCTGTTTGTTACCAACACCGAGCGACTGGCCCGCGGAATCCGCGAAGCGGCCGGCAACTCGATCCTGATCAAGCTGAATCAGATCGGCACGCTGACCGAGACGTTCGACGCCATCGACCTGGCCCACCGCAACGGCTTCACTGCCGTCATCTCGCACCGCTCCGGCGAGACATCCGACTCGTTTGTCGCCGACCTCGTCGTCGCGACGAATGCCGGGCAGATCAAGACCGGTGCGCCGTCGCGCATGGACCGCGTCGAGAAATTCAACCAGCTCCTGCGCATTGAGGAAGACCTCGGCGATGCCGGCAAGTTCGCCGGCCGCTCGGCTTTCGGGCGTCGACTCGAAAGCTAGGCCTTTTGGACCGGCGCGCGGTTGGCGCGCCGGTCACTCAACCTTCGGCCAGACGGGTCATGACTGCGCGGTAGCGCTCGAAGATCGCATTCTCGTGCGGGTGGTGACGGTCACGAACAACATCGCGCCCGCCAATCACCACGTCACGCACCGCCGTCGATGGGCTGCTGAAGATCCAGCCGTCCAGCACCGTCTGCGGCCCATGCCCAACCAGCTTCGGGTCATCGGGATCGAGTACAAAGAAATCGGCCCGCTTGCCCGGCGTCAACGCGCCGATCGGCTGGCGTAGTGATCGCGCGCCACCGCTCAGTGCCTGATCGAACAGCTGTTGACCGGGCTGTGCGCCGCCCGGCGAACGCCGCGGCAGGATGTTGAGATTCAGGCTTGTGAGCCGTTGGACAAACGCCATCAATCGCAGCTCCTCAGCGACGCTCAGCACGTAATCGCTGTCCGTCCCGATTCCCCACAGCCCACCGCCGGCCACGAAGTCGCCGAGCGGAAAGATGCCGTCCCCGAGCCCTGCCTCAGTCGTCGGGCAGAGCCCAGCAACGACTCCACGCCGCTGCATGTCTCGTCGCTCGTCGCTGTCGCAGTAGGTCGAATGAATAAATGTCCAGCGCTCGTTGATGTCCAGATTCGCCAGCAACCACTCGGCGGGGCGAGCGCCGAGCGTCGCCAGACACTCGTTCACCTCGCGCATCTGCTCGGACACGTGTAAATGCATCGGCGCGTCGGGGTACGCCTGCGCAAGGTCGGCGACGACTCCGGTAAGCTCAGCACCATCCACGGCCCGGATCGAGTGCGGCGCGATGCCGAGTGATGTCAGCGACGAACCGGCCACGTCGGCGCTCAACGACGCGATCATCCCGGCGTAGATTTCGCCATCGAGGATGAAACGGCGCTGCTCCGCTTCTGGCGGACGGCCGATGCCAGCGCGCGTGTAGAGTACCGGCAGCAGCGTCAGTCCCATCCCGACCTGCTCTGCGGCCGCAAGCACCCGTCGCGCCATCTCAGCCGGATCGTCGTATAGCGACCCGTCCGGCGCGTTGTGCAAGTAGTGGAACTCGCCAGTCGTCGTGTACCCGGCTCTGGCCATCTCCAGGAACGCTTGCGCGGCAATCGCCTCGAAGTCTTCCGGCGAGATGCGGTTAGCGAATGCGTACATTCGCTCGCGCCACGTCCAGAAGCTCTCCTCGGCTGTCGAGTCCGTCGGCGGCTCGGATCGCCCGCTCAGCCCACGCTGGTGCGCGTGTGAATGCAGGTTCGGCATCCCCGGCACGACAAAGCCATCCAGCTTCTCGACGTCACCAGCATCACGGCCCTCAATCGGCTCGCCGCTCACAGCCGTGATGACGCCCGAGCCGTCGACCGCAAGATATCCCGGCGACAGCCATCCACCGGGCTGATGCAAGTGCGTCGCACGAAAGCAGCGCTCACCTCGACTCAGCATCGCGCACTCTCCTCCGCCAGCCGAAACGACGAATCCACGACACGCAACCGCATTCTGCCGCCCAATCCGCTGCGCACGCGCCCAAAACCACGTAGAATCAGGCCCTCGAAACAATGAATGAACTCGCCGGCACTGCGATGTCCCGAGGAGTCAGGTATGCGTGCGCACCAGGACGTCATTGACGATTACGCCAGCAGTCTCATCGAGCCAGACGAGTCGCGACGGATCGCGATCCTGGAACGCGTCTGGACTGACGACTGCATCGTCATATTGCCAGAGATGTGTCTACAGGGCCGCGACGAAATTAACAGGCATATCAGTCGAATTCAGCGCGAGTATTATGGAATCGCAACCCCGACGCTCATCGGCTCCCACGACGCAACCGGTCCGTATCTGCGCTTCGAATGGCGCATCCTGACGCCGCTCGGCGAGGTGATGACCGAGGGCGTGAACGTCGCCGATGTCGATGAGGACGGTCGCATCAAGCGCTTGATCGTGTTCTTCGGCTTTCGTCCGCCAGTCCCGTCGTAACGCGCCGACCATCGTCAACAACGATCGCACCATCTTTCAGGACCGTCCGGACCGCATTCCGTCCAAAGCGGTAGGCCAGGTCTTCGTGCCGATCGATATCGAGGATCAGGACATCTGCCTGCTTTCCGACGGTCAGGCTGCCTGCGACGTCAGCGCGGGTGACTGCGCCAGCGGCGCCAATAGTCGCTGCCAGAATCGCCTCGGCCGGTGAGAGCCGATAGTAGCGGCAACCAAGAGCGATCGCCAACTGCATGCTCGGCATCCAGCCGCCCGGGCAGATGTCGGTCGCGAGTGCAATCGTCATTCCCGCCTCCAGCATCGCTCGTCCATTTGCCAGACGTGGGTGATCGACCGCGAAGTCGATCGACGGCATCAGCACGCCAACGACACCCGCGTCGGCCAGCAGCCGCATCTCGGCATCTGTTGTGTAGTTCAGGTGGTCGGCGGACACGCACCTGAGGCGCGCAACCGTCTCGATTGCTCCGGTATGCGAGTACTGGTCGACATGGATCTTGGGACGAAGTCCTGCTGCCAGCCCTGCTTCAAGAATGCGTTCGGTATCAGCAGGATCGAAGTAGCCCGGCTCGCAATAGACATCGCAAAACTCGGCAAGGCCGCCATCAGCTACCTGCGGGATCATCTCGTTCACGACCGTATCGACGTAGGCAGCGCGGCACACGCCATCGGGCACGGCGTGTGCACCGAGGAAAGTACTGACAATGTCGACCGGGACGCGCGAGGCCAGCTCGCGGTTGACGCGCAGCATCGCAAGCTCGCTGTCGGTCGTGAGCCCGTACCCGCTCTTGCTCTCGATCGTTGTCGTTCCCGCCAGCAGCATGTCCTCAACGCGAGGCAATGTCTCGGCGAGCAGGCCATCGACGCCGAGCTCGTGCACCGCCGCCACCGAGCCAACGATGCCGACCGGCGCGCCCGACGCACGCAGCACATCCAGATCCCCGCCGATGATCTTCGCGACGTACTCGTCGACGCGGCTGCCGCCAAAGACAACGTGCGTGTGGCAATCGACGAAACCGGGCATGACGACGTGGCCGCCGGCGTCGAGTATCGTCGCACCAGCGGTGTCGATGCGCGCACGAACCTCATCGTTTGTCCCAACCGCGACGATCTTGCCGGCGGAAATAGCGACGCTCCCGCCAAGCACGACGCCAAGGTCAGTGGTTGTCGGGCAGGTGAGGAGCTCGGATGCATTCTCTATGAGGAGATCAGCCGTCACGCGCGCCATCAGCTGTCTCCATCCTGCGCGATGAGCGACTGGCCCGTCATGTCATTTGCCGGCGGGATACCGAGAACGTTCAGCGCTGTTGGCGCGACATCCGCTAAGCGACCGCCATCGCGGAGCGTTGTATTCCGGAGCGCTGAGGTATCGGGCGCAACGACAATGAATGGCACCGGGTTTGTCGTGTGTGCTGTCATCGGTTCGCCGGTGTCATCCACCAGCTCTTCTTCCGCATTGCCGTGGTCGGCGGTGATCAGCAAGACCGTTCCGGCCTTGTCTGCTTCATCGACGATGCGGCCAAGCTGGGTATCGACAGCCTCAGTCGCGGCAATTGCCGCCTTGATCACGCCGGTGTGGCCGACCATGTCGCAATTGGCGAAGTTGACGACGATGAACCCGTACTTGCCCGACGAAATGCCGTCGACGACTGCATCGCCGACACCTGGCGCGCTCATCTCCGGCTGGAGATCGTAGGTCGCGACCTTCGGCGATTGCACGAGCTTACGGTCCTCGCCGTCGAATGGCTCTTCGCGACCGCCATTGAAGAAGTAGGTGACGTGCGCGTACTTCTCTGTCTCGGCGACGTGCAACTGCTGCACACCTGCCTCGGACACAACGCGAGCGATTGGAGACTTCACTTCAATCGCCGGGAAGGCGACTGCGGTATCCAGGTAGTCCGCGTATTCGGTCATCGAAACGAAGTCGAGATTCGTCGGTCGGTCATCGAAGCTGGCGCCGTCGATCGGCGGACCGATGAGCGCCTGAGTGAGTTGACGCGCCCGGTCGGCCCGGAAGTTAAAGAAGATGACGGAGTCCGCATCGCGGATGACAATCGGATCGTCCCCGTCGTCGCGGATCGATATTGGCTCCATGAACTCGTCGGTGATGTCGTTCGTGTAACTGTTAGCGACAGCTTCGACTGGATCGTCGCTCACCCGTCCGTCGCCATGAACGAGGAGGTTGAACGCCTTGCGGGTGCGATCCCAGCGCCGGTCACGATCCATGGCGTAATAGCGCCCAATGACTGACGCGATTGTGCCGACGCCGTGGACGGTAATCATCTCCTGCACGTTACGGAGATAGTCTGCTCCGCCAGTCGGCGATGTGTCCCGGCCATCGAGGATCGCATGGATTGCCACACGGGACGCACCGCGTTTGGCAGCCATGCGCAGCAACGCATCCAGATGGCGAATGTGGGAATGAACACCGCCGTCTGACACAAGGCCTAGCAGATGCAGCGTGTGAGAATTATCGACTGTGCGATCGATCGCCGTAGTCAGCGCAGGATTTTCAAAGAACGAGCCATCCTCAATCGCGAGATCGATGCGAGTGATTGACTGGTAGACGATGAACCCGGCACCGAGGTTGAGATGCCCCACTTCGGAGTTGCCCATCTGACCGTCCGGGAGACCAACATCGCGGCCGGATGTATGGAGCGTCGTGTGGGGATATGAATCCCAGAGCCGGTCAAAGACGGGTGTCCGCGCTTGAGCGATGGCGTTCCCCGGCCCCGGCGGAGCAAGACCCCAGCCGTCGAGAATCACAAGCACCACAGGCTGCCGGATCTGTCCGTCTGTCATTCGGAATCCATTGTCCCTTCGCCGACGGCGCGCACTGTCTGCCCTCGTCGGACCTTCATCTCCAGTCGCCGTAGCCGGTGCTCGAAGGCGGCGACCATATCCAGGTCACCAGCCAACGCCGCACCGTCCGCGCCACGCTGAGCCATCGCCATTGCTCGCTCATGATCGCGCTCGCGATGCTCCAGATGTTTCGATAGCTCTTCGGCCGCCAGCAGACGGATATCGCGGGCCGGATCGGAGAGCGCCTTCTCCCAGGTCGCGCAGGCAGCTGCGTAGTTGCGCCGACGCTTATACGCAGCCGAAACCTCCCGCATCGCTCGCAACCGCAGCGTCGTCGGCACCGACAACGTGCTCCAGCTCTCGCTCAGCTCATCCAGCGCCTCGGGCGACCCGAGCGCTCGCCAGCGATGCAGAGCGACCGCCACACGGTCAACTGCGTCTGCCGGCTGATCCAGCCCGGCCTCGTAGGACTGCACGACCGACATGAGCCGGGCCAGCGTCAGGATGTCGGTGCGATTGTGCTCGAAGACTGCATCCAGTGAGGACACGTCCCTCGATTGCAAGTAATCGAAATACATCTGCGGGATCATCCAGCCGGGTGCATCCAGACTGCGCGACACGCCGAGGACCATGCGCTCGATGGTGCCGAGCGAACAATTCGGCAGGCGATGCTTCCAGATCGCGCGGGCCGGCGAGAGCAGATCGAAATGCGCATCCGGGGCCGGGAACGATTGAGCGTGCATCCGAAAGCGTGTATCGAGTAACGGAACGTCGAACGTGCGCCCGTTGTAGGTCACCAACCCACCTGCGCGAGAGAGCGCTTCAGCCAGTCCGGCGAGCAGCGAGCGCTCGTCACCCGGATGGCGCATGAAGAACTGACGGAGCAGGAAGTCGCGTCCGACAAACTGACCGATACCAACGAGAAAGACGTAGGTGCCGGTGCCGCCAGACAGGCCAGTCGTTTCGGTGTCAAGGAAGATCAGCCGTCGCGGATCGTGGTAGCGCCGATCGTTCGCTTCGGCTGCTGCAACGAACCGCTCGTGCGCAGCCACAATCGGCTGCCCGCCAACAACGCGCTCGATGACCGCGCACGGTCCGGCCGTCGTCGAGAGCAGGCGCGCGCCGGATGGCAGCGGCCATTCGTCCGGCAGCGCGCGCTTCGGTGGCGCGGCATCTCGTTGCAGCGCTCCGAATCGTTCGCGGAACGACCTCTCGCTCATCCGATTGTCTCGTCCATCGTCATGGAAGACATTGTAGGCGGCTGGCAGAGGTTTGACACTCCAATTTGTGCAAGCCTAGAATCCCATCAGGACAGGGAGAACGGGCCGCGCCGCTGCTTGGCCGGCCGATCGTTTGAAGTACGCGAGGAGAATCGACCGCTATGGCCTATCAGGTGACGCTCATCCCCGGTGACGGTATCGGGCCGGAGGTTTCGACCGCCACGCGGCGTGTTCTCGAAGCGACTGGCATCGCGTTCGAGTGGGATGTCCAGGAAGCGGGCATGACAGCGCTCGAAAAGGTCGGCGATGTCCTGCCTGAGACTGTCCTCGATTCCATTCGCAAGAACTCCATTGCTATCAAGGGCCCGCTGACTACGCCTCTCGGCGGCGGCTTCCGCAGCGTGAACGTTGGCCTGCGCCACGCCCTGCAGCTGTATGCCAATCTGCGTCCGGCGCGGACGTATGAGGGCGTACGCTCGATGTTCACCAATATCGATCTCGTTGTCGTCCGCGAGAACATGGAAGATCTCTATGCTGGCGTCGAGTTCGATACCGGCCAGGAGGACACCAGGGAGCTGATCGAGACCATCAATCGTCTGAGCCCGCGCAAGGTGCCCGAATCGGCCGCGATCTCGATCAAGTCGATCACGCCGGAGAATTCCGAGCGGATCGTGCGCTTCGCATTCGATTACGCGACGAAGAACGAGCGCAAGCTGGTCACATCCGTCCACAAGGCGAACATCATGAAGTTCAGTGACGGCCTGTTCCTGAAGGTATCGCAGGAGGTCGCCAAGGAGTATCCGCAGATCGAGTTCAACGATCGCATCGTCGATAACATGTGCATGCAGTTGGTGCAGCGCCCCGAGGATTACGATGTCCTGGTGATGCCGAATCTGTACGGCGACGTGCTGAGTGACCTGACGGCCGGCATGGTAGGCGGCCTCGGTGTCGCGCCAAGCGGCAACATCGGCGAGAACGCGGCGATCTTCGAGCCGATCCACGGCAGCGCGCCGACCCACGCTGGTAAGAACGAGGCGAACCCGTCGGCGATGATCCTGTCTGGCGCAATGATGCTCCGCCACCTTGGCGAGCTTTCCGCAGCGAGAGCCGTTGAGTCCGCCGTCGCCGCCGTCATCGCATCCGGCGAAAACGTCACCTACGACCTGCGGCCGGATCGCGATCGCACCAAGGCCGCCGGTACGTCAGACATGGCGGATGCCATCATCAAGAAGCTGTCTGCCTAGCAATTCAGTCCTGTCTGGACGCTTCAGCCCCCTTGACTTTCGGTCAGGGGGGCTTATACTTTCGTTTCCTTCCGATGAACGGTGATGAGCCGCTCATTTGAGAAGGCGGAAGTCCGGCCGAGACCACAGAAAATCACCTTGACGTGGTGGGATGTGGTGGCTATACTTCCGAGGCTTCACCACGGTGCGGTGGACGACTCAGCCGGTCTGCGTCGGCATGACGCAAGGCTGGCGGATTCGAGTTGCTGGCACCACTGGTGAATGTCGGGAAGCACGTTACCAACTGAGCCGTGATGCCGAGCTAGAGTGCGAGCTCGTGGGTGGTGGTGCGTTCGGAGTGTGTCGGGAATGACCGCTCGGGGACGTGGCCGACCCAC
>JBDHWD010000004.1:0-75245 GCA_039810005.1 Thermomicrobiales bacterium | reverse complement strand
TACTTCCCGATACAGAACCGGCTGAAAATCTCGTCCAGCACCGCCTCATCCACTGCCTCGCCGGTGATCTCGCCGACGGCGTGGAGTGCGGCGCGGATGTCGATCGCCAGCAGGTCGAGCGGGACGCCGACGTGGCCGGCTTCGATGGCTGCGATGACGTGCTGGTGGGCGCGGCGGAGCGCGTCGAGCTGCCGCACAGTGACGAGCGCCGGCTCGCCGGTGCTGCCGGCTTGCGCGGTCGCGATACTGTGGAGCGCGTCCAGCAGATCGTCGATGCCCTCGCCGGTGCGCGTCGAGATTTCGACGATCGGAGCACCCGGCAGTGCCGCCAGCGTTTCATCGTGGCCGATCTCAGGCGGCAGGTCGCGCTTGTTGAGCGCCACGACAACGCCGCCTTCGTCGAGCCGGTCGACTAGCAGTCCTGCGATCTCGCGATCCTCCGGGTTGCCCGGTCGCGAACCGTCGATAACGAACAGGGCAATGCCGCTGGCTGACAGTGCCTGGCGTGAGCGGTCGATCCCGATTTGCTCGATGAGGTCTTCCGTCTCGGCGATGCCGGCCGTGTCGAGCAGCGTCGCAGGAATACCGCGCAGGTTGACGGTTTCGGCGATCACATCGCGCGTTGTCCCGGCGATGTCGGTCACAATGGCACGATCGGAGCCGAGCAGGCGATTGAGCAGGCTCGACTTCCCCGCGTTAGGACGTCCGACGATCGCGATCTGCACCCCCTCGCGATAGAGTAGCCCCGCACCAGCCGCGGCGATGACGTCTGCGAGCTGCCGGTCTGCCTGATCGAGGGCTGGCGGCAGATCGAAGGCCGGGATTTCGTCGTCGGGGAAGTCGGCCGCCGCGTCGAGATAGGCGAGCGTCTCGACGAGCGTGTCGCGCGCCGGTCGCAGGCGCTCGGTCAGCTGCCCGCGTAGCTCAGCGACTGCCAGGTCGAGCGAGCGCGACGTGCGCGCCGAGATCACGCCCGCGACCGCCTCGGCCTGGCTGAGGTCGATCCGCCCGTTGAGGAACGCACGCAGTGTGAACTCGCCTGCCGTTGCCAGCCGCGCGCCGTGCGCGAGACAGAGATCGAGCACACGGCGCACCGGCAGATAGCCACCGTGACAACTGATCTCGACGACCTCTTCGCGCGTGTACGTGCGTGGCGCGACCATGCGAACGATCATCACCTCGTCGATTGTTCTGTTGTCCTGCGGATCGACGACGGTGCCGTACACGAGCGTATGGCTCGGCAGGTCGTCGGCTGTGATGCGCACGCCGCGCTTGCCGCGTCGAAACAGCGTGGCCGCGATCTGGCCGGCATCCGGCCCGGAGAGGCGAACGATGCCGATGCCCCCTTCGCCCTGGGGCGTGGCAATCGCGGCGATGGTATCCAGATACATGCTGTCCTCAGGGTTTGGCTAGGCTCGATCTCGATCGATGTGAGCAAGCACGTCAGTGCGATACGGAGCCGAGGTTACGCCGGTACCGCCAACCTTCAGCGCCGCCGCCGCTGCGGCGTAGCGCAGGCTGGCCGCGACCGACTCTCCCGCGCCTCGCGCTGCCAGCAGCCCACCGGCGAAGACATCGCCCGCGCCGACGGTGTTGACCGGTCGCGCCGGATAGAACGGCACGTCGCGGCGCTGTCCGCGGTCGATCGCCCGCGCACCCTGGTCTCCGCGTGTGATGACCGCAAGGCCGCGCTGTCCGACCGCTTCGACCGTCTCGCGCGCGGCAACTGATTCCTCGTGCGAGACGACCAGCACATCGACGCGTGCGACGAGCTCTGCCGGCAGCCGCAGCTGCTCCAGCGTGATCCGGCCAAACGAGCGCCGGTTCCAGAGGCGCATCCAGCCCTGCGGCGTGCAGCCGAGAACGCGCGGCGCAAGGCGGCTGACCTGTCGTGGGTCGATCTCCTGCGCGACCGGCGCGAGATGGATGACGCCCGCGCTGCGCCAGAGCGGTGGCAGGCCGTTCAGATCAATCTCATCCGCCCAGGCATGCAGCGATTGCTGCCGCCGCCCGCCGACATCGGTGTTGGTGAACGTCGTCGTCGTCTTGCTCGATTGGACGATGATCTCGATTTCCGACGAGATCTCAGCCAGCACATCCTTCTGATCGTCTGGCAGGCTGTCGAGATTGGCGCGGGTCAGGATCGCCGTGCGCGCGCCGTAACGCGCAGCGGTCAGTGCTGAATACAGCACCGAGCCGCCCAGAACCTCACCGTCTGGTGTGCGGTCGAGTGTCAGATGCCCGATGACCACGACATCGGGGACGCGGTTGGCCATTCAGCTAGCGCGGAAAGATGGTGACGCGGCGGTTTTCACCCTCGCCGCTCGATTCCGTGCGCACATCGGACAGCTCTTTGAGTGTCATATGCACGATCCGACGCTCGTTGGCCGGCATCGGCTCCAGCGAGATCGGTCGATTGTTACGCGCAACCTGTCGCGCCACCCGCTCGGCCAGGCCAATCAGCGATTCCTCACGATGCGTGCGATAGCCCTCAATGTCGACGATGACGCGGATCCAGTCCTCGTTCTGCTTGTTGACCAGCAGATTGATCATGTACTGGAGGTGGGCGAGGTTTTCGCCGCGTCGCCCGATCAGCATGCCCAGGTCGCGTCCCATGATGTCAATGAAGACTGTCAGCGGCTCGTCGCTGCCGACTGGCATGACGGACGGATTGTCGACGGCCATAACGTCGGCATGCACGCCCATGCGGTCGAGCAGGTCACGGACGACCTGTTTAGCGAGTGCTTCGGCCTCTATCGTTGCCTCGTCAGTCGCGGCCGATGGCTGGCGTGGTTGAGCATTGGCCGGCGGTCGCCACGAGCTGGTTGATGCACCCGGCGCCCCACCCCGGCCGCCGCGTCGCCCTTGCGCGTACTGACGCGGCGCACGGCTATCGCGCGGCCGACCGTCAGTCTGGCGCGCGCGCGTTCCGCCGCCCGCGTTGCGTGGCTGCTGGCGATCGCCACGCGGCAGGGCAACATTGCCCTTCAGCTCGACGTGGACGAGGACTTCGCCCTCGCCGTAAATGTCATCCTCGGTTTCGGCGAGGATCTGGACATCGACCTTGTCGCGCGTCGTGCCCAGTTGCTCGAGCGCAAGGCGAATTGCCTCGTCTGCCGAGCGCGCCTGAATCTCAACGCTGCGCATGCGATCCATGTCCGCCCCCATCTGTGGTTGTTGCGTATCGACGTGCCGAGGCTCGGGTTCGCCTGGCCTACCGTCCAGAACGATCGTTTTGAGCCGATGAGCGTGAGCGTCCGGTCATCACCCGGCTCGCTGTCGGATCAACCGGCGGCGCTGCACCGCTCACCTTCGGCACGCTCTCTTCGTTCGCCGAAGGCTGAGTCTTGGATTTCTTTCGCGATGATGAGCTGGATGAGCCCGCTGAGCTGGAAGGTGCCTGCGGCTTGCCACGGGCTTCAGCCGCCACGCGCTGGCGCTCTTCCATCTCCTTCATGCGGCGCTGCATCATGCCCATGAATCCCTTGGGCTGGTATTCGCCAACCTCGACGCGCTCGACCGGCTTGCGATATCCAAGTCGGCGATGCTCCTGCATCTCCGGGAGCCACGGGAACCAGTTCTTCATCGAGCCCCAGCCAGTGATGAACCACTGCTGGACAACGGAATAGACGCTCTGTGTGGCCCAGTAGAGCACAGCACCTGCCGCGAAGGTCCACCCGAAGAAGACGACCATCAGCGGCATGAAGTTCATCATCGTGTTCATCATCTGCTGCTGCGGGTCGCTCGCCTTTGGCGCATTATGCGGCCGCATCATCTTCGTCTGGATGAACTGGAAGACACCGGCCGCAATCGGCAGGATGAAGTATGGATCGGCTTCGCCGAGATTCGGGATCCACAGGAACGAGCCGCCGTCATCAGAGATGTGTCGGACGGCGAAATACAGACCAAAGAAGATCGGGATCTGCAGGAGCATCGGGAAACACCCGGCAGCCGGGTTGATCTGATACTCCTGATACAGCTTCATCGTCTCTTCGGTGACCTTCTGCCGATCCTTGGAGTGCTTCTTCTGCAGCTCCTTGATCTTCGGCTGCAGCTCCTGCATGGCGGCAGTCGAGCGAATCGACTTCACCGTCAGCGGCAGCATCAGGGTCTTGAGGAAGATCGTGAAGACGATGATTGCCAGGCCAACGCTGCCGGTGTAGGTCGAAATCTCTCGCAGCGCCCACTCAATGAAATCGACGTAGCCGTTCCAGATACCCATGGAGGTGGAATGTCCTAACCAAAACTCGCGGCGCAGGCGACGGTGCGCCCGGCAACGACAGTCACACTGATCAATGTTGTGCGTGGCACGCGGCCACGTCGCTGGCCCGGTCGATCGACGATATATTGGCGAGCAGCGACAGGATTACGGAACTGGATCGTAGCCGCCCTTATTGAATGGATTGCAACGCAAAACACGCCATATCGCCATCGCGCCGCCTCGGATGATACCGTACTTGGCGATAGCCTGGTAGCCATATTCTGAGCAGGTTGGGTGGAATCTGCACGCCGAAGGTAGCATCGGCGAGACCCAGTTCTGGTAGCCACGAATGATTCTGAGCAACAGCCGCTTCATGCGGACACGCCCACGTCATCTGGCGTTGCCAGCAGCCGTGCCCTGCCTGCCACTCGCTCAAGATCGGATGCGATGTTGGCCGCCGTCGTCTGGGCATCGACACTGTTGCGCGCGATCAGGACGATATCGAACCCCTGGCGCAGCCGCGGATGAAGCCCGCGCACCGCTTCGCGCATCAGGCGCTTGGCGCGATTCCGCGCGACGGCATTGCCCAGGCGTTTGCCGGCGGCGAAGCCGTAGCGATTCGTCTCGCCATCGTTCGGCAGCGCGATCAGGACGAGTGTCCGGCTGGACCAGCTCTTTCCACGGGCGCGCACACGCTCGAACTCAGATTCACGCCGGATACGAAATTCACGAGCGATCATGGATACAGGGTATCTGAAATGGCAATGGCCCACCCGTTAGCGGGTAGGCCAGGCACCATCAAAATAGCTGCCGCTACTTGTTCAGTGTTGGCTTGCGCTCGTCACTGACCGACAACTGGTGGCGGCCCTTGCGACGACGGGCAGCTAGCACTGCGCGACCACCACGCGACTTCATGCGCTTCAGGAAGCCATGCTCACGCTTGCGCGGGATTCGCTTTGGCTGGTATGTCCTCTTTGGCATACGAGTCTCCTCCGCCTCTGGGGTTCGTTCTCAATGCGCAATGGCCCCAGCAACGCTTCGCCCGCGCTCGACGGAGGCCAGCGCATACTATACGAAATCGGTGCCATTGCCGTCAAAGCGCACACTGTCGTTCGGCGCGACCCAGCCGACGCAACGCCGGCATTCCTGACACAATTACCGACTGATAGACCGGCAAGCTGGACTCACATCGAGGCGAGATGACTGACGACACACGACCGATAACCCCACGACGACTGGCCCGCATGCGCGGCACGCTGGAGCGTCGCCAGCCGGATCTCACGATTGTGATCGAGGACGTTCACGATCCCCACAACGTCAGCGCCATGCTGCGGTCGTGCGATGCGGTTGGTGTTGCCGGCGCTCATCTCGTGTATGCCCTCGACCAACGCCCGGAGTTGAGCAAGGGTGTCGCCGCCAGTGCTCAGCGCTGGCTCGATCTGCACGCCCACGAGACGATCGAGGATTGCTACACGGCCTTGCGCGCTGATGGTTACCGTATCCTGGCAACATCGCTCACCCACGACGCAGTCGATCTGTATGACCTCGATCTGACAGTGCCGACAGCGCTGGTCTTTGGAAACGAAACGCGAGGCGTCAGTCAGCCCGGCGTCGACCTCGCCGATGGCTGCGTCTACATCCCGATGATGGGCATGGTCGAGTCACTGAATGTGTCTGTCGCCTGCGCCGTTTCGCTGTACGAAGCGCTGCGCCAGCGCCAGGTTGCTGGTCGCTACGACGAAGCTGCGTGGCCCGCTGACGAAGTTGAAGCGCGTCTGCGCTCCTGGCTTGTGCGGGATCGTCGCGATCCGGCTGCCGCCAGCGAGCCGGTCGCGAGTGGATCGATCAAGGCTCGGAACCGCTCACGGTTCTAGGGGCGCGCTGCTCAGTCCGTGGAGTCCCGACGGTTTTCGAAGCGCTTTTCCAGCGGTCGGATCATCGCCAAAATTGTCACCGTGAGTATCGAGCCGCCAATTGCGAGGACAAAGTACCCTGCGCCGCAGGCCAGCCCGATCGCCGCAGCCACCCACAGCCCGGCCGCCGTTGTCAGGCCGTGGACGCGGTCTTCCTGCCGGAAGATGATGCCGCCGCCGAGAAAGCCGACGCCGGTCACAATCGTCGAGCCAATACGCGTTGGATCGAGCCGACTTGTGCCGTCACCGGTCGCGAAATCCTGGACGATCAGGATGCTGGCGACCATGAACAGCGCCGCCCCGAGTGACACCAGCATGTGCGTCCGCAGACCGGCGCTCTTGTCGAGCGTCTCGCGCTCGTAGCCGATCAGCCCCCCGAGCACAATGGCGACGGCGATTCGAAGTAGTGAGTCCCATTCGGTGAGGCCCATCGTGCGGCTCCCAGCCTGGCTCGCGTTGAAGGCCGTGATCAGAGTGTCGTGACACTCGTATCAACCGCTTCTTCCGACGCAGTTTCGGTCAGCTCGATCAGGCGCGCGACGAGCGCGTCACTGTCAATAGGCGCTGCCATCATATCCGATGCTCCAGCCGACAGGAGTGCTGCCGAATCGATCTGCCCCGCCCCGGCAACGACGATCACCGGGATCTGCTCCGTGCCCGGGTACTCGCGCAACTGGTGCAGCACGGCTTGGGCATCGAGGCGGTCGAGATCATCCTGAATCACGATCGCGTCCGGCAGCATTTCGATCGCGCGGACGATGGCAGCCAGGCCGTCGCGAACCGGTGTGACACTGAAGCCAGCGGAGTCCAGCCTGGCGTTCAGCGCCGTGCCGCTGCTGCCGTCGTTCACCCCCAGCAGAATCCGCCCGCGCCGCTGCGGCATGGGATCGCCATGCGGCAGCAGGTCGCGCACGACGGCCGAGACGTGGTCGGGGCCGGCATCACCGCGGAGCATCACGACCCGCCGCGCGGTCTCCTTCACGGCCTGCGCCGCGCCGCCAACGAGCACGAGGGACGTATCGGCCAGTTCCGGTACGGCGTCGAGATCGTCCAGCAGTAGTTGCAGCCCCGGCCGCGCTGCCAGAGGGCGAATCACAATGACCGCCGGATGATGCAGCTCCGCCTCGCCGACGATCGCGCGCACCGACTGCGAGCGCGGATAGATCGTCTGCGCCGGAATGCTCTCCAGCCCCTGGTCCCAGGCGCGACGGTCGCGCGGGTCGGCGGTTGCGATCAGCACGACCGGAGGGTCGCTCTCGCCATTGCCGCTCGCCCAGCTTGCCCCCGCCACTGGCAGGGTAAACCGTACCGTCGTCCCGACTCCCTCGCGGCTGGCCGCGGTGATCCGGCCGCCGTGCCGCTCGACCAGGAGCCGCGTGATTGCCAACCCCAGGCCGGTGCCGCTGACGGCCTGCGTCGTCGGGTGCTCGACCCGGAAGAACTTGGTGAAGACGTGCGCCAGTGCATCAGCAGGAATGCCAATGCCGGTGTCCGACACGCTGACGGCGACAAACGTGTCGAGTACCTCTGTCCGTACCGTGACCCAGCCGTTCTCCGGCGTGTACTTGTAGGCATTAGCCAGCAGGTTCGTCAGGATCTGCGTCAGACGCGCCTCATCGGCAAACACCGGCGGCGCATCCGGGTCCAGCTCCTCAAGCACGTTAAGCTGCTTCGCTTCCTGCATCGGCCGCAGGCTGCGCACGACGCTGCGAATGGCGGCAACGATATCGACCGCAGTCTGATCGAGATGAATGCGCCCAGACTCAATCCGCGATATGTCAAGCATGTCGTTGACCAGATTGACCAGCCGGTTCGCATTGCCCTGCACGACCGTCAGCAGCTCGCGCTGTTGCCGCGTCACGCTCCCAGCGTCCCCATCGAGCAGCAAATCGGTGAAGCCTTTGATGGCCGTCATTGGCGTCCGCAGCTCGTGTGAGACCACCGAGATGAACTCGTTGCGGGTTTCTTCCATCCGGACAGCCTCAGTCACATCGCGCAGCAGCCAGACCGATTCGTCCCGGCGGCGGCGCGCCGGCGCGGTGCGGAGCGGGCTGACGATCGTGCTGACGATGCGATTGCCGACCTGCCGGACGACCGATTGGGGATTGTCCTGGCGGTGCAGCTTGGGGAGCAGGCGGATTTCGGCGACGCTCAGCAGCCCGAGCTCGGTCGCAGGAACGCCGAGGATGGCCCCCGCGTCAACGTTGAACAGCCGGCAGGCGGCCGGGTTGATTTCGGTGATGTTCCCATCAGGGTCGAGGACGACGATGCCCTCGTTGGCGCTCTCGAAGATCGTCGCATAGCGGTCGACCTCAGCTGCGCTCAGCTCACTGGCGCGATTCGCTTCGGCGCGGCGTCGCAGGATCACCCACTGGATCACCAGTGTCGTGACCAACACGGCAAGGCCGCCAACCAGCAGCGAAACAGCATCCAGCCCGGCAACCTCCACGCCGTTTGCCGCGCTCTCGCGGAGCGGGTGTGTGCTGACTTGTGCGAGGAGCGCCATCTGTAGCACCAACGAGTCCTGCCCGTGTTCGATCGGAGCGGCATGCGGAGCGGGATAGGCCATCCGCCAGGCGAACAGCGTCAACAGCGATGATATAGTTTTGGCCAACTCTCCGTCAGTTCTAGTTCGTTTCCAGGAAATGAAGACGCACGCAAGATGAGGCAGACCGGCGCGATTGCTGACTTCGGTCGGCGGATTATGGATAACGTCGATCGAGTCATGGTCGGCAAGCGGGACGTAAGTGAGCTCATTCTTGTTGCGCTCCTGTGCGAGGGCCACGCGCTGCTCGAAGACGTGCCGGGCGTCGGCAAGACGACGCTGGCCCGCTCGATCGCGCGCTCCATCGGCGGTGACCTGCGGCGCGTGCAGTTCACACCCGACCTGCTGCCGTCTGATATCTCCGGCCTGAGCTACTACAATCAGAAGCTCGGCGATTTCGTCTTCCGTGCCGGCCCCGTCTTCTCAAACGTCCTGCTGGCCGACGAGATCAACCGCGCTACTCCTCGTACGCAGTCCGCGCTGCTGGAAGCGATGGAGGAGCGTACCGTCACGATCGACGGTGAGACGATGCCGCTGCCGCGACCATTTCTTGTGCTCGCGACCGAGAACCCGATCGAGCTGGAAGGCACCTTTCCGCTGCCCGAGGCGCAGCTCGATCGCTTCCTGCTGCGCATTTCAGTCGGTTATCCCGATGCTGAGCAGGAGGCGGACATGCTCGTCCGGTTGCAGCACGCACACCCGATCGATTCGCTTGAGTCGGTCGCTACGCCAGACGATCTCGTCGGTGCGGCCCGTCAGGTTCGAGAGATCCACATTGAGCCCGAGTTGCGCACCTATATCGTCGCCATCGTCCGCGCCACTCGCGAGCATGACGCCATTGAGCTGGGCGTCAGCCCTCGTGGCACGTTGGCGCTGTCTCGCGCTTCGCAGGCGCTAGCGGCGCTCCGTGGCCGCGACTTCGTCATTCCCGATGACGTAAAGGCGATGGTTCAGCCGGTGCTCAACCACCGTCTGATGCTCTCGCCGGATGCGCGTCTGCGGGGCCGCACGACGCCGAGCATTCTGCATGAGATCCTGGAATCCCTTCGAGTACCTGTCGAGCTTGCTTGAGCGGCTCGGCGGGGAGGATGAAGCGCTCACCGGCACCGGTCGCGCTCGTTCGCTGTTCTTCAACAGTGTCTGGGTGTGGAGCGCCGTCGCGCTCGTCCTGCTCGGCATGGTGCTGCGCGAGCGTGCGCCAACGCTGCTTGGCCTGCTGACTCTCGTCACGGCCGGCGGCGCATGGCTGTGGGCTCGGCTGGCACTCCGTGGCGTCGTTGTCACCCGCACCATCGAAACCGATCGCCTGTTCCCCGGCGAGGACGCGACGATGCGTGTCTCCGTCGCGAACCGCAAGCTGCTGCCGCTGCCGTGGCTGGAGATTCTGGATCAGCTGCCGGACGATCTGCGTATTCGCGAGCAGGAGAACCAGCCCAGCGGCGTCCCGGGCCGCGATGTTCTTCAGATCACGACCGCCATGCGTTGGTACGAGCGCGTTAGCTGGACATTCCACATTCATTGCCCGGTTCGCGGCCAGTTCTTTCTCGGTCCGACGCAAATGCGCTCCGGCGATCTCTTTGGCTTCTTCACCTCCACGAAATCATTGGAGAACTTCACGTCGCTGCTTGTCTATCCGCGGGTGGTGCCGCTGGCCCAGATCGGCATCCCGCCGCGCCATCTGTTTGGCGAGCAATCGACGCGACGGCTCGTAATCACCGACCCGTCGCGGGTCGTCGGTGTGCGCGACTACCGCCCCGAGGACTCGTTCCGCCACGTTCACTGGAAGGCGACCGCCCGGACCGGAGCGCTGCAATCCAAGGTGTTCGAGCCAACGACGACGATCCAGTTCGGCGTCTTTCTCAACCTCGATACGTTCGAACACTACTGGGAAGGTATCGACTACGAGCGGGCGGAAGACGCCATCACGGCGACCGCCTCGATCGCGATTCGTGCGCTTGATGAGCGCCGGACGGTCGGCGTCTATGCAAATGGCGTTAGTGGCGGCTCGGATCAGCCGTTGCGCGTGCGCCCCAGCCGCAGCCCCAGCCAGCGCGGTGAGGTGCTGGCCGGTCTGGCCAAGCTCTCACCGATCGCCTCAATCAATTTCGCCCGCTTGCTACGCGCCGAAACGTCACGTTTTCCGATGGGAAGCACTGTCGTTATCGTAACGGCGCTCATTACCGACGCCACAGCCGCAGTCCTCGTCGATCTGCAACGCGCTGGACACCGCGTCGTCCTGGTGACGATTGACGAGGTTGAGCTGCCGTCAATTCGTGGGATTGACGTCTTCAAGCTCGATTCGGCATCGATCGGCACGCCGCGCCAGTCGCGGCGGCGCTACGCGATCCAGATGAACCCGGTTGCGCTGGCCGGTCTGGTCGAACGACAGCGAGACGCCTGATGAGTGAGACACACGACGCTGATCGCGTTACCCCAACCAGCCTGATGGACTTGCTCCGCTCGCTCGACTGGCGGCTGGAGCTGATCGGCATTGCGCTGGTGCTGGCCGAGGCGTCGCTCGTTTACCTCGTCAGCGGCATTCTGCTGAGCGACAGTTCGCCCGAATCGCGTGTCCTGTCCGCCTGGATCGTCGGCTTCGTGATGCTCACTGCCCACATCATCCCCCGCGCCCTGGACGAATGGCGCGTCTGGGGTGGGCAATACGAGGCCATCATGGGCGCCGGCATCGTCGTGACGCTGCTCGTCGCGCTCAAGGCCGGCGCGTTCCCCAACATCGCGCTCTGGGATTTCAGCTGGCTGCGCCAGACCGTACGCGCCTTCGCGTTGCTCGGCACCGATTCGGTTCGGCCGGTCTGGGGCCTCGTCGCCCTCGTCGCCTATGCCTGGTGGCGCGGACGAACCCGTGACCTCCCGGCTGTCGATAGTGCCTACTTGATGTTGCGGGTTGGCAGCGCCATCCTGGCGTTGCTGATCGTCATTGTGCTGGCAGCGACCAGCCCGACAGATCAGGTGCATCAGCGCCTCAGCGTTGCGACGATCGCGTTCTATGTCTGCGCCCTGGGTGCGATCGGTTTTGCCCGGCTCAAGCTTGAGGGCTTCCGAACGAGTTCGCCGCTTGGCCCGCGCTGGCTGGCGACGTTCGCTGCGCCGATCCTGACCGTGCTCGCGCTGGCGATCATCGGCGCAGGCATCTTCTCGCGGCAGTTCCTCGACACGGTTCTCTGGATGCTTTCGCCGCTCCTCTTCCTGCTCAATTTCATCTTTGAGGCGGTTATCCTGATCATGGCCGTGCTGGCCTACATCATCCTCACCCCGCTTGTCTGGCTGATTGGCACTCGCGAACCGATTTCCCGCACAGTCTCAACGCCCGCGCCCATGGAAGACAATAGCCAGTTCGACCAGCTCACACAGCGTGCTGTCGATGTACCAGACGCGATTCGCTACCTCGTCGCGGCGCTGATTCTCCTGGCGATTTTCGCTGTCCTGACCAAGTTCGTGTTCCGTCGTCGCCGTCGTGAACGCCAACCGACCGACGAAGAGCGCGAGTCGATCATGGACTGGGACGATATGCTGGGGTCGCTGGCCAATCGCTTCCGGTCGCTGTTTCAGCGCGAGCAACCAGTCGTCGTCGATCCGCTGGCGGAGTTGCGCGACGATCCGCGCTGGCGGTACACCGTGGCGATTCGCGAGACGTATCAGCGTTTGCAGCGCCGTGGCGCTGATCTCGGACGTGGCCGCCGCCCTGCCGAGACGGCCGACGAGTACCGCCCCGGTGTGACTGGCCGATTATCCGTGCCCAACGGCGATTCCGCCGTGCGTTCGATCACCGATCGCTACCGGGACGCGCGCTATAGCGGTGAGCCGGCCACCGCCGCCGACGCGGAAGATGCCGCGCGCGCCTGGCAGGAGATCGAGCGCGGCGGGCGAAGTTCTGACTGATCTGCTGAGAAGAGCAACCCCCACCATGTCTGACGCTCTGGTTTCTACGCTGCCCGTTCCATTGCCCGCCGGTGTATCGGCTGGTATCTATGTGCATGTGCCGTTCTGTCGACACATCTGCCCGTACTGCGACTTCAATACCTACGCCGGGCAGGAAGATCGCATCCCGGCTTACGTTGACGCCGTTGTGCGCGAGATGCGTCTCCGCGAGGGAGAAACGACCGGAGCGCCGACGCTCTATTTCGGCGGCGGCACGCCGTCGCTGCTGGCCCCGGCGCAAATCGCGCAGATCATCGCTGCGGCGCGCGAATCGTTCGGGCTGCGTCCTGACGCCGAAGTGTCGATGGAAGCCAACCCGGAGACGCTCGATCTTGAGATGCTTACCGGCTACCGGGCTGCTGGAGTCAACCGACTCTCGATCGGCATCCAGTCGCAGCAGCGGGCTGGTCTTCGCGTCCTCGGGCGCGGCCACACCGCCATGACAGCAACGACGTCGCTCACCCTCGCCCGGCAGGCAGGCTTCGAGAATGTCAGTCTCGATTTCATCTACGGCTGGCCGGGCCAGTCGGCCGAGGATTGGGAGCACGATCTGCAGACGATTCTCGACTGGTCGCCGGAGCATGTTTCGCTCTACGCGCTCATTGTCGAGCCGGGAACGCCGATGCAGATGGCGGTGAAGCGCGGCATCCTGCGACCGCTGGACGACGATGTCGTCGCCGATCGCTACGATCGTGCCGCAGAGGTGCTTGGCAACGCGGGCTGGGAGCATTACGAGATCTCGAACTGGGCCCGTGAGCCGCAGTACCGCTCACGCCACAACCAGCTGTACTGGCAGAACGGCCCGTATCTGGGCATCGGTGCAGGAGCGTTCGGTACGTCGGGTGGCGAGCGCCACAGCAATCACTTGCTGCCCGACCGCTACATCGCCGCGCTCGCCGCCGGTGATCTGCCAGTCGCGACGCGCGAGACGATTGACGACGCTACCGCGCTGAGCGAGACGATGATGCTCGGCATGCGCTTACTGCGTGATGGCGTGTCAGACGCAGACGTCCGGGCCCGTCATGGTGTCGGTATCAGCGAGCGCTACGCGGAAGAGGTTGCACGGCTGCTGGATATCGGTCTCGTCGAGTGGCAGGCGCAGCGCTTGCGTCTGACTCCGCGCGGCGTTCTGGTTGCGAACGAGGTTTGCGCGGCGTTCCTCTCCTAGCGATCCTGCTACCATCACAGCATCGATTCATCCATAGCGGGAGCGGCAGGTGTATAGCACGGCGATACGACTCTCGATTGCATTGATTCTTCTCGGCGTGATTGTCGCCTGCTCGGGTCCGAGTCGCCGCGATGCCACACCCGCAATCGTCGAATCTCCTGCGCCGATCGTTCCGACAGTGCCCGAAACTGTTGAGACACAGGAAACGCCGATCGTCGCGACCGTCGAGCCGACCGCCACGGTCACGCCGACGCAGATCCCGATGTCAACCCCTACACCGCGACCATCGCCAACCCCCACTGCCGTCGTCCCGCCCAGCGCAATCGAGAGCGCGTTGCTGGCAATGCTCCCGGTCGAAGGCAGCCTGCCCTCCGGCTGGGAGATCGTCTCCGCGAATCCACTGCGCGACCGCCCGACCGGCTCCCTGCTCTGCGGCATTGAGCCGTTCCCCGGAGCGCCACAGAAGCTCGGCGCTGTCGAAACCGAATACCAGCGCCTGGACTCCCCATCGCTGTCGGTCATTCAGGAACTGACCGCCTATCGCGACCCGGACGCTATCGCGGCAATGACCTGGGCACGGGAGTCGCTCGATTGTCGTGACTGGACCGATGGCGATGGCTCCCGTATCGAGCTGTCGCCGTTCGAGGAATCCGACTTTGGCGATGAATCAATCGTGGCAGATTTCTCGATCATGGCCGATGCAAGCAGCCGCCTGCATGGCCGCTGGTACCTCATTCGTCGGGGAGGCATCATCGCTCAGATGGCGATCGTCAGCGACGACGAGGCAGCCATCAATGAGTCCCCTGATGTTGTCAATGCCGCGGTCGCGCTGCTGGACCCGCAGCGGCTGGCTGCTGCGACGATCGACCCCGCCGTGCAGGCCGCGCTCGTCGGTATGATGCTGCACGCTGACGACATCGGGCCTGGCTGGCTCAAGCGCGCGTCTGGTCCGAACCCCGATCCTGCCTTCGCGGCCTATTGCGGCAGTCCGCTGTTCGGTGCTGCCGGCGCACCGCTGGGCGATAGCTTTGCTATCTTCGAGCAGGCGGACACCGGCTGGATGGTGCGTCAGCGGTTGATTGCCCTGCCATCGAGCGAGTTGCAGCCGGCAATGGAAGGGGCGGCTGCGGCGCTCACCTGCGGCGAGTGGGTCGATGCCGACGGCGTTGTCTACACGCTCGATCAACCGCAACCGTCCGTTGGCGCGGCGGAAGGCGTCACCGTGCAATTCCACGCGAACCGCGACGGCGACGAGCGCTATGGCGCACTATCAGTAACGCAAACCGGCGCGATCATGAACGTCGTTATCGTGACAGCCCCTGAACCGCCCTCGCCTGACATCGTCCTGGCGATCATCCAGCGCGCAACCGACGACATCCACGGCGCCGGTTAGCTTTCGCAGAACCGGTTCTCGTCTGACAATCTGGTCAACAAATCGGGCAGTGCTATGATGCGCCCGCCGGTCACAGACCGAAATCGGCCGGCGTGGCCGTCAGGTACGAGTCGGAGGAGGACGCATGGTAGATGACGACCGCCGCGCCATAGAGCGCGCGATTCTTGGCGACATCTGGACGACCGACGAGCCGTATCAGGTTTTGCGCGAGCTCTGCGACGACATCGGACACCGCTACGGCGGTTCAGAGTCCGAGAAGCAGGGCGCTGAATTTCTCAAGAAGAAGATGGAAGAGTACGGGCTGCAAAACGTCCGGCTGGAAGAATTCAGCATGGCCGGCTGGGATCGCGGCTCAGCCGAGCTCACCCTTATCGAGCCGGTCGAGCGTTCGTTCTCCTGCGTGTCACTGCCCTACTGCCCTGCCGCCGACCTGACTGCCGAACTGCTTGATGTCGGCGACGGCGAGCTGGCCGATTTCGAGCGGCTGGCCGACCAGGTGCGCGGCAAGATTGTCATTTCCGCTGCTGAGACGAACAGGCCGGGCGAGCGCGGCAGCCATCGAACGGACAAGTATGGTTGGGCAGTCGAGCGCGGCGCGGCTGGCTACATTTACGTCAACCAGAACCCGGGCATGCTCCGCATCACCGGGTCGATCACTGGCCGCAACCCGTCTGGCGATTCCGCTGCCGATCGCGAAGCCCCGATCCCGGCAGTCGGCGTCTCGCTGGAGGCCGGCTCAATGATCCTGCGCCTGATCGAGCGCAGCGATGGTAAGGGCAAGGTCCATCTCAAGCTGGAAAACCGCACCTTCGAGAGCACCAGCCAGAACGTCATCGGTGAGATCGTCGGTAGCGAGTTCCCCGACGAGGTCGTTCTCATCGGTGGACACTATGACGGTCATGACATCTCACAGGCCGCTGGCGATGACGGTGCCGGGACCGTGACTGGCCTTGAAGCGGGACGCGTGCTGGCCCCGCATGCCGGCAAGATCAAGCGCACCATCCGGGTGATCTGCTTCGGTTCGGAAGAAGTCGGCCTGCTCGGTGCTGCCCACCATGCCAAGGTGACCGATCCCGACACCTACCGCTTCGTGCTGAACCTCGACGGCGCTGGCCGTGGTCAGGGCGGACAGGAGCAGATCACGCTCTCCGGCTGGCCGGCACTGCGCTCCTGGTTCGAGAAGTTCTCGAAGGACAGTGCCTACCCGTTCACGATTCAGGATCAGCTGAATTCGCACTCCGACCACTTCCCGTTCGCGCTGCGGGGCATCCCGAACGGCACGCTCAACTCGCGCGATTCGACCGCCGGTATGATCGGACGCGGCTGGGGCCATACCGAGGCCGACACGTTCGACAAGATCCACCTGCGTGGCCTGCAAATGTCAGCCGCGCTGGTAGCGCGCGTCGCGCTGGCCGTCGCCAACGCCGAAGACTGGCCGGTCGAGCGCATGAGCGAGGACGAGACGCGGGCACTGCTGGAGCGCAACAACCTGCTGGCGCGATCTGAGCGCAGCGGACGCTTCCCGCCACAGCAGGCCTGATCCGCCAACCTGTCGCGCGGCCCATCCTTAACCGGGCGGGCCGCGCTTCTCATCTCGGAGTACGCCATGCCCTACGACAGGCTCTATCTTCTGGTGACTGGCGCGGGCACGGCGCGCCGCATCCCGACGCTGCTGCCGCCACTAACCGCTGCATTCAGTAGCACGATCATGATCCTGACGCCAAATGCCCAGCGCATCGTCAGCCCTCGAGAGCTGGCGCTCGTGCCCGGCCATCGCATCGTTGACAGCTATTTCGACGACGCTATCCTGCCGCGACCGCCCGAGGGCGTCGTCCTGATCGCGCCCTGCTCGTTCAATTCACTGAACAAGCTGGCCGGCGGCATCGCCGACACACTGGCGCTCTCAGTTGCCGCCGAGGCGATTGGGCGACGGACGCCGGTCGTCGTCGCTGTGTCAGTCAACGACCCGCTCTGGGCGCATCCGCGCGCAGCCGAGTCAATCGCGGTACTGCGCTCCTGGGGTGTTGTGGTCCTTGAGTCGGTGCCAGATGAGCGCGGCTACCTCACCATGGCGGACGACGCCGCCATCATTGCCGCAGCGAGGGCGGCCGCACAGCGCTAATTAGCTTCCCAGCGCAATCGCCAGTACGCCAACCGCGATCAGACCTGAACCAACAACGCGGGGCGGAGTCATGCGCTCGCCTAGCACGACAACTCCCATGATCGTCGCGAATACGATGCTCGTCTCGCGCAGCGGCACGATGTACGACACGCTGCTTCCGGCGACCTTCATCGCCGCCAGCACGATGAGATAGGTGCCCATGTTCAGCACCCCTGCGACCGCAGCGTCGCGCCGTGCTGTGCGCCAGATGACGCCGACGGAACGCTGACGCTTCAGCAGGACGTACGGCGAAATTCCGATCGTGAGGATGCCGATCAGCAGGTAGACGTAGACCAGGGGATGAACGTGGGCGACTCCGGCCTTATCGATCAGCGAGTACGACGTTATTGTCAGACCGGTCAGCAGGGCGAATAGCAGGCCACGGCGATTCTCACGGGCTTCGCGAGCCGCCCCGCGCCGATTGGCAATGAGATTCAGGCTGACGATCCCGAGCAGGATTGCGAAGATCCCCAGGCCGGCCGGCACCGTCAGCCGTTCGCCCAGGATCGGCATCGCCAGCAGCGGTACGAGCAGCACGCCAGTTCCACGCGCCACCGGGTAGGTCAGCGACAGCGCACCGTTGCTATAGGCGGCAGCAAGCGACGATGCGTACACAACGTGGACGCAGCCGCTGGCCAGGACGAATGGCAGCGCCTCGCGAGCCAGCCCGTCACGCCACAGTAGATAGCCGGTTGGGATCGCATAGACCGCAAGGCTGATCCAACCGAAGACGAACATGAACGACAGTGCGTCCGCACTGCGCTTTGTAAGGGTATTCCAGGTTGCATGAAAGACGGCAGACAGCAGAACGAGCCCGACGGCCACGATACTCATGCCGCGAATAGTACGGACAGTTTCCGCGCCTGACCAGATGTCCCCAAACCCGATGGAACGGCACTTGCATATCGCGTCCCACCTGTCCTGATCTCTCGGTCAGTGACGGTGGAGGACGGAGGATGTGTAGCGAATGCGAGGACCCATGAGTGAATGGTTATTCCTGACGAACCATGCACGCGTGCTGATGTACATCTCTCAATACCCAAGCAGCACGGCTCGGCGGATTGCCGAGGCAGTCGGTATCACCGAGCGCGCAACGCAGCGCTTGATTCGGGATCTCGACGAGGCCGGCTACATCAGCCGTCGTCGCGTGGGACGCAACAATCAGTACGTTGTGCATTCTGATCGTGAGATCTCTGGCACTGTCCTGGGCTCGATTCAGCTTGCGGATCTTCTGGCGTGCTGCACCCCCGCCGCACCGATGCGCCTGCGTGCCCTCGGCTCCGCGAAGTAGAACCCGATCAGCTGAGCCTCAGTCGTCGTGGTGGGCCGACGCGTCGTCCAGACCATCGATTGGGGCTGGCTGAACGTGTCGCGGACGCAGATGCACCTGAGATGCGCCAGGTGCGGGGTGTGATATTGATCGTTGTGAATCGGTGATTCGCAGGATCGCGGCGATGCCGGTGACGCGCAGACCCTGCCAGGTCATCCGCATGCCGAAGCTCCAGGCCACACTCGCTCGCTGGCGCACCTTGAGGATACGGAGCAGCATTCGGTGATAGAACAGCAGAAGCATCGCCGAGCCGACGATCGTTTTGAACAGAAGATCGAACGAGCGAATTGCGAGAATCACGAACGTCGCACGCACCCAGCCGATGCCGAGCGACCCCATCAGCCCCGCCATTGACGAATCACTGACTCCGTAGCCTCCGGGGACCGGTAACACTAGCGCGGCAGACTCAGAAACAGAATGCACAAACAGCGCTTCCTTCGGACTTACGCCCGAGAACGTAAGCGCATTCGCCAGCGCGAAGAACATCGCCGCCGCGAGTGTCGTCGTTGTCACGCTGAACGCGACACCTCGGGAGATGACCGGCGCGCGCATGAGCGCCGACACGCGAAGCTGTATATCGGCCTCCTTCGGCACCCACCGGCGCGTCAGGCGTGTCTTAGCAAGCAACCGGGCGATCGTCGCCCAGACGCGCCGTGAACGCCCCATCGCAATCAGCGTTGCCGCAATAACGAGTCCCGAGATTGGGAGAATGAACCGTCCGCCGGGTTGATGCACCAGCAGCATCGCCGAATAGGCGACCAGCGAAATCCCCAGCGTATCGGCGACGAATCCGACGAACAGCCCCGAGGCCGCCTCGCGCATGTAAACGTTGCCGTGCTCCTGCGCCAACCGTGCAGGCAGCCATGAGCCGCCCGGCAGCGCGCCGGCCGACATGCCGGCCAGGTAGCTCGTCATCCCGTCTTTCCAGGAGATGTTCAGCTTCGCTGCCCGCAGGTAATACGCCCAGCGCACCGCCTTGACGATCGCCGACACTGTCATCAGCGCGATGACCGCGATTAGCGTCGTCGTGGGTACGCCACGAATTGCTTCCCAGAACGTCGAAAAATCGACCAGCCTGGACAGGGCGATCGCTGCGGCGATTACGATGATGATCAGTATGAGACGTCTCATGCGCGGGTTTGCGATTTCTCAGAGACGACCTGCAGCGACACTCGGTCGCCCATCTGTCGGCCTCCAACTCCTAGGTGCGGCTTACTCGTGGTCGGCGGCGTTTTCCTGAAGACGGCGTGTCAGTGGCTTTCACAGAGCGAAAGGCGACGGCACTCTGGAGGACGCGACGTTCGGTGAGCTCAAGGCTCAACCACGGGAACTTGCCGTCATCTACAGCGCGGCAGACATCGTCTGCCGACCAGAATCCCAGCGTCTCCAGCTTGGTCTGTAGCGCCGGTGGCAGCCCCAGCGATCCAACCGGCTCGGCATCCCAGTTCAGGTCCATGCGTGAGATAACCGGCTCCAGCCAGCGGATTGTCAACAGCACGAAGCCCAGCATCATGGCCAGCAGGGACAGCATGGCGAGCATCATGCTCGGGAACAGCGTCCAGTTTGGCCAGGTTGCCATCTGCGAAACGATGAGCCAGGTGCCGAGGATACCCAGCACACTCAGCGCCGCGCCGGTCAGCGCCGGGCGCTCGGAAACGATCGTCGGGATGTTCGGTGTGAACGGCTCTCCCGCGCGATCCCGCAGCCGTGAATAGCGATACAGCTCGTACGGGCCTCGATGCCAGTGCATCTGCGATGCCAGCTTTCCAGTCATGTACATGCACGTCGCAATGAGATGTGGAGCACACTGCTAGTGTAGCAGTTCTACCAACCTCTCCTCGCTACTATTTGAATCCACTTTCGCAGAAAAGGTACCAACGGATAATGTCAGGCTGGTAACCACGAGAAGCGGCAGGCGATATCGCCTGTCGCTTCCTGCGCTTGTGGTTCGATGTGCGTGCTATTCGACCCAGCCCAGGTCGTGCATGAGCTCAACCGTCAGCAGGCCGCGGGTGATTTCTTCGTCGGTGCCGATGCGATCCGGCCACCACTCGAAGCGCGCGTACTCAAACATTTGCATGACGACCTTGCGCCCGTCTGGCGTTGTGTCGCTCCACTCTTCAGAGATCGGCGCGCCGAAAGTCGCGTAGCCGCCATTCATCTCCCAGTACGCCTTGAACCCGTTCTGCAGCGAGTGTTGCGTCTCGTCGAAGTAGAGCGCCGAAGACGTTTCGATGAACGGATCGATCGGCAGGCTGGCGCGATAATCGACGTGTGCGCGATAGCCGATTGGTGTCAGCGACACTTCCCCGGTCGATGGATCAAGCGCGATGATCGAGCGCTCAAAGTACTGCACGTAGCGGACAGTGCCATCCATGCTCACTTCACGGAAGAACTCGCTGATCGGGAGTCCGAAGCGGCGCCAGCCACCGTTTGCCCACCAGTAGTCGTTGATCTGGTTCGGGACGTTATGGCCAGTAATGTCGAACCAGGCGAAGCGGCCATCCGTCTTCTGCGTCGCCCAGTCGAGCGGCGGACGCTGATCCCACCAGACAGTCGCAATATCCGAGAAGCCGACTGCCGGCGCCGGCAGTTCCCAATGCTCCTGCTCAAGCCACAGGAAGGTGACGTTGACCCAGTCCGAGCCCTTCATGCCCAACTCGGCAAACGTCCCATCGGCAATGTCAATGCCGCCCGGCGAAAGCACGGTGCGGCCCCAGCCATCCGTACCACCGTTGAACCCGGCATAGTAGGCAGCCGCTGCCTCGGGGTAGCCCTGCGGAAGCGATGAATACTTGCGCTCGCTCTGCGGGTCCCAGTAGTTGTCGTCCACGTTCCACGGGCCGACGTCCCAGACCGGCGCGATCACCGTCTTGCCGTTGTATTCGAGCTTGACCTGGAACTCGTCCCCGCCCTGGCTCGAAAGCACGCAGAAGCACGGTAGCGCGACGAAGTGGTCGTTCGGCTGAATGACGTGGCCATTCGCCGTCGTATAGCCAACCAGTCCCTCCTGGTAGCCATAGACGCGCCACGTCGCGCCACCAAGATGCTGGTGCTGATCGACATCGTGGACGTGCTGTGGTGCAGGCTCACCGACCGGAGCATCCTCAGCTGCGGCCGATCCGCCAATAAACGTGGTTAGCAGCAATACAACCGCGGCGACGAACAATCCGCGCCGAGGTCGCACATACCGATCCCCCATGCGATCCTCATTTCTCCGCTTCCCCAAAACGTAACGAGGTGCACACCGATGATTGCAAGATTGGCAACGCTCTCGATGCGCAGCAGCGTAACACGGAACTCTATAACACGACAAGCGTGACTCTGAGGCAAGAATCTGCACTCTCGTGACGCATTGTGAGCCAATTGTGATGCATTCATCACGCAATGCCGCCGCGTAATATCCCGTGTCCGGAGGGAACGGTGAGGCGCATCACGAGTTCGCCTCGTGACACGCAAGTCAATGGCTGGGGAGTGGTGCGTCTGTCAGGCGCGGGTTTCGTCGTCCGACGCTGCTGGATTCTCGTCGCGCTCGGCCGTTGGTCGTCGCCCGAGCTTGCCGGACATGACCATCGCCGCCAGGCAATCGAGAATGGCATGCACGCCGAGCAGCGCCGTGTTGTCGGAGACATCGTAGGGCGGCGAAACCTCAACGACTTCCATCCCGACCAGCCCTTCGCCGGCGATGTCGCGGATCATCTTCAGCGCCTCGCGCGGCAGCAACCCGCCCGGCATCGGCGTGCCGGTGCCCGGTGCATAGGCCGGATCGACCGAGTCAACATCGAACGAGATCCAGACCGCCTTCGCGTTGCGCCAGGCAATCTCCAGCGCGTACTCGACGACGCGGTCCGTGCCGTAACGATCGACATCATCGATGGTGATGACTGTCGCTTCGCGCTCGCGCGCGACCTTGAGCCCCTCGCGCGATCCGGTCCAGCCGCCGATACCGATCTGGACGAGGTTCGCCGCCGGCGCGTTGGGGATGTTCGTCGCATGGAAGAAGGGCGAGCCATGCATGCGCTCGTCCATCCCGTATTCCGAGAGGTCGGAGTGGCGGTCGAAGTGGATGATGCCGATGTTGCCATCGATGAATGGCGCGAGCCCGCGGACGTCCGGGTAGCCAATGGCGTGGTCGCCGCCGAGGATGACCGGAAAGACTTCGCGCTCCGCCGCGTAGGACACGGCCTTGGCGATCTGGTCGAACGATTTCTCCAGGTTCGACGGGACGACGTTGATGTCGCCGGCGTCGACGATGTTCAACGCCCGGTTCAGGTCGACGCCGCGCTCGGGATTGTAGCCACTGGCCAGCGCTGAGATGCGGCGCATCGCCTGCGGGCCGAAGCGCGTGCCGGGACGGAACGTTGTGCCTCCGTCATATGGCGCGCCCATGATGACGACATCCTGGCCGCCGAGCCTGCGCATGTCCTCCAGATGTTCGCCGTTCATGAAGCTGCCGGAATTGAACCGCCAACGGCCGCGCGTGAAGAGCGGCATGGTCCGGTCGCGGATGCTCTCTGCTGATGGCAGACCGTATTCGAGCAGCATTTGCTGGCGCTCTTTGTCGGCGGTGCTGTCCATCTCGGCCTCGGCCTGCATGGCCCAGGTGCCCCGCAACTGCTCATGCCTGATTCGCTCAGCGCTGTCACTCATTGTCAGACCTGTCCTCTCGGCTCACGCGCTCCCGGCAGGAGCAGACTACACGCCCCGGGCGCGTCTGTGAAGTCATCGCGTACTCAGGGGCCGGACGGCACGGACGCGCCGGCATCCTTTGTCTCGACTGGCAATGCGCGCGCATAGCGGATTGCGGCAATCGTTGCGACCAGCAGCGACAGCGCGAGCACGATGGCAACCGGTCGTGCGCCGAGCAAGTCGACGGCAATACCGGCCAGCAGCGTCGGGATGAGTGCGCCGGCGTTGCCGATCACACCCTGCATGGCGAAGACCTGACCGCGCGCATCGTCAGGAGCGACCTCCAGCAGCACGGCGCGGGCGGCGACATTGACGATCGCCGAGAAGAACCCGGCCGGAATCGACACCAGCATCGTCGCGGCCGTTCGCGTTGGCAGCCCGAGCTGATCCGCGACTGATGCGAGCGGAATTCCTGCCGTGTCGATCAGCCGCGCCACTGAATCGATCGCGCCAAACGCAGCCGCAGAGAACGCGAAGCAGATCGTCGCCGCGATGGCGATGCGTCCGTGGCCCAGCCAGCGCCCCAGCGGCGGGGCGATCCGCAGGCCGACAACCAATCCGATGACAGCTGGCGCGAACACGAAGACCGTGTTGTTTGCGCCGGTATTCAGCACGTTCTCAAGATAGGCCGGCACGATCGCCAGCAATGAGCTCAGCCCGACCGCGATCAGCACGGCATCGGCGAAGGCGTTGAACGCGCGACCGGAGCTCGTCGCGATCTCCCAGCCGCGCCGCAGATTGAACGGGATTGTTCGACCGGCGCTCTCACGCGGCCGCAACCGACCGATATCGAGCATGAAGATCGCAGCAACCGCGTAGCCGGCCGCGCAGATGGCGACGAACGGTCGCGCATCCGGCAGGCGCAGCAGCAGCGGCGCGAGAATCACCATGCCCGCGACCTGCGCGAGCGTCAGTGCCAGATTCCCCATCGAGGTGCCGTCGGCAAGACGACTCTC
Organism: Thermomicrobiales bacterium; assembly: GCA_039810005.1. Taxonomy (GTDB): domain Bacteria; phylum Chloroflexota; class Chloroflexia; order Thermomicrobiales; family CFX8; genus JAMLIA01. The sequence goes on along the minus strand of JBDHWD010000004.1, from coordinate 50,950 downwards.
CGGAAGGATGCGCGCCATCACGGCGGCCTCACCGGGCGAATAGAATTGATGGAGCGTCCAGATGCCGATGGTGACAGCAAAGAGCACAAACAGGTTGTCCGGCTCGCGAACGAGCGGGATGACAACGAGCGCGCGCAAGACGTTCAGCGTCGTCAGCAGCGCCCGCTGCGGCAGGCGGTCGGCCGCCCAGCCACCGATCAGGCCGAACAGCAAGGATGGGACGATCGAGCAGACAACGAAGAGCGACGCGTAGATGCTGCGATTCGTCTGATCGACGATCAGGATCAGCAGGCCATAGAGCAGCGCGGCCTGTGCGGTCTGCGCGACGAGCCGCGAGAACCACCAGGCTCGAAACGCGTCGTTGTCGAGCAGCCGGAAGTCTTCCCGGCCCTGGCTGGGAGCACTACCGATGTCGGTGACACTGGTGACATGTTGTGTGTGATCCTGCGACATCCTGCCACCCGCTCAGCCCGCACGAGTTACCGGGTTGTTGTAACACGAGCCTGCGCCATTCAGCGGCACTCATGTCAACGCTGCCATCCGCCAGACGTACAATCGCTGTGCCACCGGGACATGTGCATGACCCGGCGCAGATCGCCGCGAGTCCGAATGGAGGCAGTGCGTGGGTGAAGCCTGGCGGCGGATCGTTGCATCCGGCATCGTCGACCGCCCCAATCCACGCTGCGGCGAGCAGCCATCAGCCGGCCTTCGTGAGGGCATTCGCCTGTTCAACGACGGTGAGTTCTTCGAGTGCCACGAGGTGCTGGAAGACATCTGGCGTGCCGAGAGCGACCCGCTCCGCTATCTCTATCAGGGCATCCTCCAGATCGGCGTCGGCTTCCACCATCTGCGCAACAACAACCACCGCGGCGCAGTCTCGCTGCTCTCATCCGGCATCGACAAGGTCCGGCGCTTTGAGCCAACTTGCCTGTCTATTGACACCTCGCGCCTGGCAGAGGAGGCGCAGCGCTGCCTCGATGACGTCGTGGCGCTCGGGCGCGAGCGGCTGCGCGAGTTCGACTGGTCGCAGGTCCCGACGGTCCACATCGAGCCAACCGAGACGGATCCCTGATGTGCTCCGGCAGTGCCGCGAGCCATAGCAACCCCCTTGCCGACTCCACTACAATCAGTCAATACGGTAGTTATCGGTTTGTGTCGACGCGGCGCATCTGGCGCTTCGTCATTGTCGGGGGATCATGTCAACAGCGGGGTACGATCAACAATCATCATCGGGCCAGAAGCTGCACCCGTTGGAACGTGAGCGCCGAGTGCGGGAGCAGATCGCACAGCTTCGCGAGCGTCCGTCCGAGCTGCTGCAGCCGCTCTCGTCCTACGTCGTCTACGAGTTGAGCCGCCGCGTCAGGATGGGCCAGCTCTCCTACGATGACATCTATCGCGACGAGGTCATCGATTCGGCCGTCGCGTCGGCGCTCGGTCGCCTGCAGGAGCAGGGCGAGCCGTTGCGCGACATCTCGTCCTACTTGCGCTCACGCGCCCAGGATGTCATCAGCCGCGAGGTGCGCCGCGTCGGCCAGGAGCGTCGCCAGCACATTTCGCTGGAGCAGACGGTCACATCCGGTGATGATGGCGAAGGCGGCGAAGATGTTCGCGTTGCCGACCTCATCCCCGATCCGAACGCGCGTGAGCCGGAACAGGTCGTCGTCGACAGCGAGACGCTCGCCTACCTGATCGACATTCTTTCCGACGTGCCGGATCTCTGGCGGACCATCTTCCTCCAGCGCACCGTCCAGGAGCGCTCGGCCCGCGAGGTCGCCGAACTGGAAGGGCTCGATATCGACGAAGTTCGCCGCATTACGCTGCGCACGCGCCAGTACCTTCGCGATCGCTACGTCACTGAGTACGACGAGTTCTTCGACCTCGACGCTTAGCCAGCCGCTCCCCCTCAGCAACAACACGCCCCGCCGAGCCCCGGACTCAGGCTGTAATGCCGGACGTGTCTGCTGCCGCTGTGATTGTCTCCGCATGGTGACGCGGGTACGATCCGGACCAGCGGGGTAGATTTCGGATATCGGGGGAAGGGATGCGGAATGAATCGAGCCTGGGTTGTCGAGGCGGTGAACCAGATCGAGCGCGATTTTCAGCGCTCAGCCGATACGCACTTGCTGCGACTGGAGCTGCCGGCCGCACCCGGCGTCGATCTCTACATCAAGGACGAATCAACGCATCCAACCGGCAGCCTGAAGCACCGGCTCGCGCGCTCGCTCTTCCTCTACGGTCTCTGTAACGGCTGGATCACCGAGGGTACGACGATTATCGAGGCGTCGTCGGGCAGCACCGCTGTTTCCGAAGCGTACTTCGCGCGCCTGCTCGGCCTGCCGTTCGTGGCCGTCATGCCGCGCGGTACGTCCGCCGCCAAGGTCGCGCAGATCGCCTTCTATGGCGGGCGCTCGCATTTCGTCGATAACCCAGCCGAGATCTACTCCGAGGCGCAGCGCCTCGCTGACGAGTGCGGCGGCCACAACATGGATCAGTTCACCTTCGCCGAGCGCGCGACCGACTGGCGCGGCAACAACAACATCGCCGAATCGATGTTCGCCCAGGTCAGCCACGAGCGCCATCCGAGCCCGCGCTGGGTTGTGACCGGCGCAGGTACCGGCGGCACCTCGGCGACCATCGGCCGCTACATTCGCTATCAGGGTCTGGACACGCGCCTCTGCGTCGTCGATCCTGAGAATTCGGTTTTTCTCGATTACTTCGAGAGCGGCGACCCGAACGTCAGCAGCGACAAGGGCAGCGGCGTCGAGGGCATCGGCCGGCCACGGGTTGAGCCGTCGTTCGTCCCCGAGGTTGTTGACCGCATGATGCGCGTGCCGAACGCCGCATCCTATGCCGGTATCCGCTTCCTGGAGCAGCACCTCGGCCGCAAGTACGGCGGCTCGACCGGCACCTGCGTCTATGGCGCGATGCAGCTCGCATCCGAGCTCGTCGCTGCTGGCGAGAGCGGGGCAATCATGATGATCGCCGGCGACCCGGGCGATCGCTATCTCGACACGTACTACAATGATGACTGGCTGGCCGAGAACGGCCACAACATCACGCCGTATCTCACCCAGCTGGCGGCTGCCTACGAAACCGGGGTCTGGCCGTCGCCGGAGTCAGGCACGAGCACGTAGCCAACTGCCGGGCGGTTCTCGATTACCTGCGGCTCGCCGAGCTTGTTGCGAAGTCGATTGAGCGTCACCCGCAGGATATGCGGCTCATCGGCATACTCCGGCCCCCAGACGGCGGTGAGCAGCGCCCCGTGGGTGAACACGCGGTTCGGGTGCCGCGCGAGCTGCAGCAGCAACCTGAACTCGGTCGGCGTCACCCGCACTTCCTCGCCGGAGCGCCAGACGCGCCGGTCAACGACCGAGACTGTCAGCGAGCCGGCCTGGATGGTGTCCGGCTCGCGCTCACGCGGGCGTCGTCGCATCACCGACCGCACACGCGCGAGAAGTTCGTTGACCCGAAACGGCTTGGTCAGATAATCGTCTGCGCCGGCATCGAGCGTTGCAACGAGTGATTCCTCATTTGTATCAGCCGTCACGACGACAACCGGCACGTCTCCGGCTGCGCGGATCTGGCTGACGAGCCCGCGCCCCGAGCCGTCTGGCAGCATCAGGTCAACGACCAGTAAGTCGGGCAGGCGCTCTGACCAGAGCAGGAATCCCTCGGCGGCGGTCATTGCGGTGATGACGCTGAAGCCGGCCTCGCTCAGGTGGCGGGCAATCAGTGTTTGAATATCCGGGTCATCTTCGACGACAAGGACCAGCGCTTGCTCTCGCCCATTCGCGTCGTCCATCGTCTGCTCTCCTGATCTCATACCCTCCCCCATCAATGATGATGCCTGTCCGAGGGCGGTCGGTGCCACTGACGGCAGGGGTAGAATCGGAAGCAGCGAACCCGCGTGGACGCGCCACGCACCGCGGAAGGTGGTGAGGAATGCCTCAGAAATCGGACGCGCTCCTCGGCTTGCAGACTCGTCTTCGTCAGCAAGGCCACCGTCTGACGCCACAGCGCCTGCTCATTCTGGAGCTGCTCTATTCGCACGGCGATCACATGACGGCAGACGAGATCTTTAGCGCTGCCGAGCGCCGCTTCCCGTACATCAACATGTCCACGGTCTATCGGACGCTCGAGTTCTTTCGCGATCAGGGCATCGTCACAGAGACGGACCTGGGCAACGGCCGCCGCCATTTCGCGCTGCTCTCCGACGACCTGCATCACCATCTCATCTGCCTGTCCTGTCAGGTTGTCGAGGAGATCGACGACACATTGTTCGACGGGCTGCGGCAGACGCTGCGACAGCGCACCGGCTTCGAGCCGCGCATCGACCACCTGGCGATCTTCGGTTACTGCCGCGAGTGCGCAACTGCCGGTCAGCGGTCCTGATGTATGTGCTGGCGCTTGACATCGGCTCATCGTCGGTGCGGGCCGCGCTGATCGATCGCCGTGGCGTCATCGCACCGGGCACGCTCCAGCGCGCTGACCTGTCGCTGGAAACTGACCGCGCCGGTAGCTCAGTTGTCGATCTCGACCGTCTCCGTGCGCTGGCCGAACAGGTCATCGACGCTGTGCTGCAGACGCCTGAGGCTCAGCGGGGTATTGACGCCGTCGGCGTCTGTACCTTCTGGCACTCGCTCGTTGCGCTCGACGCTGCCGGGCAGCCGCTGACGGACGTCCTGACCTGGGCCGATACCCGCTCCGCTCCGGAAGCCGAACTGCTCCGCAGCGATCTCGATGCTGAGGCGATCCGACAGCGCACGGGCTGCCCGCTGCATCCGTCCTACCTGCCGGCCAAGATCCTCTGGCTCCGGCGTCACCAGCCGGACGTGCTGCGCAATTCCCATCGTCTCGTCTCCTGCGCTCAGGCGTTGACGAGTGTCTGGTTGGGCGCAGATGACGCGTCCGTTTCGATCGCTTCCGGCTCCGGGCTGTTCAACCGGCAATCGATGTCCTGGGACGCGGAGCTCCTGAACTATCTCGACATCGCTCCCGAGATGCTCGGCGACATCACCGCCGCTCCCGAGCTCTTGCCGCCGATTCGCTCGTGCTACGCGGCCCGCTGGCCGGCGCTCCGCGGCGTTCCGTGGCGTGCGCCAATCGGCGATGGTGCCGCGTCCAATGTCGGCGTCGGCTGCGTCCGTGCGGATCGACTCGCGCTGACGCTGGGGACTTCCGCTGCCATGCGCCGCTGTGAGCCTGGTGAGCCGAATGCACCGGTGCCGAGCGGCCTCTGGCGTTACTCGCTCGACCCTGTCCACAGCCTGACGGGCGGGGCACTGAGCGAGGGCGGTAACGTCTTTGCCTGGCTCAGCGCAACGCTGCGGCTTCCATCGCACGCGGAAATCGAGGCGACGCTGATGAAGCGTGCGCCCGGCGAGCACGAACTGACCGTCCTGCCATTCTGGGCCGGGGAACGCTCGATCGGCTGGAACGGAGACGCAACCGCAGCCATCCACGGAATGCGAATGAGCACATCCGCGCTAGATATCGTGCAGGCCAGTCTCGAAGCAGTCGCATATCGCCTGGCGACCGTCTACGATGCGCTATTAATCGGAGACGAAACCGTTGTCGCGACTGGTGGAGCGCTTCTCGGCTCGTCGGCCTGGCAACAGATCATTGCTGACTGCCTTGGCGTCCCGCTCGTCGTCGCGCCGACTGAGGAATCGTCGCTGCGTGGCACGGCGCTGCTGGCCTGGGATGATGTGAGCGGAGAAGCATTGACAGACAATCAACCGCCGGCAGGCAGCACGTTGGTAGAGCCGCGTCAATCCGCCCACAACGCGCATCGCGAGCTTCGCGTTCGCCAGCAGCGTCTCTACGAGCGCGAAGGATTCGGCGCGACAACGCCGCCGATGGCACGCGATGCGCGATGACAAAGGTGTGCTAGCGAGTTCGTCTGTAGAGACGATCGGGAGGCGAATTTCGACCGCGCCATGATGGCCGGTCTCCACGATACGCAATGAGATCGATTCAAGGGAGAGAAGGGCACCGCATGGCAAAGAACCCGCTACAGCAGCTGACAGACTACGGGCAAAGCGTCTGGTATGACAACCTCAGCCGCGACCTGGTTGAGAACGGCGGCCTGCAGAACCTGATTGATAACTGCGGCGTCGTTGGCATTACCTCGAACCCGACCATCTTCGACAAGGCGATCAGTGGCTCCGATTTGTATGACGATCAGATCCGCAGGCTCGCGGCCAGCGGTCGCTCGACCAGCGAGATCTACGACGCCATCGTCATCCAGGATATCCAGTCGGCCGCCGACGTCCTGCGTCCTGTCTACGACCAGCACGACGACAAGAGCGCCGACGGTTTCGTCTCGCTCGAAGTCTCGCCGTCGCTGGCGCATGACACGTCTGCGACCGTCGCTGATGCGCGCCGTCTCTACGCAGCGCTCGACCGGCCGAACGTGATGATCAAGATCCCCGGCACGACCGAGGGGACGCCAGCGATCGAGCAGATGCTCTACGAGGGCATCAACATCAATATCACCCTGCTCTTCTCGCTGGACGCCTACCGTAACGTTGCCGATGCGTATCTGCGAGCGCTGGAGCGCCGGTTTGACGAAGGTAAGCCGATTAGTGACATCCACTCGGTCGCGTCGTTCTTCGTCAGCCGCGTCGATACCGAGGCCGACAAGCGCCTGCAGGCGATCATCGACGCCGAGCCGGGAAGCGAGCGCGCCGAAGAGGCCAAGTCGCTGCTCGGCACACTGGCAGTCGCCAACGCGCGCCTGGCCTACGCAGCATTCCAGGAGATCTTCAACTCCGAGCGTTTCAAGAAGCTGCAGGAAGCGGGCGCGCGACTGCAGCGTCCACTGTGGGCCAGCACCAGCACCAAGAACCCGAACTACCCGGACACGCTCTACGTTGATGAGCTGATCGGCCCGCACACCGTCCAGACGCTGGCCCCGGCCTCAATCGAGGCCTTCGGGGACCACGGCCACGTGGCCCGCACAGTTGATCGAGACGTGGATGGCGCGCGCGAAATCTTCCGACGCTTCGAGGCGCTGGGCGTCTCCTACGACGACATCACCGAGACGCTCGTGCGCGAAGGTGTCGCATCATTCAGCAAGTCCTTCGAAGACCTGCTGCACCACCTCGATGAGAAGCGCAATGCGTTCGTCGCCGATATCGAGCGCGCGCGGCAGGAATCCATCGGCTCTCTGGCCGGCGCGGTGGACAAGATAATCAGTGCACTCGCCGACCAGGACGTTGCCAGTCGCTTGCAGAAGGGCGACGCCACGCTCTGGGGTGACGATGAGAAGGTGCGCGCGTCGGTATCGACGCGCCTGGGCTGGCTTCCGGTCGTGCAGGCCATGCGCGCCGAGGCACGCACCGGCCAGTTCACTGACTTCGCCGCCGAGGTCCGCGAGCGCGGCTTCCGCTACGCCGTGCTGCTGGGCATGGGTGGCTCGTCGCTTGCGCCTGATGTCTTCTCGCGCATGTTCGGAGTCGGCTCGGGCTTCCCGGAACTGATCGTACTGGACACGACGAACCCGGACCCGATCGCGCGCGTCGCTGATGAAGTTAGCGACGATGCGCTCTTCATAGTCTCCACCAAGTCCGGCACGACCGTCGAGACGATGTCGCTCTATCGCTTCTTCTTCGACCGCATTGGCGGCGACGCCTCGCGCTTCATCGCCATCACCGATCCGGGCACGCCGCTGGAGAAGGAAGCAAAGGATCGCGGCTTCTGGCGCGTCTTCGCCAACCCAACGGACATCGGCGGGCGCTACTCGGCCCTCTCCTACTTTGGACTGGTGCCGCTGGCGACGCTCGGCATGGACGTCCTCGACGTGCTCGACCACGCCATGACGATGCTGCCGATCAACGATGAGCAACATCCGGGCGTCTGGCTCGGCGCAACGCTGGGCGCGGCGCAGCAGGCCGGACGGGACAAGCTGACCATCATCGCTGACGAGAGCTGGGCACCATTCGCCGACTGGCTTGAACAGTTGATTGCTGAGAGCACCGGCAAGCACGGCACCGGCATTCTGCCGGTGATCGCCGAGTCGCTCGATGATGCCGATCACTACGGCGATGACCGCCTGTTTGTCCACTTTGATGCCGGCGAAGACGGCAAGGCTGCCAGGCTGGCGAAGGCACTGCGCGACGCAGGCCAGCCGGTCATCTCGATCGGCGTCGATATCCCGGCCGACCTCGGCCGCGAGTTTGTCCGCTGGGAGATCGCGACCGCCATCGCTGGCCGCGTGCTCGGCATCAACCCGTTCGACGAGCCGAACGTCCAGGAGGCGAAGGACGCGACGAATGCCGTCCTCAACGGCGAATCGACCGACAGCCAGCCGCCGACCGACGCAGCCGACGCCGTTCGTGCGGTCATCGACGCATCGAGCGCAGGTGGCTACATCGCCATCCTCGCCTACGTCGATCCGACCGAGGATGTGCGCACCGCGCTGCACACGCTGCGCACCGAGATCTGGCGACAAACCGGCCGTGCCGTAACAGTTGGCGTCGGTCCGCGCTATCTCCACTCGACCGGCCAGCTACACAAGGGTGGACCGCCCAACGGCTCGTTCCTGCTGCTGGTGCAGCAACCAACCAACGATCTGCCGATTCCGGACGCGCGCTTCTCCTTTGCCGAGCTGTTCGCCGCGCAATCAGCCGGTGATGCCGCGACGCTTGCCAGGCACAATCTGCCGCTCGCCGTTGTCAAGCTCGGCTCGGACGCAACGACTGGCATCGCCGAGGTCCTGCAAGGCGCGCAGAAGCAGACGTCTGCGGCCGACGACTAGATACGGGTCCCTGATGACTGAAGACATTCGTACGAGGAGGTAGCGTGGATATCGCCATCATCGGTCTGGGCCGCATGGGCGGCAACATGGCACGGCGGCTGTTGCGCGATGAGCATCACGTCGTCGTTCACAACCGTAGCCGCGAGCCAATCGACGAGCTGGCCAGCGAAGGTGCCGATCCGGCGTACACGCTGGAGGAGATGCTCAGCAAGCTCCCCAGCCCGCGTGCCGTCTGGCTGATGGTCCCGGCCGGGCAGCCGGTCGACGACTACATTGACCAGCTTGTCCCACTGATGAGCGAGGGCGATGTCCTCATTGATGGCGGTAACTCGCGCTTCACCGATTCGATCGCCCGGCACGAGCGCGTGACGGCCCACGGCATCCACTACATGGATGCCGGCACCAGCGGCGGCGTCTGGGGTCTGCAGGTCGGTTACTGCCTGATGGTCGGCGGCTCACCCGAAGGCTTCGCAATCATCGAGCCCGCCGTCAAGACGCTCGCGCCGAAGAACGGCTACCTCCACGTCGGCCCAAGCGGCTCCGGTCACTACGTCAAGATGATTCACAACGGCATCGAGTACGCGATGCTGCAGGCCTATGCCGAAGGCTTCGAGATCCTCGAACGCTCGCGCTACGACCTCGATCTGCGCGCCATCGCCGGGCTCTGGAATCACGGGTCGGTTATCCGCTCCTGGCTGCTGGAGCTTGCCGAGCGCGCCTTCGCTGAGGACCCGCACCTCGAATCGATCCGCGGATACGTCAACGATTCCGGCGAAGGCCGCTGGACCGTCTTCGAGTCGATCGATATCGACGTGCCAGCGCCAACGATCTATCTCGCATTGGCGACGCGCTTTGCTTCCCGGCAGGAAGACCTGTTCGCCAACAAGGTCATTGCCGCGCTGCGGCATCAATTTGGCGGACACGCCGTCGTTGAGGAATCGGACCCGCTCCCGACGAGCGACTGATCCTCAGCCATCTTTCCGGACACACGGACTTTGTGAGGACGATCGATGTCCAACCTGTCGCAGACAATCTCTCCCCCGCAGGCCGAACTGCGGAGCAACCCGCTCCGCGAAGGGCTGCTGATAGAACGCACGCCCGCGCCGGCGATCATGGTGATCTTCGGCGCGTCGGGCGACCTGACGCGCCGCAAGCTGATTCCGGCGCTCTACAACCTCGCACTTGAGCGGCTCCTGCCGATCGGCTTCACCGTCGTCGGCTTCGCGCGCCACGACGAGACGGATGAGTCGTTCCGCTCCAAGATGCGCGATGCCGTCAACGAGTTCTCGCGACGCACGCCAGTCGATGACGCCGTCTGGGATTCGTTCAGCCAGGGGGTCTTTTACGTCAAGGGCGACTTCACCAACTCCGATGACTACAACGGCCTCTCGGATCGCCTGACGACGCTTGATGGCCAGCGCGGCACGCTCGGTAACCGGATGTACTATCTCGCGACGCCGCCGGACTTTTATGACGACATCATCGAGCAGATCGGCCAGCACGATCTGAACCATGGCCCGGACAATTCGTGGCAGCGGATCATCGTCGAGAAGCCATTCGGGCACGATCTCGACTCAGCCGACCATCTCAACAAGGTCGTCAACAACGTCTTCGACGAGCGTGATGTCTTCCGTATCGACCACTATCTCGGCAAAGAGACGGTTCAGAACATCATCGCCTTCCGCTTCGCCAACGGGGTCTGGGAACCGATCTGGAACCGTCAGTACGTCGACCACGTCCAGATCACCGTCGCCGAATCCATCGGCATCGAGACGCGCGGCGGGTATTACGAAGAGACTGGCGCGCTGCGCGACATGATGCAGAACCATCTGATGCAGCTGCTGACGATGGTCGCGATGGAGCCACCGGTCGCACTCACTGCCGATCCGGTGCGCGACGAGAAGGTCAAGGTGCTCCATGCCGTCCGACCGATCGACCCGCGCCATGTTGAAGAGTTCACCGTCCGTGGGCAGTACACCGCTGGATACTCTGACGGCGAGGCGGTGCCCGGCTACCGCGAAGAGGAGAAGGTCGATCCGCACTCGCTGACCGAGACCTTCGTCGCGCTCAAGCTCTTCATCGACAACTGGCGCTGGGCGGGTGTGCCGTTCTATCTGCGCACCGGCAAGCGCATGCCCCGGCGAGTGAGCGAGATCGCGATCCAGTTCAAGCGCGCGCCGCATCTGCTGTTCAACGCCGATGTGGCCGACGAGCTCGACCCGAACGTGCTGGCCCTCGGCATTCAGCCCAACGAAGGGATTGCCCTGACGTTCGGTGTCAAGGTTCCTGGGCCGATGATGAACCTGCGCTCGGTGCATATGGGCTTTGAGTACGGGACCGCGTTCAATGTCCAGTCGCCGGATGCGTACGAGCGACTGCTGCTGGACGCCATGCTCGGCGATAGCACGCTTTTCACGCGCCGCGATGAGGTGGCAGCGGCCTGGAACATCATGACCCAGATTCGCGCCGGCTGGGAGCGTCAGACCGTCGATGAAATCCCCACCTACGAGGCAGGGACGTGGGGACCTGAAGATGCAGACCGGCTCCTGAAGAAGGACGGTCGTACATGGCGGGAGCCGTAGTGCGATGAGCGCTCCACAAACGCACCGCATCAGCATCAGCGCCGACGGGCAGCGCGTCGTCACGATCGACCAGATCGTCAACGAGCTGTCGCGGGTCTGGGCAGATATCTCGACTGAAGTCGAGCAGCAGACCGGCGAAATCCCGATTCGGACGAGCATTCTGACGCTCATTATCATTGCCAGAGGCGAATCGCAGATCCGCGTGGCGCACGAGACGCTGCACGAGCTCGTCGAGCAGCTGCCCTCACGGGTGATCGTCGTCGAGGTGAGCCCGGAGGATTCCGCCTTCGATGCCAGCGTGGCCGGACACTGCCGCTTGCACAGTGGACCGCGCACACCGTGCTACGAAGTGATCGAACTGCACACGCCGCCGGATCGCATTAAGGCCGTCCCCAGCCTGCTGGCGCAGCTCGAGCTGTCCGGCATCCCGTCCGCGATGTGGTGGGTCGGACAGATTGATTTCGAAGCGGATGAGTTCAAGCGCCTGGCTGCGACCGCCGATCGCGTCATCATCGACTCATCGCGCTTTGACTCGGCGCTGGACACGTTCGCATCGTTCGATAGCTTCCTGCGGCACAACGATTCGCTTTGCTCCGGCACCGACCTCGCCTGGGCACGGATCGTTCGCTGGCGCGAGGCGATCGCGCAGGCCTTCGATCATCCCGAGACGATTGAGCTCCTGCCAGCCATTGAGGCGATCGAGATCGGCTTTGATTCGACGGCTGAAGCGCAGGCATTGCTGCTGCTTGGCTGGCTCGCATCACGACTGAAGTGGTCGCTCGACAGCGCCCAGCGCGAAGGATCCACACTGCATATCCGCGCGCGCAACGCCTCGGGCGGCCCGATTGATGTCCATCTATTGCGGCAGTCGAGCACCGGTGTCGGCCTGCGGTCGATCCGGATACTCGCGCGTGAGAAGGAGCGCAACGCCCGCATCAGCGTGCGCGTGCGCGCCGAGAACATCCTCGTGACGTCGGTCGAGTGGCCGGGCGTCCCACGGCAGGATCGAGTTGACCGTCTGCCTGCCCCGCGCCTCAGCGACCTGATTGGTCAGGAGTTGCTGGTGCGTTCGCACGACGAGCAGTACCACGATGCGCTCGCGTTCGTCGTGACGGTCGTTGCCGAGCTAGGGAGATCGCATGAAGCAGCAAGTTGAGCCGGCCGCGCGAGCGCCGGAAGTGCAGGTCTTCGAGACCGTCGAGGCCGCGCAGGAGGCCGCCGCGCACATCATCGCCGAGGCGTTGCGACCGACAGCGACCGGCGAGATGTACAGCATTGCCCTCTCCGGCGGCTCGACGCCGCGCGGCATGCACGAGCATCTGGCCGCGCTGCCCGGCATCGACTGGTCGCGCGTGCAGGTCTTCTGGGGCGACGAACGTACTGTCCCGCCCGACGACGACCAGAGCAACTACCGCATGGCCGAGGAATCGCTCCTGTCGCGTGTCGAGGTCGATGACTCCCATATCCATCGTATGCGCGGCGAGATCGACCCGAGCAAAGCGGCGGACGAATACGAATCCGAGCTGCGCCAGGTCTTCGGCGATTTGCCGGCCGGTGAGTTTCCGGCGCTTGATGTCAGCGTCCTCGGGATCGGCTCAGATGGCCACACCGCGTCGCTCTTCCCCGGCACGGAGGCGCTGGGCGAGCGCGAACGCTGGGTCGTCGCCAACTTCGTCCCGCAACAGGACACCTGGCGCATAACGCTTACCTATCCGGTGCTGAACGCCGCGCGTCTGACCGTCTTCCTGGCGACTGGTGCGGAGAAGGTCGATGCGCTCTATCGCATCTTCTCGCCGACTGTCACCGACCGTCCGCCATCCTGGTATGTCCAGCCAACCGATGGCCGCGTCATCTTCATCCTCGATAGTGCCTCGGCTGAGGGTGTGAATCAGGCGCTGGCAGAGGTGAACGCTTCAGCCGAGTAGTGGGCGCTCCATCTCAAGCTGACGGACGATCTCACGCCATCCATCAGCGTGCAGCGCCTGGGTGGTTGGCCCGTCAATCGCTTCATTGAGCAACGACATGGGCTGATCGGGGTGGCGTTCGCTGGCAGCAGCGATGACAGCACCGATCGTTGTAGCATCAGTCCCGCCAATATCGACAATCTGGACGCCACGAGGCCCGGATTTCCAGACGATGTAGCCGCACTCGTTACCTGACGTGCTGGTCAGTGCCTCCATGTCGGTGGTCGCTGCCGATACGCTGGACTCGCGCTGCCAGGCGAGTGGACTACCACCGAGCCGTTCGCGGTTGGACAGCACCACACTCGAATCGGCAGCCTCGACCACACTCGATGGCTCATCCGCAACCGCAGCCTGATGCGGGTCGCGCTGATAGACGCCAACTTCCCTTGTCACGACAAAGCCGCCGCGCTTGTAGACATAGATCGCTGCGGCGTTCGTCGTGATGACCTCAAGCTGGATGGTGCTTGCTCCGGTTGCTAGTGCCGCGGCGAGAGTCGCGTCCAGCAACGGTCCGGCAAGCCGCTTCCCGCGCCACTCCGGTGCGATGCCGAAGCCGCCGATCCACGATCGCTCGCCACGCACGCCTACCAGCGCCATCCCGACGATCCGGCCATCTTCGCGCCAGACCGGCGACGCGTCGAGCCGGATGTCGTTCGCCTCGACATGCGTTGCCATCCAGTCGCCATTGACCTGAATGGGCATGACGTAGCCCTGATAGACGCTGTTCATCGCCTCGGCAAGCTCGTCGATGCTCAGATCGGCGGCTGTCTGTACCGTGAATTGCATCAGTCTTGTCCGTGCTCTCTTGGTGCATTGCAGACGTAGGGCGCAGGCGGACGCTGCTCCGGCTGGTGCGTCCGCTAGCGCCCGGATTGGGTGCGGCTCGAATGCTACGGCAGATCGAGCGACGGCAGCATCCTCGGCGCGCGTCGATGCATTGTTCCTTGCTCGAAGGCGTAGGCCAGTGCAATCAGCGTCGGCTCGCTCCATGCGCGCCCCATGAACGTAACGTTCACGGGCAGCCCGAACGAGTCACCGGCCGGCACCGAGACGAGTGGATATCCGGCCATCGCTGCCGGCCCGGAGCTCGCGCCGAGGAAGTGGTCGCCATTGATCACGTCAGTCGGCCAGGCCGGACTCCCGGTCGGCGCGACCAGCGCGTCGAGGTCGTACTGATCCAGGATGGCATCGAGCCCTTGCTCGCGTGAGAGTGAATGGCTTTCGGCCAGCGCAGCCAGGTAGACCGGGTCGTCCAGCCCGCCGAGATCGACCGCCATCTCGAAGATCTCCTGCCCGAAGTAGGGCATCTCGACCTGCCAGTTTGCGGTGTTGAAGTCGATCAGATCGGCGAGCGAGCGCACCGGCACATCCGGCCCGACCGTCGCGAGATAGTCGTTGAGGTCCGCCTTGAACTCGTAGAGCAGCACCGTGAACTCGGCGTTGCTGCTCGCCATCTGATCCGCCGTCGGGATGTCGGCCGGATCGACGATCGTGGCACCCATGTCGCGCATCGCCTGAATGGCTGCCTCGACGATTCCGTCTGCCTCAGGACTGTAGCCCCACATCCCGCCAGTTCGCGGCACGCCGATGCGCGCCCCGGCCAGCGCGTCCGGATCGAGGAATTCCGTATAGTCAGGCTTCACCTGCGCGGAACTGGCGGCCGTCATTGGATCACGCGGATCTGGGCCGGCGATTGCGCTGAGAACCGCTGCAGCGTCCGCCACCGTTCGTGCTAACGGCCCGATGGTGTCCTGCGAATGGGCGATCGGAATGACGCCGGCGCGGCTGGTCAGGCCGACTGTTGGTTTGATGCCGACTAGCCCATTGGCGTTGGCCGGACAGACGATCGAGCCATCCGTCTCGGTGCCGATGGCAGCGGCGGCGAAGTTGGCCGATGCTGCCGCACCCGAACCGGAACTCGACCCGCACGGGTTGTGCGTCAGGACGTACGGGTTCTTCGTCTGGCGACCGGCACCGCTCCAGCCGCTGGACGACTGCGTCGAGCGGAAGTTCGCCCACTCGCTGAGGTTCGTCTTGCCCAGCACGATCGCCCCCGCCTCGCGCAGCCGCGCCGCGATCGTCGCGTCCTGGGTGCGGAAGTTGTTGGCCAGCGCGATCGACCCGCCCGTGTTCGGCATCTGGTCGGCCGTGTCGATGTTGTCCTTGAGCAGGATCGGGATGCCGTGGAGCGGACCGCGCACGTTTCCTTCGGCGCGCTCGCGATCGAGGTTGATCGCGATGTTGAGTGCGTCCGGATTGGTCATCATCACTGAATTGAGCCGCGGGCCGTCCTGATCCAGTTGCGCAATTCGGGCCAGGTACATTCCGGTCAACTGTTGTGCAGTGAGTGAGCCATCCGTCAGCCGCGCCTGCAGGTCGGCAATCGTCGCTTCCTGGATGTCTTCATAGACCGGATTCCAGAGAGACCCGGCCATCGCCACCTTACCCGTGTGAATACCTGACCACCCCGCCATCGCCGCCCCGGCGGCCACGGCGGCGGAGCGTTGCATGAAAGATCGACGGCTAAGTCGACTACGATCGAGCATCGCCCTACCTCCCAGTCTTTAGATGCATGAGTGCGATTTGCCGGAGCGCTGCCACAATAGCATTGATTGTGCAACGACACAAGCAAGGGTTGAGTCACGGTGGAATGTGAGTGGGCGTGGTTGACCAGCGTAGCACTCACGACTACCATCGCCTCAACCGGCTGGGTGGCACCGATGGGAGGATTTCACTGATGTCCAACATTCATGATCTTGTTGCGGGTTTGCATTGGCGGCAGGCGGGACCGTTCCGCGGAGGACGCAGCGTCGCTGTCGCCGGGCACACCAGCCAGCCAATGACCTACTACTTTGGTGCCTGCTCCGGTGGCATCTGGAAGACCGACGATGCCGGTGCCTCGTGGCTGAACGTGTCCGATGGCTACTTCAAGACCGCCTCGGTTGGCGCGGTCGCCGTCGCGGAATCCGCTCCAAATGTCGTCTACGCCGGCATGGGCGAGTCGTGCATCCGTGGCAACGTCTCCCACGGTGATGGCGTCTACCGTTCTGACGATGCCGGCGAATCCTGGCGACACCTGGGGTTGGAGACGACCCGCCATATAGCGCGCGTTCGTGTCCACCCGAACAACCCCGATCACGTCTACGTCGCCGCGTTCGGTCACGCCTTCGGTCCGCACGAGGATCGCGGCGTCTACCGCACGCTCGACGGCGGCGCGACCTGGGAAAAGGTTCTGTACCGTGACGAGCGCACCGGCGCGTGCGACCTCTCGATGGATGCCACGAACCCGCGCACGCTCTACGCTGCGATGTGGGACGCTCAGCGCTCGCCGTGGTCACTCGTTTCGGGAGGACCAGGCAGCGGCATCTTCAAGACGACCGACGGCGGCGATACATGGATCGAGCTGACCGACAACCCCGGCCTTCCCCAGGGACTCAAGGGTCGCATCGGCGTCACTGTCTCCCCCGCTCGCCCGCAGCGCGTCTGGGCCATCGTCGAGGCGAAGGAGGGTGGTCTCTTCCGCTCCGACAACGGCGGTGACACCTGGACTCGCGTCAGCGACAACCCGGAGTTGCGCCAGCGCCCCTGGTACTACATGCACATCTTTGCTGACCCGGTCGATCCCGATACGGTCTACGTCCTGAACCTCGGCATGTGGAAGTCAACCGACGCCGGCACCAGCTTTATCCAGATACCGACGCCGCACGGCGACAACCACGATCTCTGGATCGACCCGGCCAATACAAAGCGGATGATCGAGGCTAACGATGGCGGTGCCTGCGTCTCATTTGACGGCGGCGTGACCTGGTCGAGTATCTACAATCAGCCGACTGCTCAGCTCTATCACGTCACCACTGATACCCAGTTCCCCTTTCGCATCTATGGTGCGCAGCAGGACAACACGACGATCACGATCCCAAGCTACTCCGACCGCGGTGCAATCACTGAAGACGACACCTGGCCCGTCGGCGGCGGCGAGTCCGGCTACATTGCTGTGCGCCCCGATGACCCCGACATCATCTTTGCCGGCAGTTACGCCACCCGGATGACGCGCTACGACCACGGCGCGCGCCAGGAGGTGGACATCACTGTCTGGCCCGAGGATCCAATCGGCTACGGTGCTGAGGCGATGAAGTATCGCTTCCAGTGGACCTTCCCGATCGTCCTCTCGCCGCACGACCCCGATGTCCTCTATGTCACCGGCAACCACGTCTTTCGCTCAACCAACGGCGGCCAGCAGTTCGCGCCGATCAGCCCCGATCTGACGCGCGGCGATCCTGAAACGCTTGGCCCATCCGGCGGGCCGATCACCAAGGACAACGTCAGTACCGAGTATTACGGAACGATCTTCGCCTTCGCCGAGTCCCCCGTGCAGCCCGGTATCCTGTGGGCCGGCTCGGACGACGGCCGGATCAACGTCTCTCGCGACGGCGGTGAAAGCTGGACCGACGTTACCCCGAGCGAGCTGCCCGACTGGGCGCTGATCAGTATCATCGACGCCTCCCCGCACGACCCAGCCACTGCCTGGGTCGCCGCCACCCGTTACAAGCTGGACGATTTCCGTCCCTATCTGCTGCGCACGACCGATTATGGTGCGACCTGGCAGATGGTCACCAGCGGCATCCCGGATGATGACTTCACCCGCGTCGTCCGTGAGGATCCGGCGGTGCCCGGACTGCTCTACGCCGGAACCGAGACTGGCCTGTATGTATCGTGGGATGCTGGCGACAGTTGGCAGCAGCTCTCCGGCGGAGCTGGCGGAAATGGTCGGCGCGCGCTGCCGGTTGTCCCGATCCACGACCTGATCGTGCACGACAACAGCCTCGTCATCGGCACGCACGGGCGCTCCTTCTGGCTGCTCGATGATCTCGCGCCGGTCCGCGAGTGGCGGGCCGCCGATGGCGATGCGCCAGCCACGCTGTTCCCCATCGCAACCACGTACCGGATCAAACCTGTCAACTCATGGGGTCGCTCGGGCACCGTCGGCTACAAGTCTTACGTCAACACCGGCGGTAGCCAGGTCATGGGTATCGTCCACGCCGCCGAGGATGGCGGTACGCGCTTCGAGCTGCTCAACGCCGGCGAGAATCCGGACCTCGGCGTAACAGTCCACTACGCTCTCTCTGGTGAGAAGCCGGCTCAGGATATCTCGCTCAGCTTCTGGACCGCCGAAGGCGAGCAGATCCAGCGCTTCGCGCTCGCCGAAGATCAGTCGAAGCAACCGGCCGAGATGCGCTTGCGCGGCGAGCCGGGCCTGCACCGCTTCGTCTGGAACATGCGCTACCCGGACGCAACCAAGATTGAGGGCGCAGCACTCTCGCTCTACTGGGGCGGCAGCACGATTGGCCCGGTCGTTGCCCCCGGTCAGTACGAAGCGCGACTGGAGGTCGGCGGCAACACGTATCGCCAACCGTTTGAGGTCAAGCGTGACCCGCGCGTCAGCGCCACCGACGACGATCTCATCGCGCAGCGCGACCTGCTGCTGCAGATCCGCGACAAGCTCGGCGCTGTCCATGAGGCGGTGCTGGCCAGTCGCAAGCTGCGCGAGCAGATCGACGCCTGGGCGGTCCGCCTGCGCGACGCCGGCAAGGACGACCTCATCCCGACGTTGAAGCAGGCGAGCGAGCAATTGCTGGCGGCCGAAGGTGAGCTGGTCGAATCGCGCTCGAAGGGCGCAGCCGACTCGTTTAACTACCCGCCGAAGGTCAACTCGAAGCTCGCGTCGCTACAAGGCACTGTCGCCTACGGCGACTCGCACCCGCCACAGCAGACCTACGAGGTATTTGATGTCCTGGCGGCTCAGGCCGACGAGAACCTCGCTGCGTTGCAGAAGGTCGTCGATGCGGTGACGAAGGATCTCAACGACAAGATTGCGGCCGCTGGCGTCCCGGCTATCGGCTAGGACGGCGGCTCAACCTCGAAATCGCCAGCGGGCCAACCTCACTGGTTGGCCCGCTCGATTTCTCTCTCCGGCCGCCTTTACCGGCGGCGCTGGCGTGGGTCGAATGCGTCGCGCAGACCATCGCCGACGAGATTGAAGGCCAGCGCGGTCATGAAGATCGCCAGGCCGGGGAAGAACGTCAGCCACCACGCGCCGACAAGCAGCTCGCGCTGGCCGTCCTGCAGCATGTTGCCCCACGACGGCGTCGGAATCTGCACGCCGAGCCCGAGGTACGACAGGCTTGCCTCCAGCAGGATCGCGTACGACAGCCAGAGCGTCGTCTCGACGATGATGATCGCCATCGCGTTCGGCATCAGGTGCCGCATGATGATGCGGAATGGCGGTGCTCCGATCGTCCGCGCTGCCGTCACGTATTCCTGATCGCGCAGCGACAGAAACTGTCCGCGGATCAGCCGGGCCGCGCCGGGCCACGATGTCACGCCGATCACGATCACCGTTGTCTTCAGGCTGGGCCGAAACAATGCCGCGGCCGCGATTAGTAACAGGATCTGCGGTATCGACAGCAGCACATCGGTCAATCGCATCAGCGTGCCATCGACCCAGCCACCGAAGTACCCAGCCAGTGCGCCAAACGAGGTGCCGATCGTCATCACGATCGCGACGGCGACGAAGCCGACGGCCAGCGACACACGCGAGCCATAGACCAACCGTGAGTAGGTGTCGCGTCCGTTGCGATCCGTCCCCAGCCAGTGCTCGGACGATGGTGGGAGGTTCCGCGCGCCCGGCGTGATCTCACGATAGTCGTAGCGCTGGATGACCGGTGCGGCGATCGCCACCGCATACATGAAGACGATGACAACCATGCCCGCGACCGCGAGCTTGTTCTGCATGAACCGACGCAATACCGGTCGCTGTCGCTTGCCAGCTTCCTGCTCAGCCTGGGCCTGTTCCCGCAGGTCGCTTGTGGATTGCAGCTCTGCCACCTTCGCTCCGTCCGTGGCTACCGTGTCAGCGACACGCGCGGATCGACGACGACATAGAGCAGGTCGACGATGAGGTTGACCATGATGACGAACGCCCCGGCGATAATCGTGACGCCGAGGATCACCGGATAGTCGCGCTGGGTGATCGCGTCATAGGCCAGCGATCCCAGCCCCGGCCAGGCGAAGATCTTCTCGATGATGACCGAGCCGCCCAGAATGCGTGACACCTGCAAGCCGGTGACGGTGATCATCGGGATCAGCGCGTTGCGGAATCCGTGGCGATACAGCACCTTGCGATCGGTCAGCCCCTTGGCGCGCGCCATCGTCATGTAGTCCTG
The DNA here is from genome assembly GCA_039810005.1 of Thermomicrobiales bacterium. GTDB lineage: Bacteria > Chloroflexota > Chloroflexia > Thermomicrobiales > CFX8 > JAMLIA01. The sequence goes on along the minus strand of JBDHWD010000004.1, from coordinate 30,420 downwards.
GTTGATGACTTCCAGCATCGCCGAGCGCATGAAGCGCGCGAAGTAGGCGATCGAAGGAAACGCCAGCACCGCCACCGGCATGACCGAATACTTGACCTTGCCCAGCAGCGCGGCGTTGTTGACGTCCGTACTGATCGCCGGCAGCCAGCCCAGCTTCACGCTCAGATAGAACTGCAGCAGCAGTGCGATCCAGAAGTTTGGCAACGCCAATCCGATGAATGCGCCAACGGTCGTTGTGTTGTCGAGCAGGCTGTATTGCTTCGTCGCCGACAGCACACCGAGCGGTATAGCGATCAGCAGCGCGATGGCCAGCGAGACGATCTGCAGGATGATCGTTGCGCCCGCACGCTCCTTGATCAGCTCCAGGACCGGCTTGCCATTGAACGTAATGGCGCGCCCGAAGTCGCCGCGCACGAGCTTGCCGATATAGATCGCGTATTGAATCGGCAGCGGCTTGTCCAGCCCGTAATTCTTGCGCGCTTGCTCGATGAATGCCGGGTCAGTGTTGTCCGGTGAGATCATCGACTGAATTGGATCCCCCGGCGCGATGTGGACAAGGCCGAACATGATCAGGCTCAGGCCGAGCAGGAGAGGGATCGCCCCGAAAATGCGGCGGATTGCGTAGCGCAGGACTCCGCTCGACATTGGCGATCACCTCTCTCTGCACGTCTGCAAAAGCAAGTCCCGGCGGACACCGTGCCCGCCGTCGCCGATCGCGGGCAATGCTGCGACGCCCGCGATCGGCACCAGGAGTTAGCCAGGCTACTCCTCGATGTAGACGTTCTCCAGCTCGGCGAACAGGCCATTTGACAGGTTGCTGTCCACATAGCCCTTGAACTTCTTCTTCACGACGTGCAGATACGGCCGATACCACGAGAACGTGGCCGGAATATCTTCAACCAGAATCTGCTGAATCTGCGCGTAGAGGTCCTTCTGCTCGGCGACGTCCGTCGCCTGCCGCGCCTGATCGAAGAGCGCGTCCAGATCGGGGTTGCTGTAGCCCGAGTAGTTGGCCGAGCCGTCAGTCTGATAGTACGAAGCCAGGTCGCCCGGATCGATCGTGATACCGGCACCGACCATCTGGCTCTCGGCAACGTCGTAGGAGCGGTTGATGACCTGGTCGACGGCCGTCGCGTACTCGATAACGACCGGCTCGATCTCCCAGCCCAGCTTGGATAGCTGCGCCTGGGTGTAGGTCAGGAAGTCCTCGCGTAGAACGTTCCCCTGATTGACCATGAATCGGATACCGGATGGTGGCGGCCCCGCCTGCTCCAACAGCGTCTTCGCCTGATCCATATCGAACGGATGTGGCTCCAGCGACTCGTCGTACACGAAGTTGCCGGGCGCGACCGGACCGGTGCCGGGTGCCCCAAGGCCATAGAGCGAGTCCTGCGAGAACTGGTCCATGTTGAGCGCGTAGGCGATTGCCTGGCGGACTTCCTTCTTGGCCAGATACTCGTTCTGGAAGTTGAAGATCCAGCCGTCCGGCGAGCCGAACGGCGGCACCAGCACTTCAAGATCCTCATTTGCCTTGAGCTGATCAGCACCAGACGGGCTCGGATAGACCGAGCCATCGATATCGCCGGAGAGCAGCGAGTTCACCAGCGCCTGCGAGTCGGTGATCGTGCGGTGCGTGAACTTGTCCAGGTAGGGCTTGCCCTCCTGATAGTAGTGCTCGTTGCGCTCGCCGACAAAGTCGCTGCCGACCGCCCAGGAGACGAACTTGAACGGTCCCGCTCCGACCGGGTTCTGGAAGAACGGATCGGTCGAGGCCTTCGACAGGTCTTTGCCTTCCAGCAGTGCCTTCGGCAGTGGCCGGACGTAATAGAAGTTGAACAGGATTGAAGCGTCCGGCTCTGCCAGTGTCACTTCCAGCGTGGTTGGATCAACCACCTTGATACCGGAGACTTCGGTGGCCGAACCATCAGCGAACTCCTGCGCGCCCTCGATCGAGAACAGGCGCGACTGCCGCGGGCTGGCGTTGGCCGTATCGAGCATCGCCTGCAACGTGAAGGCGATGTCGTCAGCTGTGAGGTCTGAGCCATCGGAGAACTTGATGTTGTCGTGCAGCGTGAACGTGTAGGTCAGGTCGTTCACTTCCCACGAGGCAGCCAGGCTCGGCTTCGGCTCGTAGGTCGCAGGATCGAGCCGCACGAGCTGCTCGTAGATCAGGCTGCACCGGAAATAATCCTCCGACTGGCTGGCAGCGATTGGGTTGATCGTATTTGCTTCGCCGAGCGTGCCGATCAGAATGCTGCCGCCCTGCGTCGGTGTGCCGCCGGCCTCTGGCGATCCGGCCGTCTCGGTCGTACCGGCCGCCTCTGGCGAACCGGCTGGCTCAGTCGCTGCGCCACCACCGGTTGATGAGGTCGCCTCGCCGGATGACGATGGCGTCGAAGTCGCCTCTTCATCGTCATCGCCGCCGCAGGCGACGAGCAGTCCGACGGCTGAAGCCGCAACCCCTCCCAGAAACAGACGCCGCGACAGCCGCTGGTACAGAGACGTTTTGAGCAGATCAGACATTGATGGTCTCCCCAATGCTTGTTGCCTGCGGGTGGCTCTGCGCCCCCCAAAGGCATCGTTCCGTCAAGCTCCGCAGGGGTACGTGTGGCGAAGAGATGCGTGAAGCACGATTAACCGGCTTACGACTTCGCAAGGCGTACGCTGCTGTTTCTGTATACGCCGATCTCCTGCACGTTGGCCGTACGAACGCTCTTCTCGGCCTACGACATCACCGTTAGCTCGCGGTTGCTGTGGTTGATAACCTCGCCGCCATCCTCCCGCACGACGACGGAATCCTCGATGCGCACACCGAATTTGCCCGGCAGGTAGATCCCCGGCTCATCGCTGAAGACCATGCCGACGCGCAGCGGCAAATCGTTGCCCTCAACGAGATACGGCTCTTCGTGGCCATCAAGACCGAGCCCGTGTCCGAGTCGGTGGATGAAGTACTCGCCGTAGCCCGCGTCGGTGATGATCTTGCGCGCAACCCGGTCGACATCCTGACAGGTGTTGCCGAGCCGATATGCGCCAACCGCCTCGCGGTTCGCCTGCAGGACAATCTCGTAGACCTTGCGATACTCGTCGGTCGGCTCGCCGAGGAAGACGGTACGGGTGACATCGGCGTGGTAGTTATCGATCGTCCCGCCGAAGTCGAACACGACAGCGTCGCCCTCCTGCAACACGCGGTCGCCGGTTGAGTGATGCGGGTTGGCCCCGTTCGGACCGCTGGCGCAGATGCCGATGCCGGTGATGTCCAGCCCATGCTTCCGACGCAATTCGGTAAGCATCGTCGCCGCTTCTCGCTCAGTCTTGCCAATGATGCTGGCCGTGGTTGCGAACTCGTCCCAGGCGCGATCTGCCGCTGCCGCAGCGATCCGCAGCTTCTCGATCTCGTCCTCGTCCTTCACCATCCGCAGTTCGCGGATGATCGGTGTCGCGCTGCTGTAGGTCGCGTCGGGGATGGCTTCGAGCATGCGGACGAGGAAGACGCTCCACATCTTGTCGCTGATCGCGACCTTCGGCTTCTCGATTCCGCTCAGGAGCTCGGCGACCAGATCGACCGGCTGGGCCGTCTCCGGCCAGGTGTGGATACCGGCGATCGAGGCTTTGTCGGCGAATCGCGAATACTCCAGCTGCGGGACAACGACCTCCGGTCGACCACTCTGCGGGATGATGACGAGCGCCAGCCGCTCGCTCGCATGTGATGGCCCGTCGAACATATAGATCATGTCGGAAGACGGCGCGACGAACAGGAAGTCGAGGCCGCGCTCGGCCATCAGCTCCTGCGCTTTTGCGATACGTTGCGAAATGCTACTCAAGTCCATGCCGTCCTCCTCTGCGGCGCTGCCGGGCGTCGCGCCAAATGCCGTGCGTGGGAGGTCAACCTATCAGCGCCGGTTTGCCGTGTCAATATCGCCAGAAACGGGCAAAGAGTGCCTGTCAGCGCCAGCCGAACTGCCGCTCCAGGAAGTCACGGTCGAGGTTAAGAATGATCGGCTGGCCGTGCGGGCAGGTCGCCGGTGTTTGCGTCTGCGTTAGCGCCTCGACCAATGCGACGGCCGTCGTCGGCGACAGAGGCCGCCGCTTTCGCAGCGCAGCGTGGCAGGCAGTCGCCGCCGCCATGTCATGCTTCGGCTCAGTGGCCAGCTGGGCCAGCACGTCCGGCAGGTCGCCCGGGTCCATTTCCGGCGGCGTGGCCGTCACCAGCACGTCATCCAGCCCGAACTCACTCCAGCGCCAGCCAGCCTGTTGCGCATCGATTGCGCACGCTTCGAGCGCCGACACCAGGCGCGGCGGAATAGCGATGCGCGCCGGCTCGTCAGCTTCAACCGATTCGCCGGCCAGCAGCCGTTCGTAGATGACGCGCTCGTGGGCACGGTGCTGATCAATCAGTAACGTGCCGATCTCCGACTCACAGACAATCAGCGTGTCAGCGATCTGCCCAACCACTCGCAACGCCGGGAGCGAGCCTGCCGGGATGTCGCGCGTCTGCCAACCATCGGCGTGATAGGGACTGCGGTCCTCGGCAACACCCATGCCGGTTAGCCGACCCAGATCGAGCGCCAATGAGCGCTGGCCGCTGACGCTGTGCGCAGTCCGCCCGAGCATTGCCCTCAGCTCGTCGACCAGCGGGCCAGTGATCGCCGCGACATCGTGGATGGCAACGCGCTCCTTCGCTGGATGGACGTTCGCATCGACCCGCGCCGGATCGACCTCAATCGTCAGGATGACGCGCGGCGTCCGCTGGCGCGGCAGCACATCGGCGTACGCGCGAGCGATTGCGCGCCGAATCTCCGGCACATCGCACAGTCGCCCGTTGACCGACAGGACGATGCCGTCTCCACGTCCGCTGGCCGGGTTCGGTCCATCAGCCAGGCCCCGGATACATGCTCCGTCCACCTCCAGCGGCCCGACCTCCAGCAGATGCCGCGAGCGGTCGCCCTCCAGCGTTGCGATGACATCCCGCAGCCCGCCGCCGGTCGTCAGCAGCGCCACGCGCCCGTCGATGCGCAGTACCCAGCCGATCTCTGGATGGATCAGCGCCAGGTGCGTGAGCACGCGCCGGATGGCCCGTGCTTCAGTCACTGGCGTCGCTGCCTCGCGTCGTACCGGGTAGCGCGAGAACAGCTGCCGGACGGTCACTGTCGTCCCAGCCTGCCGTGCGATCGGCGAGCGCGCACCACCACTCGTGATGCGGAAACCGACCTGTTCATTGCTATGGCGCGTGCTGATCTCGACCTCGCCGATAGTCGCCAGGCTGGCGAGTGCTTCGCCGCGGAAGCCGAGCGTCGTCACCGCGTCCAGCCCATCGGCGCTCGCCAGCTTGCTGGTGGCGTGGCGAGCGAAGAGGAGGTCGCCGTCATCGGCGGCAATACCGTGCCCGTTGTCGTGGACGACGATCAGGTTGTAGCCACCGGCCGCGATCTCGACTTCCACCCGGGTGGATCCGGCATCGAGCGCGTTGTCGATCAGTTCGCGGACCGCCGCACGCGGCTGCGTGATCACCTCACCGGCGGCGATGCGCTGGACGAGCGGAGGCGGGAGAACGCGGATCGCCATCAGTCCGCCTGCGCAGCGCGCTGGTCTTCGGCGACTAGCAACGCGCGTGGACCAATCGGCTCCTCAGTCGCGGCGCGCAGCCGCTGCTGCCACTCCGCCAGGAGGTTCAGCGCGGCCAGCGGCGTTGTGTTGGCCAGGTCGACCGCCAGCACATCGTCCGCGATGCGCTCGCGCACCACGTCGGCGGCGCTGGTCGTCTTCGCCGCAACTGTCGGGATTGCCCGGGTCGTCTTCCCGAACGATGTCTGCGCGCGCTGAATGACCGCCGTTGGCAGGCCCGCCAGCCGTGCGATCTCCAGGCCGAATGCCGCTTCGGCGATGCCGGGCACAATCGCATGCAGGAAGACGAGACCATCCGGGCGCTGCTCGATCGCCGTCTGCAAGGCCGCGACACGTTCATTATCGGCAGCGATCTCCGCCAGCTCGCGAAAGTGCGTGGCGAAGAGTGTCCGCGCACCGACACGCTCGATCAGATGCTCGACAACGGCACCGGCAATCGCGACGCCGTCCTCAGTACTCGTGCCGCGCCCGATCTCGTCCAGCACAACCAGCGAGCGCTCGGTCGCGTGATGCAGGATCGTCGCCGTCTCCAGCATCTCGACCATAAACGTCGAGCGCCCGTTGGCCAGATCGTCGTGCGCGCCAATGCGGGTGAAGATGCGATCGACCAGACCGATCCGCGCTCGGTCTGCCGGAACGAACGAGCCGACCTGCGCCAGGAAGACAATCAGCGCCACCTGCCGCAACCATGTCGACTTCCCAGCCATGTTCGGGCCGGTCAGGATGACGACCGGCGCGTCATCGCTCAGCCGCGTGTCGTTGGGGACGAACTCGCCGTACGGGAGCTGACGCTCGACGATCGGATGCCGTCCGCCTTCGATGTGCAGCACCGTCGAGTCATCCAGTACCGGTCGGGCAAAGCGTTGCTCGACAGCGACGGTAGCGAGCGCGACCAGCGCGTCGATCGTCGCCAGGGCCGCAGCGGTCGTCCGGATTGTCGCGACTGAGTCGCCCAGCTCGCGAACGAGCCGTGCGTAAAGCTCGGCCTCCAGCTCCGCCGCGCGCTCCTCGTTGGCCAGAATGCGGCTCTCGGCCTCCTTGAGCGCTGGCGTGACGAAGCGCTCGGCGTTCGTCAGCGTCTGCTTGCGGATGTAGTCGTCCGGCGCTTTGTCGCGGTGCGCCCGCGTGATCTCGAGGTAGTAGCCGAAGACTTTGTTGTAGCCGACCTTCAGCGTGCGGATGCCGGTTCGCTCGCGCTCGCTACGCTCCATCGCAGCAATGCCGTCGCGGTCGCGGTCGATGGCGGCGTAAATCAGGTCGAGCCGTCGATCGATGCCGGTGCGTAGCAGCCGTGACGATCCGTTGTCCAGCTCAGCGCGAATGCGACTCCTGATCGCAGGCAACGCATCGATGTCGGCGGTCAGCTCGACCAGCAATGCCGTTTCGGCGCGGCCACCCAGTACGTCCCGTACTCGCTCTGCGCCCTCAAGTGTCTCGGCCAGCGCCAGCAGCTCGCTGGCTCGCGCAGCGCCGGTCGCGATGCGTGCCGCCAGGCGCTCCAGATCCAGCAACCCGCTCAGCGCCTTCGCCAGTCCCGACCTGAGCGGCGTATCGCCGACCAGCTCCTCAATCGCGTCCAACCGTCGGCCGAGCGCATTGCGATCCAGCAACGGTCGGTCGAGCAGCGTGCGCAGCCGACGCGCACCTGGCGCAGTGTGCGTGCGGTTCAGCAGGCCGAAGAGATCGTGGCGGTCGCGCGAGCGCAGGTCGATCTCCAGGTTCAGCCGCGTCTGGCGGTCCAGCACCATGATGCCGTCGGTCTGATACGGCAGCGGCGCTTCCAGCGCCTTCAGCAGGTCCGGTTGTCCGTGTTCCAGGTAGGAAATGAGGACAGCAACAGCTAACGCTCCAGCCGGACGGATGGGCTCACAACCCGGGAACCGACTCGCCAGCAGGCGGGTTGCGGAGTCGACCGTCCACTCCCCGGTGATTGGGCGAATGGCAACGCGTGTGTCAATCTCCAGGTCGTCCGACTCAGGCCCGACGATCTCGGCAGGGTCCAGCTGATCGATGAATGCGGCCAGTCCAACCGAATCATCTGCCGGCAGTGCGCGGTACTCACAGGCGCCGGTGGAGACATCGACCCAGGCGAGGCCCACCAATGCGCCGTGGGTGACGATCGACAGGAGCAGGTTCAGCCGTCCGGCATCAAGCAGCGCTGGATCGTCGATCGTGCCGGGCGAAAGCACGCGGGTGATGCCGCGTTCGACGAGGCCCTTCCCCGGCTCCGACAGCTGCTCGCAGATCGCCAGCCGGTAGCCGGCGCGCAGGAAGCGGCGGAGATAGCCGTTCAATGCGTGATACGGAATGCCGGCCATCGGCACGCGGCCACCACGACCGAACTCGCGCGACGTCAGCGTGATGCCGAGGACGCGGGCTGCGGTGTGCGCATCCTCGTCGAACATCTCGTAGAAGTCGCCCATCCGGAAGAGCAGGATCGCATCCGGCTGCTCGGCCTTCAGTTGCAGATACTGCTGTCGTGCCGGCGTAATCACCATGACCGCTCTGCGCCCCCCTGTGACGAGGGTTCAGTATAGCCGCGCTATGACAGGTGGTCACAGGATCGATGAATCGACCAGCACGACGGGGCCGACCGACGGGAGGCGCAGCGGGCTGTCGTCCGCCGTCCAAGGGGCATCCGCGCAGCCGAGAACTCTCTCACCCGATCGACACATTCCTGCGCAGGAGAAGTTTCTCACCGCAGTTCACGATGGCAGGCTTCGAGGGCGACTGGCACACGACAGAGCCTGGCAATATGGCGCTGACGAGCCGCACAATATTTTGACGAACATGCAGAATCTGGTTGGAACCTTGCGCCTGATGCTGAGAATTCAAGCCTCAGCGAGAGACGCCTGGTTGCGAGCAGGCTGCCCGGTCAGGTGAAGGTCAGCTCTAATGCCTGTTCCTCACCGATCAACAGTCGGAACACGTCGCCGCGACTGACAGGAATTGCCCGACCGAGCGAGCCGGAGAGAATCCAGTCTCCCGCTTGCAGACCCTCACCGTAGCTGCCCAGCGTTGCCGCCAGCCATGCAACCGCGCTGGCCGGGTGGCCGAGACTGTCCGCGCCGGTGCCGGTGACGACGACTTCGCCGTTGCGCTCCATCGTCATCGGCACGTCGCGCAGGTCGCCGCGCAGCAACCCCTGTCCCCACTGCCCGATGGTGAACGCGCCGAAGGAGGCGTTGTCAGCAATCGTGTCGATGACCTGGAAGTCGCGACGTTCGAAGCGGCTATCCACGATCTCGAACGATGGAGCGACTGCTTCCGTGGCTGCCAGCACCTCTTCGATCGATACCTCACCTCGCAATGGTGCCTTGAGCAGAAACGCAATTTCGCCCTCAATGCGCGGTTGCAGAAACAGGCTCGTGTCGATCTCCGCCTGGCCGTCATCGGCAGCGACGTAGCGCGATGCCCACAGGCGTCCGAAGTCCGGTCGGTCGAATCCTGCTTGCTCCTGCATGGCCTTGCTGGTCAACCCGATCTTGCGACCGAGAACCCGATCGCCAGCAGCCTCGCGTAGCGCGGTCCATTGACTCTGCACCGCATAGGCGTCGTCGATGGTCGACATACCTGCGCTCCGGCTCAGCGGCTGGATCAGCTCGCGAGTTCTCCATGCCTGCTCAAGTCGCTCTGCCGCAGCTGTGTAGTCCATCGTGACCTTCATCTCTCTTCGCTTGTGGTGCCGCAGTGGTGCGCAGATCCGGTGCAAGGTATGTGGTCATTATCCTCGCAATTGTCCTGTCTGCATCTCTCCGGTAGCATCGCCCTAGACAGGGTGATGATGGGCTGGGAGTTTGGGGAGGCTTCGAGGTGACTGGACGACCGACGACGTGGGCGACGAATGGGGTAGTCGCTTCACCGCACTATCTCGCCAGCCAGGCGGGCTTGCGCATTCTGCAGGAGGGCGGCAATGCCGTCGATGCCGCGATTGCGGCCAACGCTGTGCTCAATGTCGTCTATCCGCACCAGTGTCACACCGGCGGCGATCTCTTCGCGATGGTCTGGCACCCCGGCGAGCGACGCGTGTTCGGCCTGAACTCGTCCGGGCCCGCGCCGGCCGGCATGAGCCTCGACTATCTGCACGCAGCCGGACACGATGAGATCCCCGAGCGCGGTGGGCTGACCGTCACCGTGCCGGGAACAGTCGGCGGCTGGGCCGCGCTGCAGGATCGTTTCGGCTCGCGCTCGCTCGATCGCGTGCTGTCTGCGGCTGTTGCATACGCCCGCGACGGCGCGCCGATCGCCAGCAACTTCGCCGAGGCGTGCGTGCGTCTGCGCGATGTCGTGGACGGCCACCCGGGTACGCGAGGCGTCTTCGGTGGACCGAAACGTACCGGCGAGATCATGCGCCAGCCGGCTCTGGCGAAGACGCTGGAGCGCATCGGCATCGAAGGCGCGCGGGCCTTCTACGAGGGCGAGGTGGCGGCAGACATGGTCGCCACGCTCCAGGACGCCGGCTCGGCGATCACGCTCGATGATTTCGCGGCGTTCGAGCCGGAGTGGGTCGAACCGATCTCAACGTCCTATCGTGGCTACGACATCGTCGAGATGCCGCCGAACACGCAGGGCCCGACGGTTCTGCTAATGGCCAACATCGTCGAGGGCTGGCCGGTGACGGAGTTCGGCCACACGACCGGCAAGGGCATTCACGCCTGGGTCGAGGCGAAGCTCAAGGCGTTCGCTCATCGCGACCAGTACGTTGCCGACCCGCGCATGGCCGATCCAAAGGTCGAGCAGTTCCTCGACAAGGACGTGGCGGCACGGATGCGGGCCGAGATCGACCTGGAGCGCACCGGACCCGACGGCAGCGACTTCCAGGACGGCGACACGATCTACCTCTGCGTCGTCGATCGCGACGGCATGGCCGTCTCGTTGATCCAGAGCGTCTACAATAATTTCGGCTCGGGCGTTCTTGCACCGGGCGCGGGCGTCCTGTTCCACAATCGCGGTCGCGGCTTCTCAGTCGATCCGAGCCACCTCAACTGCTTGCAGCCGGGTAAGCGTCCGTATCACACGCTGATCCCGGCCATGCTGCTGCGCGACGGCCAGCCGGAGTGGGTGTTCGGGACGATGGGCGCTGACGCTCAGGCGCAGGTGCAGCTTCAGATGCTGCTCGGCATGGTCGATTTCGAGCTGGAGCCGCAGCAGGTCATCGAGACGCCGCGCTGGGTGTCCGGCGCAGATGCGGATCGCACACGCTGGGTGCGCGTCGAGCCGCGCGTCGGCGAGGCGACCATCGCTGATCTGCGCGCCCGGGGCCACGGCGTCGTCGTCGGCAACGCGTGGGATTCGGCGATGGGCCACGCGCACTGCATCCGCATCGATCGCGAGCGCGGAGCCTACGGCGGCGCGTCCGATCCGCGTGCGGATGGGATTGCGGCCGGCTGGTAAGCGCGTGCGTGCCGAGCTGACCGCCGAGATTGCTGCGCCGGCGCTGGCGGTCCAGCGTCTTGTTCGGGACGTGGAGGCCTGGCCGGGGCTGTTTCCGCACGTTCAGTCAGCCAAGCGGGTTGGTCCTGACGACTATCGCGTATGCCTGACCTGGCACGGTGTCCCGCTCACGAGCGTCTGCCGGCTAACTGCTCCGGCGAGCAATTGCATCGAGGTTCAGGCCATCAAAGGGTTCGCTCGCGGCGTTCGTTGGCGGTGGCAGATCGACGAAAACGACGCGAGCCGGACGCGTGTCCGGCTCGCGATCGAGCGAGGCTCGCGCTTCGCGTTCATTGGCAGCCTGCTTGTTAGGAGCATGGCGCGTCAGACGCTGCGCATGGTCGCGCTGCTGGCCGAGGCGGACGCGGCTGCGCACGCCTTCGCATGAACGGTTGTTAGACCGTCCCGAGCAGGTGTGGGAAGTGGCCATTGTCGTGTGGGCAGACGTGTCCTTCGGGCCCGATCGGCGCACCGCAGCGCGGGCACGTGGGACGACCGGCTGACACAACGCGCTCGATCTGCGTCGCCATCGTGCGGGCACGCTGGAGCTCCAGCCGAACGACAACGCTCGGCGGATCCTCCTCTTCTGCCTCAATGTCATGGACGAACAGCGTGATCCGCGAGCGCTCCTCGTCGAACCCGACCGCCAGCCGACCGACGTGGAATTCGGCGTTCACAACTGGCGTCGGCCCGACTGGATCTGGCTCGATCTCGCTGACCCGCGCTGCGGCGACACCGGCTGCGCGCAGCTGCGCGATCATCTGCTCGAACGCCATGCCGAGCGCCTGAAGCTGCTGCTTCTCTAACCACAGGACGACGGTATCGGAGGCCGCTCCGAAGATCATGCGGAACGTTCGCTGACCCGGCTCACCTATCGCTTCCGCGTCCGAACGGTCAACATCATCAAAATCGAATCGTCGCTCTGCCAAGCTTTCTCTCCACCCTGGTGTCTCTCGATTGATCACCATAATCAGTGTACTCGCAGGTGTCGTGCTACCATACCGCGAATTGCCGGACGGAATGAGGTGCATCGCCCATGTCCCCGCGATTGAGTCCACCACGATGACCGCACTCACAGATCGCATTTCGGCTGCCCAGCGAATGATCGACGAGCAGGCGCTGGTCAAGACGCTAGAGCAGCTGGTGCGCATCCGCAGCGTCTACGACCCTGACCGACTTGACGGCAACGAGCGTGCCGCGGCTGATTTCGTCGCCGATCTGCTCGATAGCTGGGGGATGGGCTACCGCCGCCGCGAGGTCGCGCCCGGTCGCCCGAATCTCGTGGTTGATCTGCCGGGTCGTAGACCCGGGCCGGTGCTGGTGCTCGAGGGCCACACCGATGTCGTGACCGCCGGAGATCGGTCGGCCTGGTCGGTCGATCCATTCGGTGCTGCGATCGTCGATGGTCGGCTGTATGGGCGCGGCGCGTGTGATATGAAGGGCGGCCTCGTCGCCATGCTCTTCGCCGCGCGGGCATTGCAGCTCTCCGGCTGCGAGTACGGCGGCACCGTCCGCCTGGCGGTTCTCGTTGATGAAGAGGGCATGATGACCGGCGCGAAGGCGTTCGTCGCCGATGGTGAGCTTGATGGCGTTGCTGCCGCGATCATCTGCGAGCCGGAAGGCGATCGCCTCTGCATCGCCCAGAAAGGTGCACTTCGCGCGCGTGTGACGCTGCACGGCCGGATGGCGCACGGCTGCATGCCCGAGCAGGGTATCAACCCGGTGGCCGCCCTCGGTGAGGTCGTCGTCGAGTGCCGCCGGATCGAGCAGGAGGTGCGCTCTGCCAGCCTGCCACATTCCCTGCTGGGTCACTTCTCGCTGACGCCGACCGTTGCTCTGGCTGGCGAGCCGGCGCAGGCGAACGTCATCCCGTCCGCCGCGGAGCTGCTGCTGGACGTCCGCACCACTGCAGACCACAACCACGCCGAGCTCCGGGCGCTCATAGCTGAGCGTTTGCAACGTGCTGCGCAGCGCATTCCCGGCGCCGGAATGGCGATTGAATGGCTCGACGATCGCCCGGCGACCGAGACGTCCCCCGATGCAGCGATTGTCGCCGCCGTCAGTGACGCGCACAAAGCCGAGACTGGCGAGACGCCGCCATTCGGTGGGGTTCCCGGCTCGACGGACGGTACGATCTTCTGGGCCGCAACGCGCCTTCCGCTCGTCACCTACGGCCCCGGAGCGACGACTCTGCCGCATCAGGCTGATGAGTGGATCGCGCTCGATGAGGTAGTGCGCTACGCCCGCACCTACGCTGGGGCGGCGCTACGGTTCTTTGATCTCCAGGAGTCGGGCTAATGCGGATTGTCGTCATCGGCGCAGGGGCGATGGGTGGGTTGATTGGTACACGGCTCGCCGTTACCGGCCATCACGTCACCCTCTACGACACCTGGGATGAGCACGTCGCCGCGATTGAGCGATCCGGCATCCTGATAACCGAATACGATGACTCGATCCTGCGCTTTCGGATTCCGGCGACGACGACGCCTCCCGCTCTCGATGGCGTCGACCTGGTTCTTGTCTTCGTCAAGAGCTATCACACAGCATCGGCGCTGAGACCGTTTGCCGCTCGCCTGCCGGCCGACACGTTCGTGCTGTCGCTGCAGAACGGCCTCGGCAATCTCGATCTCATCCGCGCCGCGCTGCCCGGTCACGAACGCATCATCCTCGGCACCACCGCGCACGGTGCTGCGCTGCTCGGTCCCGGCCGACTGCGTCACACCGGCAAGGGCGCAACCATGATTGGCGATCCGGCTCAACCAGGCAACCGCCGCTTCGACCTGACACCGATCAGCCGGGCGCTCACCCGTGCCGGATTCGAGACGACAGTCGCCGAAAATATCCACACCGCGATCTGGGACAAGCTCATCGTCAACGTCGCGATCAACGCGCTGACGGCGCTGACCGGCCTGCGCAACGGCGAGCTGCTCGATGATCCAGAGCTTCAGCCGGTTATCGCTCAGCTCGTCGACGAATCAGTGAACGTTATGCGCGCCGCCGGTGTGCCGGTTGGCACGCATGACCACCTGGCGTATGCACGCAAGGTCATGCGCGACACGGCGACGAACTACTCGTCGATGCTGCAGGATGTCCGCAACTGCCGACGGACCGAAATAGATTCGATCAATGGCGCGGTCACGCGCCTGGGCGCTGAGCTGGGCGTCGCGACGCCGCTCAACCGTCTGCTGACCGTGCTTGTGCATAACCGCGAGCGCGCTGCCCGACGCGAGCAGCCGCCGACGACCGAGGAGGAATCACCAGATGGCTGAAGCACAACGCGAGAAGATCACTGCCCCTGCGCTCCGCGCGATGAAAGGTTCTGAGCGGATCGCGATGGTGACCGCCTACGATTACCCGACCGCCCGCGCCGTCGAGGCGGCCGGTCTCGACGCCATCCTCGTCGGCGACTCACTCGGCATGATCGTTCTGGGCTACGAGTCGACGATCCCGGTAACGATGGACGACATGATCCATCACACCCGCGCTGTCATGCGTGGGGTTGAGACGGTGCATGTTGTCGCCGATCTGCCATTCATGTCCTATCACGTCAGCAAGGCACAGGCGGTTGAAAACGCCGGTCGGCTGATGAAGGAGGGCGGTGCGGACGCCGTTAAGCTCGAAGGCGGCAAGACAATGGCCAGCCGCATCGAGGCGATCGTTCGCTGCGGTATCCCGGTCATGGCGCACATCGGCCTGACGCCGCAGGCTTCCGCCGCGCTGGGCGGCTTCAAGGTGCAGGGCCGTTCGCTCGATGCCGCACGCGGCGTGATTGACGACGCTCTGGCCGTCGAGGCAGCAGGCGCCTACGCTGTCGTCGTCGAGGCCGTACCACGGCAACTGGCCCGCATCATCACCTCGCGCCTGTCGATCCCGACCATCGGAATCGGCGCAGGCGTCGAGTGCGACGGGCAGGTACTGGTCAATGGCGATCTGCTCGGCTCGTTCGACCGCTTCATCCCGCGCTTCGCCAAGCGCTACGCCGATCTGGCGACAACGATGCGCGATGCCTTCGCGACCTACGCAGCCGAAGTCCGCGCCGGTCAATTCCCCGAACAGGAACACGGCTTCGCCATGTCACGCGAGGTGATTGCAGCGCTGGAGGCCGATGACTCACAAGCCTGAATCACTGCTCGATGCGCTGGTTGGTTACTCAAACAGCGTTTGCGTACTGCGGTCACGGAAATGTAGGGGCGTATCGCATACGCCCGGCTGGCACAACGGCGGCGCAGGCGCGCGGCATGCGTCCGCATTGCACACACCCCTGCACCGGCCAACCCGTCCGGCACGCGCGGAGGTAGTAGCGGTCTAACCGGGCGTATGCGATACGCCCCTACATTTTTGGAACCACAGTACTCCTGCAGTCACATCCCCACCTCCCGCGTCCAGCTCTCGGCAGGCTTCGGTATACTCCGGCGTCCGTCTCTGTACGGACAGCACTGTGCGAATCACTCGTTTGTGAGCGTGGGGAGTCCCGATTTCATGTCGATCAATCTGCGTCGTGCGGCGCTGATTATGTTTGCCGCGATGCTCCTGATTCCGGCGATTGCTGCTTGCGGTGGTGGTGACGACGATCCGACTGCGACGGCTGAGCCGACGGTCGCTGAACAGTCCTCACCAGCGGCAACAGAAGCGGAAGCAGAAGCGACCTCAACGACCGCTGCTGAGCCGACGGGCGAGGCGACAGCGACTGAGGATAGCGCCGAAGCAACGCAACCGGCTGAGGCGAGCCCGACGACTGCCGCGACGTCGGAGCCGGTCGATGCGCCGGTCGCCCCGGATGATGTCGCCTACGGCTTCAACGTCTTTGCCTGGGGTAACGAGTCCGAGATCCAGCACAACCAGGAGACGATCGCTCTCGTCCAGGATGCTGGCTTCAACTGGGTGCGCTTGCACTTCTACTGGGGCGCGATCCAGCGCGCGCCGGACTGGTGGGACCCGCTGCCGATTGACAACATCGTCGATCAGTACTCAGCCGCCGGCGTGAAGATCCTCGCCACCGTGTCGAATCCGCCCGACTGGGCGAAGGACCCGAGCGGCGAGCAGCTCGTCGGTAACGTCGCTGACTGGCAGAACTTCATGTTCTTCATGGCTGATCGCTACAAGGGCAAGGTTCAGGCGTGGGAGATCTGGAACGAGCAGAACCTCGCTAGTACCTTCGGCGGCAATGTGGATGTCGGCCAGTATGCCGAGCTGTTGCAGGCCGGCTATCAGGGCGTCAAGGCGGCAGATTCATCGGCGCTCGTTGTCTTCGGCGGCCTGACTCCGACCGGCGTCAACGATCCGGCAGTTGCCATTGACGATGTCGAATACCTGCGCTCGTTTTACGAGTACCAGGGTGGGTCGTACACTCAGTACTTTGATGTCATGGGCATGCACGCCAACGCGACGAACAATGCGCCGGACCTGATGTATCCAGACAATCCGGGCACTGGCGACTGGTCGCAGGACGCCAGCTTCTACTTCCGGCGCGTCGAGCAGCTGCACGACCTGATGACGGAATTCGGCGATACGCGCCCGGCCTGGATCACCGAGTTCGGCTGGACGACCGATAACCAGGCCGCTGGTTACGAGTACGGCGCAGATGTCAGCGAAGAGCAGCAGGCCGAGTATCTGGTGCGCGCGTTCGAGATTGCTCGCACCGACTGGGCCGAATGGTGTGAGGGGTTGTTCGTCTGGAACCTGAACTTCTCGGTTGTCACCGAGCCGGACGACGAAAAGTACCCGTGGTCGGTGGTCAATGGTGACTTCTCACCACGCCCAGCCTATGACGCCCTGCGGGCGATGCCGAAGCCCTGAGCTTCGTGATGGTCGGCGACCAGCGGAGTGGCAGCATGCTGCCGCTCCGCGCCACGACCAACCAGGCGCAGACGCTTGAGCTATCCTGCCGAGCGTTACCAGCGAATTCCCCGGCGTGAGGCTGGCGATGACCCGCCGGCGTCGCGCTTCCCGATGCGCGCAATCGGCCTGACTGCGCTCGATGTTGCGTTGCTGATTCTCTTCTGGCTCCTGTTCTTCCGCCCGGTCCTCATCTCGCGTGACCATTTCATCCCGTTCGACCTGATCGACCAGCACTACATGTTCCAGGCATTCATTCACCGCGCGCTTGCGGCTGGTGACTCGCCATGGTGGACACCCAACATCCTCAGCGGCTATCCGATCATCGCCGATCCGCTCTCGGCGCTCTTCTACCCGCCGAACGCTGCGATGCACTTCCTGACGCGCGGCGACTTTCTGCCGTATTTCCGTATGGAGGTGCAGCTCACGCTGCACGTCCTCTGGGCGGCGCTTGGCGCGTATGCGCTGGCTCGCTCGCTGACCGGCTCGCGGGCCGGTGGGCTGGTAGCGGGACTCACGTTTGCGTTCGGGGGCTTCTTCGCCTGGCATGTGCCACACCTGTCGCCGCTGTCGTCGCTCAGCTGGCTGCCCTGGATGCTCTTCGCCTATCACCAGGCAGTCCGCCGCCGGAATCTGCTCTGGGTCGCGCTCGGGGCAGGTGCCTTCGGCATGCTCGTTCTTGCCGGTCATGCGCTCACCATCCTGCAATCTGGCTATCTGCTTGGCTTGCTGGGCGTGACGGTCGCGCTATTCACCTGGCGCAATGACCCGCGCCGCGCCGCCTGGGCGTTTGGCGCAGCGGTCGCTGTTGGCTTGCTCGGAACCGGGCTGGCTGCCATTCAGCTGCTGCCATCCTGGGAGCTGAGCAGCCAGACATCGCGCGCCGGTCTGAGCTGGGTCGAGGCTAGCGGCTCGTCATTCAGGCCCCTCTGGCTACTGACGGCCATCGCGCCGGATTACTTCTCACCGAACGATCCGGCGCTCTACTGGGCGACCGGCGATCCGGCCGAGACGAACATGTACCTCGGTCTCGTCCCGCTCTTCCTGGCCGTCCTCGGCGTTGCGTGTGCTGACCGCCAGCATCGTCGACTGGTTGGCGGCATTCTCGCGGCTGGAGCGATCAGCCTGGTGCTGGCGTTCGGTAGCCACGGCCTGATCTATCGGCTCGTCTTCGAGATCATGCCCGGCTTCGATCATGTTCGCCGGCCCGGCAACTTCATTGCCCTTGTCACGCTGTGCATCGGTCTGCTGGCCGCCTTCGGCGTCCGCGCTCTCGAGGAGCGCTATCGCGCCGATGGTGTTCTGGCAGCGCGGATGCTGGGCCGATTCCTGCTGGTCGGAACTGGGTTGCTCGTCCTCGGGCTCGCATTCGCCGCGCTACGGCGTAACGGCGCTGACGAGGCAGTCTGGCTCGATCGGCTGCGCAACATTGAGATCGACCTGCTCGTCGCCATTGTCGTGGCGCTGCTGGCGATTGTCGTCGTCTACGCCCGCGTCATCTGGCGCTTCCCGGCTTCGGCGCTGGTCATCGCGCTGGTCATGATCGTCGGGGCTGACGTCGGGCTGGCCAACGCCAACCGCGTCTACGCCGATCACGCGAGCAAGCCGGACTCGTACATCGGGCCCGACTGGGCCGCAGCGCCGGAGGACCCGTTCGTCCGCTGGTTGCTTGACCGTCAGACTGCGGCCGAGCCGGATCAGTTCCGTATCTATCCCGATCAAGCTGGCTCAATCTGGATCAATGGCTCGCTCGTTTGGGACCTGCAGAGCATCAACGGCTATAGCGTCCTCTGGCCGCTGGAATATCAGGAGCTTTTCAATCTGGCCGTCGGCAATCCGGGCTCGCCGATCTACGACCTGCTCAACATCCGCTACGTGCCGGTCACGCGCCCGCTGGCCGAGCTCTATCCAGGCTTCGATCTGTCGGGATTCCAGTTGGCGATGGATGGCTGGATGCAAATCTACGAGAACACGGACGCGATGCCGCGCGTCTGGATTGCAGAGCACTGGGTCGCACAGCCTGACGAGCATGTGCTGTCGTGGATGACGACCAACGCCGGTTCGCTCCGCGACACGGTCGTGGTCAGCGACCCGCCGGTTGAGGGATTGACCTCCAGCGCGCCAGCCACGGGCGGTAGCGCCGACATCGTCGAGTATGGCAACACACGCGTCGTCGTCCGCGCATCGTTGCCGACCGCCGGCTACCTTGTCCTGGCCGATCCGTATTATCCCGGCTGGTCGGCGACGGTCGATGGCGCTGCTGCCGAAGTCGTGCGGGCAGACCACGCGCTGCGCGCTGTCTGGCTGTCGGAAGGTACGCACGACGTTGTCTTCACCTATCGCTCGACGCACCGCACGCTTGGTACATTCATGACGCTCGTCTCGTTGCTGGCTATCGTTGGTCTCGGCGCCTGGTCGGTTATCCAGCCGCGCTGGCCCGTGGGACGCGCTGTGATACGATCACAAACCCGTGCCGACAGGAAGTGAAACTGACGCTCCGCTGCCGCAGATCGAAGGGATTGTCCGTGAGGTTGTTCTCATCGCTGCTTGCCGTGTTGATGCTCGCTGGTGCACTAACGATCTCCGCGCCACCGCAGCGCTCGGCAGAGGCAGCTGATCTCCGCCAGCCCGTCTATTTCGACACAACCGGCTACTGGTTGCAGGGCAGCTTCCGCGAGTACTGGGAGACGCACGGCGGCCTCTACATCTTTGGCTACCCCATCACCGGTATCTTCATGGACAACGGCCTCTGGAAGCAATATTTCGAGCGCGCCATCTTTGAGTATCACCCGGAGTACGCCGGGACCGAGTACGAAGTCCTGCTCCAGCGCCTCGGCGCGATACGCGCCGAAGGGCGCGAGAACGAAGCGGCCTTCAAGCCGATCCAGACTGATTCCGACGAGAACTGCACGTTCTATGCGGAGACTGGCCACCGCCTCTGCTTCGGCTTCCGCTCGTACTGGCAGGATCATGGTGGTCTGCCGAACTTCGGCTTCCCGATCTCGGAAGAATTTGACGAGCGCAACCAGCCACCACCAGCCGGTGACGGCGAGATTCACACCGTCCAGTACTTCGAGCGCACACGCTTTGAATACCACCCGGAGTACGCCGGAACGCAGTACGAAACGCTGCTCGGCCTGCTCGGTTCCGAGTATCTCGTCGCCCACCCCGCGCCAGCCGATGCTGTCGCGCGACAGGACCCGAACGCCCCACCTGTAGATCCGACCAGCGGCCGCGCCGAGGCTGCACAGGCCGCACCGGGCTTCAACGCGTTCCTGGCAGGCGACGGCAGCCCCGAAGCGACGGCGTTCAACGCGAAGACCATCGAGATGGTCAAGGCGGCCGGCTTCGAGTGGGTTCATTTTCAGGCCCGCTGGGACTCGCTGGAGCACGTCGGCCCCGGTCTTTATGACCCGATCGGTCTGGACCGGATCACCGCCCAGACCAGCGCCGCCGGCATCAAGCTCCTCGTCAGCGTCGTCGGGCCGAGCCCCGGCTGGGCCGGTGTCAATGGCGACATCCCGACCGACACTGCGCACTTCCGCGATCTCATGGAGTTCCTCTCGGGCCGCTACAAGGGCAAGGTGCAGGCCTGGGAGATCTGGAATGAGCAGAACCTGGCATCCAACAGCGGAGGCTGGGTTCAGGTCGGCCCCTATGTCGAGCTGCTCAAGGCGGGCCACGACGGCGTGCGTGCCGGCGATCCGTCGGCCTGGGTGCTGTTCGGCGCGCTGACACCGAACGGGCTCGACAAGCCGGACATCGCGATCGCCGACGATCTGTATCTGCAACGCGCGTACGAGTACACCGGTGGCGCGCTCTCCAACTACTTCGATGCGCTGGGCGCACATCCCGGCAGCAACGACAACTCGCCGGATCAATCGTGGCCGGACAACCCGGGAACCGATGGCTGGGACAACGACAACTCGTTCTACTTCCGGCGCGTCGAGGATCTGCGTGACATCATGGTGCGCTGGGGAGACAGTGGCAAGCGCATCTGGCTGACCGAGTTTGGCTGGTCGACAGCGAACGAGGCTCCCGGCTACGAGTACGGCGCGGCGATCTCAGACGAGATGCAGGCCAACTACCTCCTGCGTGCCTTCGAGATCGGTCGCACCGAGTGGCCATGGATCGGCCCGATGTTTGTCTGGAACCTGAACTACAGCGTGATCACCGACCCGGCCGACGAGAAGTATCCGTGGGCAGTGCTGAACAGCGACTGGTCGCCGCGACCGGCCTACGATGCGCTCAGGACGATGCCAAAGGAGTAGTCCACAGGACATTGCTCCTTGCGCCCGACACGCGCGTGGCTCACAATCGAACCCTGTGAGCCACGCGTTCGTGAAGGGAGCCCCTGCCATGTCGTGGTCACCCGAGATCCAGCCATTCGCCGAGCGAGTCGTTGAGAGCGCGCGTCGGCTTGTGGAGGGACACGCCGTCCTCTCGCACTCCCAGCACGGGAACATCAGCATCAGGTTGCCGGACTCCAATCGCTTCCTGCTGACTGGCGTCGGCGCCCTCGCCGATCTGCAGACGTCCGATCTGGCGCTGCTGTCGACTGATGGCGACATTCTCGATGGGCAGATCGGCCCGGCATCAAACGAGATCATTCAGATGCACGCGGCGGTCTACCGACGCCGCCCCGATATCAACGGCATCGTCCACACCCACTCGCCATACGTCACCTCGTTCGCCATTGCCAACAAACCGATCGAGCCGACCTACGAAGCGATGGTGCGCTTCGACATCAACGAGGCAGTCCCAGTCGCGGCCTATGGCGCGCGCGGTTCGGAGCGCTCGGTGAGCAACATCATTGATGTTGTGAACGACACAAACAAAGCTGTGCTGCTGGCCAACCATGGCCTGCTGGCGTTCGACGATACGCTGGAGAAGGCGACGCACCTCGTCTTCGTCCTGGAGGAAGCGGCCCAGTTCTCGCTGATGGCCAATGTCATCGGCGGCGCGCAGGCGCTGCCGCCCGAGGCGATCCGGCAAACGCAGGAGCGCCGCGTCGAATTCGAGCGCGCCGGCGTCGTCAGCGCGGACGACGAATAGCCGAACACTCAAGCGGCGACGCTCGTCGTCGCACACGTGCCCGGCAGGAGGGAAGATCGTCTGATCGACATCTGTCTTCTCGGTAACGGCGGCATGATGCCTCTGCCGGGCCGTCCACTCTCGGCCTGCCTCATTCGGGTCAATGGCGAGACGATTCTCTGGGACTGCGGCGAGGGAACACAGGTCAACTGGCGCGCCAGCGGCTGGCCGTTTCGCTCGACCGGCGCGATCCTGCTGAGCCATCTGCACGCCGATCACGTCGCTGGATTACCGGGGATCCTCTTTCAGATCGCCCACTCGGGTCGTCGCGAGCCGGTCACGATCTACGGCCCGCCTCGCACACACGAGGTGGTGCAACACCTGTTCAGCATTGTCGGGCGTGTACCGTACGAGCTTGGCGTCGCTGAGCTGGAAGGTGGTGAGTCTTTCGATCTACCTGGCGGCGTGCAGGCATCAGCGATCCTCGCGCAGCACCATGTCCCGTGCCTTGCCTACCGTCTCAATGTCGCCCGGACACGACGCTTCAATGCCGAGCGCGCGCGAGAGCTTGATATCCCGATCGAGCAGTGGTCACGTCTGCAGGCGGGAGAGGCAGTTGACGACGTGGACCCGGACGATGTGCTCGGGCCGCCGCGGCGTGGCTTAAGCGTTTCACTCGTCACCGACACCGCGATCTTCGACGAGCTGACTCCGTTTGTGGCCGATAGCGACCTGCTGGTCTGTGAGGCGATGTACGCCGATGACGCCCTGACCGAGCGTGCCCGCAAGCGCGGACACATGACGGCGCGTCAGGCCGCGCGGCTGGCAGCCGACGCTGATGTGCGCTCTCTGTGGCTCACGCATCTGAGCCCGGCGGTTGAGGATCCGTCTGCCGTTTCTATGATCGCAAGCCAGGAATACCCCGACGCAGTTGTCGGCATCCCTGGCCTGACGACGACGCTTCGCTTCGACGATGAATGATCGTCCGACAGTGCCAGACACCACTGCTCGGTTCAAACAGACATATGCGACGAATGCCCGAGATTGTCGGAGATCGTTGCCAGCAGCGCATCCAGCTCGAAAGGCTTCAAGACGAAGTCGTCGGCTGGAAGCTCTCGTGTGCGCGGTCGTTCTTCACACGCCGCGGAAACGGCAATGATTGGGATATCACGAGTCACCGGGTCGGCTTTCAATTGCCTGGTCGCAGTTACTCCGTCGAGTACCGGGAGCATCAAATCCATTACGATCAGGTCGGGCTGAATTGTTCGCGCGGCGTTGATTCCCGCGCGCCCGTCTGCGACGCCTCGAACCTCGAATCCTTCCTCGGACAGGAACTCACGGAGGACGGACCGAATGGCAGGATCATCTTCGACGAGCAGGATGCAAATCACGTGTCCTCCTACCCTCCGCACCGGCTCAGTGGTGCGGCAACCTGGTACATACCAGATTCCGTGCCACCCTCGTTCGTCCAACTCAGGAGAAGCCGATCTGATCTTGGCTGTTGTCTGTCGTACGGCGCATGAGCAACTACTGTTGAGGTAAAGAGCGCCTGCAACAGGATCTCCTGGTGTTTCCTGTGATCTCTATGCGATAAAGCGACCTGAGGTTGCGATATTGTTTCGACTTCGATTGGGTCGTTCCCTCCGCTTGGGCGTGCTGTTCGCGCTTTCGGACATCTCTGTTGATCCTATTCTGTCGGAATCGCGCCCAATTCGGGGTTTTTACGTATTCTTTCCAGTCTCCGGCATGCGTAGAGTGGTAGTGCGTGACACTACGCAATCGATGGTGACCAGTTGAATCAGGGGGTGACATCAATGAAGCGACTGCAGGCATCATTGGTAAGTGTGGAAACCCCGGAGATGGTCGGGGAACATGCCAGGACCGGCATGGTTCGCTCGGATGACATCGACGAGGGCGGCGGGGCGAAACGCGAGCGCGTCGCGACCAGCGACGTGGTCACTCGCAACTCGCCGGTGGTGATGATCAGACGCGATGACGCTATCGAATTTCTATCTGACGCGAGAGACTGAGTATCCAACCAGTTTGCTGATTCGTGGCATGCTCCACGCGAACAGATCTCTACTCGTAACGTGCTGACGCTCCGGTGCGGGCAGTGACAACGGCAGGGAGGAAAGCGTGGAGACTAGCGAACCACGAATGACGCGCCAGAAAGCGGCCGGCTTACAACGATTCTTCCTTCGTAGCCCGGTCAAGCTCTATCGTGGGCCAATCGCCGAGCTGTTGCGCTGGCGCTGTGTGTTGCTGCTGATCGCGACCGGACGAAAATCCGGCGAGCCGCGCCCCGTCTGCATCAGCTTCATGCCCGACGGCGACCGCTACATTGTCTTCTCCGGTTGGGGAACCAGCTCAAACTGGTACCGCAATATCCGCGCGAACCCACGCGTCACGATCCAGGTTGGCCGCAAGCGGATGGAAGCCGAAGCCCGCTTGATCGAATCGCCAGATGAGCGCGCTGCCTTGATGCTGCGTATGCAGAAGCGCTCCGGCTCGTGCGGGCCACCGAAGCTGGTTCGGCCACTGCTGCGCCTGACCGGCCTGTTCGATTACGACGCCGAGTTGCGCATGGCTGTCGAGCAGGGTGGCGACCTGCCGGTACTGGAACTCGTCCCGCTCGACGGCCAAAGCGTCCAGAGCTAACTGACCGCGGCGGCCGCCTGCCCTGCATGCTTCGCGAACGATGCGTGCAGTCGCCGATCGGCGGTCAGCTCAGGGTGGAATGCTGTTGCGAGGATATTGCCGCAAGACACGGCAACGATGTTGTCGCGTCCGTCGCGCGCTTCAATGCGCACATCCGGCCCGACCCGCGCCACGACCGGTGCTCGAATGAATACGGCGCGCAGGTCGGCGATGCCCAGGCTCGGCAGCGCGACATCCTCCTCGAACGACGCCAATTGCGAGCCGTAGGCGTTGCGCTCGACGGTGATATCCAGCAGCCCCAGCAGCGGCTGGTCGCGACCGACATCGTTTGCCAGCAGGATCATGCCGGCGCACGTGCCCCAGACAGCCCCGCCGCCCGCGACAAACGACCTGATGGCGCGATCCAGCTCGTATTTGACCATCAGCTTGCCGATGACCGTGCTCTCGCCGCCGGGGATGATCAGCCCGCGCAACCCGGCCAGATGCTCCGGCAGTCTGACCTCCCGCGCCGCAACGCCGATCTCCGTCAGCGCGGCGACGTGCTCGATGAACGCGCCCTGCAGGGCGAGGACGCCGATTGCGCCCTCGCCCGCTGCATCTGGATGCGAGAGCAGGGCCGGTACGTGATACCGTCCGCTCATTGGATTACCACCCGCGTGTCGCCAGCAGCTCGTCGGCCGGCAGCGTGCTGACATTGATCCCGACCATCGCCTCGCCCAGATTCTCGCTGACCTTCGCGATGCGGATCGGGTCGGTGTAGTGCGTGACCGCTTCGACGATGGCCGCCGCACGGCGCGCCGGATCACCGGACTTGAAGATGCCCGAGCCGACAAACACGCCATCGCAGCCGAGCTGCATCATCAGCGCCGCGTCGGCCGGAGTCGCAATGCCACCAGCAGCGAAGTTGACAACCGGCATCCGGCCCAGATCAGCAACCTCGCGCAGCAGATCCAGCGGCGCGCCAAGCTCCTTGGCGAATGCCGGCAACTCGTCGCGCGTCATGCCGGTTGCCCTGCGAATTTGCGATTGCATCGTGCGCATGTGCCGCACGGCCTCGACGACGTTGCCGGTCCCGGCCTCGCCCTTCGTGCGGATCATCGCGGCGCCCTCGCCCAGCCGCCGCAGCGCCTCGCCGAGGTCGCGCGCGCCGCAGACGAACGGGATGCGGAACGCGAATTTGTCGATGTGATGATCCTCGTCGGCCGGTGTCAGCACCTCCGACTCGTCGATGTAATCAATGTCGCAGGCCTCAATTACCTGCGCCTCAACGAAGTGTCCGATGCGCGCCTTCGCCATGACCGGGATCGTGACCGTTGCCTTGATCTCGCGGATCAGCGCCGGGTCGCTCATTCGCGCCACGCCACCGTCGCGCCGGATGTCCGCCGGTACGCGCTCCAGCGCCATGACCGCGACGGCCCCGGCCTCTTCCGCGATCTTCGCCTGCTCTGGCGTGACGACATCCATGATGACGCCACCCTTGAGCATTTGCGCCAAGCCAACTTTCGTCCGCCATGTGGACTGGTCCAATTCATGCCCTCCTTTGGCCTGCGAGCGTCGAAATGCCTTCTGCCCCACCAGCATGACACTCGGCAAAGCCAATGGCAGCATCCAATCGGAGTCATCCATCCTTCCGGTGGTTCGTTGCTATCCAGGCGTCAAGACGCGGTAACAGGGTTCGAACGTGCTGAGCTGTCGCCTGGGAAGCGTGAGGAAGCAGGAGGCCGACGTAAACTCTGGCTCCGAGCCGCGAACAACTATGGGCTACCGACGAGTCGCCGCCCTACCGATGCCGCAAGCGCGGATCGAAGGCATCGCGTAGCGCGTCACCGGCGAGGTTGATGACCGAGACGGTCAGCATGATGCAGAGGCCCGGCGCGAGCACCTGCCACGGGCGGATCTGCACGTAGACCCGCGCATCGCTGATCATCGTCCCCCACTCCGGCGTCGGCGGTTGCGCGCCGAGGCCGAGGAACGAGAGCGCAGCCAGGTTCAGCATCGCCGAGCCGGCGTTCGTCGTCACGAGCACGATCGTTGGCCCCAGCACATTCGGCAGTACGTGCCGCACCAGGATCGATGCATTCGACGCCCCGGCAACCGTCGCTCCTTCGACGTAGTCGGACGCGTACTCACGGATCAGCACGCCACGATAGATGCGCGCATACCACGGCCAACTGGCGATCGTCAGCGCGATCAGCAGGTTGCGGAACGACGGCCCCAGCACCGACGTCAGCGCCAGCGCTACCACCAGCGACGGGATCGCCAGCAACGCATCGATCAGGCGGCCGGTCGCTGAATCCAGCAGACGATGGCGCGTCGCAAGGCCAGCGACCAGCAGGCCGATCAGGTTCCCCGCCACACTGACCGCCGCAGCGCCCGCGAGCGTCCAGCGCGCCCCGAGCAGTAGCCGCGCCAGCAGGTCGCGACCAAATGCGTCCGTGCCGGCCGGATGGTCGAGCGACGGAACCTGCAGCCGCGCCACGGGATTGTGCTCGTACTGTCCGTGGTTCCAGACCATCGGCCCGACGATTGTGATGAGGGCGAGTGTTGCCAGCGCGATGGTGGGCAGCAGCCAGCGCGGCCGACCCACCGACCGCCGCCGCGCCCCGTCTGTCGGCAGTGCCCGCTCAAGCGTTGCGATGTCAACCGTCGGCTGTTCCATCGTCACAGGCTCCGCACGCGCGGGTCGAGCCGCGCGACCAGCAGGTCGGTGATGAGGTTGACGACGACGAAGATCAGCCCGGCCATCACCGCGAACCCGACGACAACCGGCGTGTCCCGCACCAGCGCGCTCTCGACCGCGAGGCGGCCGATGCCGGGCCAGGCGAAGACGTATTCAACGACCGCCGCGCCGGTCATCAGCCCGGCCAACTGCAACCCCAGCATCGTCGAAATCTCGGCCAGCACGTTGGGCGTGACGTGGCGCAGCGCAAGCCGCCACTCCGACAACCCCTTCATCCGCGCGACGGTCAGGAAGTCGGCGCTGAGCACCTCCAGCGTCGCCATGCGCGTCAGGCGTGTCAGGAAAGCAATATTCGGCAGCGCAACGACGATTGCCGGCAGGATGATGCCCGAGGGTGTTAGCGATCCGAAGACCGGCAGCCAGCCGAGCCGGATGCCAAAGACATACATCAGCATCAGCGCGACCCAGAAGCCGGGCGCGGCAGTGCCGATCACCGCGACCAGCTGTCCGAGCCGATCGATCCAGCTTCCGCGCTGCCAGGCCGTCAGGATGCCGAGCGGCAACGCAATCACCGCGCTGATCGCCGCCGCAACAAGTGCCAGCGCCAGTGTCGCCGGCATCCGCTCCAGGTACATCGATGTGACGGGCTGGTAGGTGCGGTGTGAGCGACCGAGGTCGCCCTGCGCCGCATCGCCGATCCAGCGCAGGTAGCGCTCAATCACCGGTGCATCCAGCCCGAGCTCCTGCCGCTTCGCCGCGACAGCCTCCGGCGGCGCAGGCGAAAGCCCGCTCGCCTCAACGAGCAAGCGGGCTGGGTCACCCGGCGCGATAGCCTGCAGCGCAAACGCCAGCGTCGCGACGGTGAGCAGAACCGGAAAGATGCTGAGTATGCGCTGGATCACTATCGTTCCCGACCGTGCCTGAGCCGAATTACGACGCCGGCTGAATCGACGTATCGATCAGGTACAGATCGTTGCTGCGCATCTCAAATGGCGCAATCGTGTCCGACTGATAAGCAATGACCAGCGGCGCGGCCACGAGATAGACGTTCGACGCGTCGTCTCGGACAATCTGCTGCGCCTCCAGCACCAGACCCTCCCGCGTCTGCGCGTCGCCCTCAGTCAGCAGCTCGGTCGCGATCTCATCAAGGCGATCGTTCTGGATTCCGCCATAGTTGTAGATCCCGTCGCTGACGAGGCTCACATTCAACGCGTAGCGCGGATCGCCGATCGGCACGAGGTTCACTGAGAACATGGCGGCCTCGAAATCGCCGCTGCTCATCTGTGCGCTGATGTCATCGACCTGGTGGATCTCGACGTCGAATCCGATGGCGCGCAGCTGGTCCTGGATCGATACCGCGATGGCCGGCAGTTCCGGCCGCCGCGCGTAGGTGTGCAGCACGAAGCGCAGCGCTTCGCCGCCCTTCTGTCGCACGCCGTCGCCACCCTCGACCCAACCGGCGGCGTCCAGAATCTCAGCCGCGCGATCGACGTCCGTCTCGATCGGCGGTATCGTCGGGAGCCCGAGATCGGCCGGGAAGAACGTCGATGTCGATGCGCCGAGCCCAGCCAGCGTCAGGTCGTTCAGCAGGTCCCGGTCGATGCCAACCGCGAACGCCTCACGCACCGCAAAGTCGTCAAACGGCGCGCGCGCGTGATTGAGGACGACGTGATGCACGCGTGTCGACGCACTGGAGATGATCTCGACCCCGCCACCGACACCGACCGTCAGCTCGGTCGGTACCTCGGTCACCAGATCGACCTCGCCCGCCTGCAACCCCAGCATGCGCGCGTTGGCATCGCGAACCAGCCGCACCGTCACGCTGTCGAACGGCGGTGTCCCGCTCCAGTGACCCGCATAGGCATTCAGCACCAGACGATCATCTGGCGTATGCTGGGCCACCTGATACGGCCCGGTCATCGAAAGACCGCCGAGCGCGCTCGCATCCTCCGTGGCAATCACGAGGTGGAACGTCGCCAGGTTGTTCGGCAGGGTCGGGAGTGGGTCATCGAAGCTGAGATCGAGCGTGCGCTCATCCACGACCGTCATCGTCACGTCCGGATCGAGATACTGCGCGGCCGAGGGGATCGTGTCCAGCGCACGCCGCAGCGACGCCTCAACCGCGGCGGCATCCACCGGCTCGCCGTTCCAGAACGTCGCGCCGTCCCGCAGCCTGATCCGCCACTGGCGCGTGTCCTCGGATTCGACCGACTCCGC
This sequence comes from Thermomicrobiales bacterium, assembly GCA_039810005.1. GTDB lineage: Bacteria > Chloroflexota > Chloroflexia > Thermomicrobiales > CFX8 > JAMLIA01. Next base: position 941 of record JBDHWD010000004.1, on the reverse strand, counting down.
CAACCACGGCTCAATCTGCTGATCGGCCCCGATTCGCGTCAGCGTCTCGGCGATTCCGAACTGGACCATGCCGAAGCCATCCCCTCCCGGATCGAGTGTCGCTGGGAGAAATCCGGTCGCTACCCGAAGCTCGCCACCTTGTCCGCCCGGCGTTGCATCCACGCCGGATGGTTGCGTGCTACTGGCCGCCGTCGACGCTGGTATCGCGGATTCACTATCGTCCGCGTCTCCGCCGCAGGCAGCGAGCGGCACAATCAGGCAGAGCACCAGCGCCAGCGCCAGCACACGAACCCTTCTGGGCGATTGATCTCTCATCACTCCGACTCCTCGCAACGCTCGAATGCCTTGGCCGGGCACGCGCGAAAGGTATTGAGACAACGTATCAATGCGTCCTGAGATGTGCAAGACATTTCTCTCTTCGGACAGGGTTTCCCTGGTAGTCACCCAAACTCTCGCCAGCGTCGTTCACGGCGCTTGCCCGCGTCGCCAAGCGCTGCTAGCGTGTTGGCTGACAATGAGGTTCTGCGTCCCCCTGGTGGATTGACTCGTGAGAGAGGAACGAAGATGGCTGAGTCGTATGACGCGATCGTCGTCGGCATCGGAGCGATGGGCGCTGCCTCGGTCTACCAGCTCGCCAAGCGCGGCGTCCGTGCCCTCGGGATCGAGCAGTTTCACATCGGCCACAACCAGGGCTCATCGCACGGACACCACCGCATGATCCGGAAGTCTGCCACTCAGGACGACGGCTACGTCCCACTCGCCCGACGCACCTTCGAGCTGTGGCATGAAGTCGAAGAGGCAAGCGGCCAGGAGCTCGTCCGCATCATCGGCGAGGTCCGCGTCGTTGCCGGTGACGCCGCCGAACGTCAGCGTGCCGTCGCGACGCAGATGCAGGAGCGCGGCTTCTGGGAGATCCTCGACGCCGACGCGCTGCGCGAGCG